>NZ_JBVHQM010000023.1:0-138393 GCF_055567415.1 Streptomyces sp. NPDC026575
GGCCTGACTGGAGAAGTCCTGGCTCATCTTGTCGCGCAGATCGTCCTCCGGCAGCACGGTGAACTTCACCTTCACCCCCGTCTCCTTGGTGAAGTGCTCGGCCGTCAGCCGCTGCAGATCCACCATCTGCGGGTTGTTGACCATCAGCACATTGATGGTCTGGGGACCGCCGCTGTCCGCGCTGTTGGCGCCGCTGAAGCAGCCGGTGGCGGCCAGCGACAGGGACAGGGTGACCGATGTCAGCGCCAGGGCGCGGCCGGTACGGCTCTGCTTGAGGGATCGTGCTCTCACGGCTGGGGCCTTTCTGGGGGCGACAGGGGGAGGTGGGGAATCGGGGGATGGCGAGGGGGGACGGGGCGGTGCCGCGGTGTTCCGGGCAGGCTCGATGGACCGTCCGCGGGCCGGGGTGTGGCCTACGGCGGTGTAGCAGACGGTGGTTCCTACGGGGCCGGTCGTCCGGGTGCCCCGTGCCCCGGCTTCAGACCCGGAGCACCTGCGGCCCCAGGAGGGAGTAGCGATGCGCCTCCGGCGCGGACAGGCCCGCGTCGGTGACGATCACGTCGAAGTCGCCGACATCGGCGAACCGGCAGAAGCTGCTGGCGCCGAACTTGCTGTGCACCCCGACCAGCACCCGCCGCCGCGAGGAGCGCACGGCCTGCTCCTTCACCTCGGCGACCGCCGGGTCGGGGGTGGTCAGACCGTGCTCCCGGGAGACGCCGTTGGCTCCCATGAAGGCCAGGTCGATCACGAATCGGGCGAGCATGTCCCGGGCCCAGGACCCCACCGTCGCCTGCGTCCCGGAGCGGACGCGTCCGCCGGCCAGCAGGACGGTGGCCGACTCGGACGCCGCGACCAGCGACGCGGTCCGCAGCGACGCGGTGATCACGGTGAGCGGGCGGTCGGTGGGCAGCAGCATGGCGACCAGCTCCGGTGTGTAGCCCTCGTCGACGAACACCGTCTCGGCCTCGCCGACCAGCGCCGCCGCGGCCGCGGCGATCCGGCGCTTCTCCGCCACCAGCTGGGTCTCCCGCCGGGCCAGCGTGGTCTCGAAGCCGGCGCTCTCGACCGGATAGGCCGCGCCGTGCGTGCGGCGGATCAGCCCACGGCGCTCCAGCTCGCTCAGATCCCGCCGGACGGTCTCGCGGGCGACCCCGAACTCGGCGGCGGCATCGGCGACCTCGACCCGGCCGGACTGCCGGGCGAGCGCGAGGATGCGGTGCTGGCGTTCCTCGGCCCTCATGGCTCACTCCTGCCTGGTTTCTGGCTGATTCCGGCTTCCGTTCGGTCACGGGACTGCCCGTTTCCGCCCGCATCAGGTTTATAGCAAGCGGTTCCCTGCGAAGTGCTGCCCGTCACATGGGAAAACCTGCCCGTTTCTGCCTGCTTCCTGACCGCGTGCCCCAGATCCACGGCCTCGCCCCGTGCCCGTACGGCCCTGGTGGCGGGCCCGTCGTCCACATCGGGCGCCCCCGCGTCCACCGGCCGCGACCGGCCGGTGCCCGAGGACGGCCGACGGCCGGGGTGGTGCCCCCGCCCCAGGCGCTTAGGGTGGACGCCATGAGCTCGGAGATGCGGTCGTTGGCGGTCACTGCGATCGTGGAGGCGGAGGAGTGTGCGGTGCTGCGGGTCAGTGGAGAGCTGGACCTCCGCACCGAGCAGGCATTTCTCTCCGAGGCGCGGTCCGTGGTCTCGGCCGGCCACCGCTTCCTCGTGCTCGATCTGACCGCCCTGCGCTTCTGCGACTCGCGGGGGCTGAGCTGTCTGCTCGCCCTGGAGTGGCTGTGCCGGCGGCTGGAAGGGCGGCTGCTGCTGGCGTCGCTCGGCGTACGGATGCTGCGGCTGCTGATCGGCACCCAGTCCCTCAACGTCTTCTCCTGCTACCCCACGGTCGGCCATGCGCTGGCCGCCGTCCCCGACGGCAGCCGCCCGGTGTGGCCGCCCGCGGCACCGGACCCGTCCGTGTGAAGCGGCGGTGCGCGCGGCTGACGGTCAGAAGGCCGGACAACTCATCCCCAGCCATGCGCCGTCGAACCGGGCGAAGGTGATCTTCCGGTACGGGCCGGATTCGTACAGCAGTCCGAAGGTGCCGTCCCGCAGCCGGGTCAGCGTCGAGTAGGCCGCCGCGCCCGGCGCGACGGTCCGGGCGATCGGCCAGCTCCGCCCGTCGTCGCAGGACGCCCGCACGGTCAGCCTCTCGCGCACATCGGTGCTCGCCGTGTTGCTGAACAGCAGCCAGTGGGCACGCGGCTGACGGGCCGGCGCCCACGGGTCGTAGCGCAGGATCGAGGCGTTGTTCGCCGGATCGATCAGCTCGTCGTCCGCGGCCGGGGCGCTGTAGGTCAGCCCGCCGTCCCACGAGTGCGCGATCAGCCGCCTTCTGACGCCGTTGGTACGGCTGTTGAGCATGATGCGTCCGTCGGCCAGTTCGACGGTCTTGTTCTCGTCCATCCGCGGGCCCACCGGCTCGCCCATGTGCCAGCTCGCGCCGTGGTCGTCGCTGTACGCGCTGGCCGCCCACATGCTGCCGTCCGCCTTGCGGAACGCGTACTGCTGCAGCAGCCGCCCACCGGAGAGCTGGCTGCCGGCCCCCGAAGAGGCGAAGATGCCCCGCCAGGAAGGGTCCTTGAGGGCGCGGGTCAGACGACGGTTGCGCCAGCTGCGGCCGCCGTCGTCGGAGTAGCTGTAGTCGGTGTGCAGCACACCGGTGCTGTCGTGGGCGTTGCCGGCCCCCGCACTGCCGAAGCCGACGCCCTTGGGCGCGTACGCGTGGAAGAGGAAGACCCGGCCGGTCTGGCGGTCGGTGAGCAGGCTGGGGTCGCCCGCGCCCACTCCGCCGTCGTAGTCCACCACCGCCCTCGGGGCGCTCCAGGTACGCCCGTTGTCGGTGCTCCGGCGCACCATCACATCCACGTTCCCGGGCAGATCGGCCGCGCTGTCGTTGCGCCGGTCGTAGGCCGCGAGGAGGGTGCCGTCCGGCAGGGTGGTCAGCGCCGGGATGCGGTAGGTGTGCGCACCCCGCCCGGACAGCGCCAGATCGGTGGTCTCGTACAGAGCGGGCCGGGCGGCCGCGCGGTGCGGCTCGGCGGCGGGGGCCGAGGGGGCGGCCGGCAGGCCGGTGCCGGTGGCGAGCAGCGCGGCCAGCGCGAGCAGACGGGCGGCTTTCACCGGTACCTCCAGAGCCGGACGCGGTGGGGCCGCTCCAGGGTGCGGGAGGCCGCCGGACCGGGCGCGTCGAGCGGCTCCGTCGGGGTGAGGCGGCCGCTTCGCTACGGCGTGGCGCCCTCCCGCAGCGCGTCGATCAGCGCCGCCACCGACGGCCTGCGGAGCGCGGCGGAGCCGACCGCGACCACGATGTGGCGGACGACCGGATCGTGCAGCGGCACCGCCGTGATCCCTTGTGAGCGCAGCCGCAGCATCAGTTCCGTCAGCGGCGCGACGCCCAGCCCCGCCCCGACCATCGCCAGCGACGTGGCGGTGTCGGTCACCTCGTGGACCACCCGTGGCTCGAAACCCGCCCGGCGGCACACGGCGCGGATCGCCCGCCCGTAGTACGAGCCGGCCGCCGGCAGGATCCAGTCGCACTCGGCGGTCTCCGCGAGCCGCAGCGCACCCGCCCGCCCCTCCGGCCCGTCCCATGGCGGCCGCCCGCCGGGCACGGCGAGCGAGAACCGCTCGGAGCGCAGCCGCACCAGCTCCACCGCGCCGTCCCGGACCAGCGGCGCGTCCGGATAGTCCAGCCCCAGCGCCAGCTCCACCCGTCCGGCGCACACCTCCGCGTACGCCTGGTCCACGTCCACCTCGCGGCTCTCCACCCGCACACCGGGGTGCCGGGCACCCAGCCGGCGCAGGGCCGGCGGCAGCAGCACCGCGGCCGCCGTACCGAACACCCCCAGCCGCAGCCGCGCCCGCAGCTCCCCGCGGCCCCGCTCCAGCGCCGCCACCGCCTCCGCCTGCGCGGCCAGGATCCGCTCCGCGTGGTCGGCGAGGGTGTGCCCGGCATCGGTCAGCTCCACCCGGCGCCCGGTCCGCCGGACCAGCTCCGTGCCGGTGGCCCGCTCCAGCGCCGCGATGTGCTGCGAGACCGCGCCCGGCGTATAGCCCAGGGCCGCGGCCGCCGCGGTCATCGTGCCGCTCCGGGTCAGCTCCAGCAGCGTCCTGAGCTGGACACCTGGCAGTTCCATGGCGGCACCCTACCCAGCGCCGCGGGCCCGCCGGCCCCGTGCGCCGCCTTGCCAAACCCCCCGGCGCCCAGAAGTCTTAATAGATCGCGTCCAGCAACCGTCGATGGACGCGGCACGGCCCGCCCGTCACCATCTAGGGGCCACCGGTGACCGCGCCCCACCCGCACCGGAGCGTCCGACAGCCCACCACCCACTCCGTACCGCACCAGCAGACCGGAAGGCGGCCCGGATGGCATCCACCGCGACCTCGGCGAAGGCCCGGGTCCCCCTCCCCGAGCAGGCCGACGTCGTGATCATCGGCGGCGGTGTCATCGGGGCGAGCATCGCGTTCCACCTGGCCGAGGCGGGCGTGACCGGAGTGCTCCTGCTGGAGCGCGACCGGCCCGCGTCCGGCTCGTCCGGCAAACCCCTCGGCGGCGTCCGCGCCCAGTTCTCCGACCCGCTCAACATCCGGCTCGGCCTGCGCAGCCTGGACGCCTGGCGGGACTTCGCCCGCAGGCCCGGCGCCGCCGTCGGGCTGGAGTCCGTCGGCTACCTCTTCCTCCTCGGCGACGACCGCGAACTGGCCCTCTTCACCGAGGGCGTGCGGACCCAGAACGCACACGGCGTCCCCAGCCGCATCATCACCCCGCGCGCCGCCCAGGAGCTGTGCCCGTACCTCGACCCGGGCGGCATCGTCGCCGCCGCCTACTCGCCCACCGACGGCTACGCCCTGCCGCGCTCCGCGGTGACCGGCTACCTGCACGCCGCCCGCCGGCTCGGCGCGGGGATCCGCACCCACTGCCCGGTCACCGCCATCGACACCGCCGACGGCGCCGTGGCCGCCGTCCGCACCCCGTACGGCACCGTCCGCACCCCCGCCGTCGTCTGCTGCGCGGGCGCCTGGTCCGGCGCCGTCGGCGCCATGGCGGGCGTCGACCTGCCCGTCACGCCGCTGCGCCGGCAGATCGCCTTCACCGGACCACTGCGCCCCGCCCCGCCCCGCATCCCCTTCACCCTCGACTTCGACTCCACCCTCTACTTCCACAACGACGGCGCCGGCGGGCTGCTCATGGGCCTGTCCGATCCGCGCCAACAGCCGGGATTCCAGCGGGAGTTCACTCGTGAATGGCTCGCCCCGTTCCGTACCGCGGCGGCCCGCCGGGCACCGGAACTCGCCCGACTGCCCGTCGTCGACGGCTGGGCCGGCCTCTACGAGATGACCCCCGACCGCAACGCGCTGATCGGCGAGGCCCGCCGGCCCGGCCGGTTCCTGTACGCCACCGGCTTCTCCGGTCACGGCTTTCTGCAGGCCCCCGCCGTGGGCGAACTCGTCCGCGACCTGTACCTGGGCCGCGAGCCGTTCCTCGACATCGGCCCGCTCGCCGCCACCCGCTTCGACGACGGCACCCGCCCCACCGGCCGCCCCGAGGCCCACATCATCTGAAAACCCCCGGTCCGCCCCCGACCCCCGGAGCTGCGAATGGTCCCCACCTGGCAACTGCGCGCCGCGTTCGCCCACCGGCTCTCCGCCATGTACGGCACCGAAGTCCCCGCGTACACCACGCTGCTGGAGGTGGCCGGGCAGATCAACGACGAGGTCGCGGCCCGGGACCCGGACGCGGGCCGGCTCGGCGCCCTGCGCCGGGTCACCGCGGAACGCCATGGCGCGATCCGGGTCGGCACCCCCGGGGAACTCCGCCAGGCCGCCCAGATCTTCGCCGCGTTCGGCATGCACCCGGTGGGCTTCTACGACCTCAGGGACGGCGAGGAGGGTGCCGTACCGGTCGTCTCCACCGCCTTCCGGCCGACCTGCGACGAGGAGTTGGACCGCAACCCCTTCAGGGTCTTCACCTCGCTGCTGACCACCTCCGACCGCCGCTTCTTCGACGCCGGCCTGGCCTCCCGGGTCGAGGCGTTCCTCGCCCGCCGACGGCTCTTCCCGCCCGAGCTCCTCGCCCTGGCCGAACGCGCCGAGCAGACCGGCGGACTCCCCGAGCCGCAGGCCGAACGCCTCCTCACCCTGGCGGTCGCCGCGTTCGCGCTCTCCCCGGAACCCGTCGACCGCGCCTGGTACAGCGAACTGGAGCGCGTCTCCGCGGTCGCCGCCGACATCGGCGGGGTGAGCACCACGCACATCAACCACCTCACCCCGCGCGTCCTGGACATCGACGCCCTCTACCGGCGGATGGGGGAGCGCGGCATCACCATGATCGACCGGATCCAGGGGCCGCCGCGCTGGGAGGGGCCCGACGTGCTGCTGCGCCAGACCTCCTTCCGGGCGCTGGCCGAGCCCCGCAGGTTCCGCGCGGCCGACGGCACGGTCACCGTCGGATCGCTGCGGGTCCGCTTCGGCGAGGTCGAGGCGCGCGGTATCGCCCTGACCCGCGCGGGCCGGGCCCGCTACGACCACCTCATGGCGGAGACCGACCGCCGGATATCGCTGAGTCCGGGCGCCGACCGGCAGGCGGTGGCCCGCGACCTGTGGCGCCAGGGCTTCCCCGCCACCGAGCACCAACTCGCCGTCGCACACCAGGCGTTCTTCACCTACCGGCCGGCCACCGACCGGCCCCGGGACGGCCGGCGCCCGCCCGCCGACCTCGCCGGCCTGCTCACCCAGGGCTGGCTCACCGCCCACCCCATCGTCTACGAGGACTTCCTGCCCCGCTCCGCCGCCGGCATCTTCCGCTCCAACCTGACCGGCGACGGCACCCGCGACGCGGAACTGGCCGGCGACCCCTTCGACGCACACCGCCTGTCCGAGGCGATCGGCCGGCCGGTCCTCGACCCGTTCGCGCTCTGCGCCCGCCGGCAGGACCACGCGCTGCGGCAGGCGCTGTTCACCCTTCAGGCGAGCGCGGCACTGCGCGCGCTGGACGACGGGGAACTTCTCGCCACCGAACCGGCCGGCGCGGATCCGGGCGTCCCGCACCCGGCCCGCTGACCACCGCCCACCCACCCTCACCCAGGAGTTCCGCCATGCCCGCCACCGACGCAACCGGCCACCGGCTCCCCGACACCGACGCCCTGCGCGCCCACGCGGCAGCCGCCCTCGGCCGCTGCGGTGTGGACCTCGACGTGTACACGGGCGCCGGGGCCGACACCGTCCTCGCCCGTACGCCGCTGACCGGCGGCACCCTCGCCCACCTCGCCGCCAGCACCCCCGAGCGGACCGACGCGGCCGTCGCCGAGGCGCACCGCACCTTCATGGAATGGCGCACCGTGCCCGCCCCGCGACGCGGCGCGCTCGTCAAGCGGCTGGGCGAACTCCTGGCCGCCCACCGGGAGGACCTCGCCGACCTGGTCACCATCGAGGCCGGCAAGATCCGCTCCGAGGCGCTCGGCGAGGTGCAGGAGATGATCGACATCTGCGACTTCGCCGTGGGCCTGTCCCGGCAGCTCTACGGCCGGACCATCGCCGGCGAACGGCCCGGGCACCGGCTGTCGGAGAGCTGGCACCCGCTCGGCGTCGTCGGCGTGCTGTCCGCCTTCAACTTCCCCGTCGCCGTCTGGTCCTGGAACACCGCCGTAGCCCTGGTCTGCGGCGACACCGTCGTGTGGAAGCCGTCCGAGCTGACCCCGCTCACCGCCCTGGCCTGCGACGGGCTGCTGGCCCGCGCGGCCGCGGACGTGGGCGCGCCGGCCGGGGTGCACCGGCTGCTGCTCGGGGCCCGGGAGTGCGGTGAGCGGCTGGTCGACGACCCCCGGGTGGCGCTGGTCAGCGCGACCGGCTCGGTAGGGATGGGACGGCAGGTCGCGCCCCGGGTCGCCGCCCGCTTCGGCCGCTGCCTGCTCGAACTCGGCGGCAACAACGCCGCCGTGGTCGCCCCCTCGGCGGACCTCGACCTCACCGTCCGCGGCGTCGTCTTCTCCGCGGCCGGCACCGCGGGCCAGCGCTGCACGACGCTGCGCCGGCTGATCGTCCACGAGGACCTCGCCGACCGCCTCGTCGAGCGGATCGTGCACGCCTACGGACAGCTCCCGCTGGGCGACCCGTTCGACCCGGCCACCCTCGTCGGCCCGCTCATCAGCACCGCCGCCCACACGGCGATGTCCCGGGCGCTGGCCGAGGCGCAGCGCTCCGGCGGCAAGCTGCTGGCCGGCGGCGAGCGGTGCCTGGCGGAGCAGGCCCCGCACGCCGCCTATGTCCGGCCGGCGATCGTCCGGATGCCCGAGCAGACCGAGATCGTCCGCACCGAGACCTTCGCGCCGATCCTGTACGTCCTGACCTACCGCACCCTCGACGAGGCGATCGCCCTGCACAACGGCGTTCCGCAGGGCCTGTCCTCCAGCATCTTCACCCGCGACCAGCGCGAGGCGGAGCGCTTCCTGGCCGCGGACGGGTCCGACTGCGGGATCGCCAATGTCAACATCGGCACGTCGGGCGCGGAGATCGGCGGTGCGTTCGGCGGTGAGAAGGAGACCGGCGGCGGCCGCGAATCCGGCTCCGACGCCTGGCGCGCCTATATGCGCCGGGCCACCAACACCGTCAACTACTCGGCGGAGTTGCCGCTCGCGCAGGGCGTCAGCTTCCTCTGAGCGTGCCACCGGGCCGGCCCGGGGCGCACCCGCTCCGGCCGGCCCGGCCGAGGTCCTGGACGAGAGTGGGCGACGGGCGCGGGATCTCGCCGAAGTCCTCGTCGTCGCCGTCCACGACCAGCCGGTTGATCACGTTCTCCAAGGCCGTCGGCAGGGTCGGGGCGAGCCCGCTGTGCCACTGGACCAGGAGGTTGTGCCGGGCGGCGTCCGGCAGCAGCTGCTTGTCGTCGAACGCCGTCACCGCCGGGCGCTCCTCGTCGGGGGCGTGCGCGGCCTGCTCGCGCCAGTAGGCGGCGTCACGGTACTCGCCGTTGCGGCGGTGGGAGAGGTACAGGCAGTAGGCCGCGGTCCGGCTGCCGGCACCGGCGCCGAAGTGCCACCAGAAGTGCGCCGCGTCGCAGCGTCCGGTGATGTGCAGCAGACAGGCGAAGACCAGCGCGCCTTCGGGGTCGATGTGGTGGTCGTTGACCAGCCGTTCCAGGCTGGCCGCGGCCGCCGCGGCGTTGACCACTAACGCACAGGCCAGCTGGAGTTCATGGGTGGCCTCGTCGCGGGCGCTGGGGTAGGCGCTGGGCGCCCCGCGGTCGGCGCGCCCCGGCAGCACCGCCGCCCGCGGCCCGTCCGCCCCCGTCCGCAGGGCGACGGTCCGGGTGCCGGGCCTGCCGGCCGGAGTGCGCTCGGCGAGGTCGCAGAACCCGGCCAGGCCGTTGATTCCGGACACCGCTGCGGCGGCGCTCAGCAGCGTCTCGACGGTCTCCCGGCGGCCGGCCGGGTGGTGGTGCGACATGGTTCAGTTCCCCCTGGTGTTTCCCTGGTCGATGCCGAGAGCCGCGGCGAGCTTGCGCTTGCCGCGGCTCGCATAGGAGCGGACGGTGACTTCGTCGACCCCGAGCAGCCCCCCGATCTGGGCGTCGCTGTAGCCGATGACATGCCGCAGCACGATCACGTCGCACTGCCGCTCCGGCAGCCGGGCGATGGCGGCGTACAGCCCCAACTGGCTCTCCAGCATGGCGAATTGCTGCTGGCACTCGCGCAGCAGGGCGTGTGCGACGACGGCGAAGGCGGCGGTCTCGGTGAGCGCGGTGGGCTGCTGGTGGTCGTAGAGCCACTCCACCACCCGCTCCTTGAGGACCGACCAGGCGTACGCCTCGACCGAAGGCTGCCGCAGTGCGTGCGGCCACAGCCGGCCGAGCTGCTCGTACGCGGACAGGGTGACCTCGCGGGCCGCGGCCTCGCTGCCCGTGTGCAGATACGCGTACGTCAGCCACTTGCCGGCATGGGTCGCCAGGAACGCCTCGAAGGTGATCGACAGCCGGTGGTCGGACGGCCCCGGCGGGCGGGCCTTCGGCGGGCAGCGGGAGGGCGCGGCTAACTCCGTGATGCGGGTGTGCGCCGGGGCGCACGCCGCTGGAAGTCGGTCCCGGTCTACGCTCACGAGCCGCCCTCGTTCCGATCGTCGTGCACCGCTGACGGGGGTGCCGAGGCGACGGCGGCAGCGGGAGGACGGTTTGCCCTCACCCTCCAATGAACAGGAAAGTGGGCCCGTTTGTGGCATGGGAGACGCAAAAATCTTCCGCTGCGTATTCATATGACTACCCGTGACAACTTGATGTGACGGTCCGTGACTTTTTCCGCCTGGATCGTCACCACCTGTGCGGGGTGTTCGCCTCGCATGATCCAGGGCGTACCGGGCAGTGCTCCAGCAGCCGTGTGTACGGAGGCGTGTTGTGCGCCTTGAGGGCGCACGGCTCTTAAGAGTGCGCCCCCTGGTCGCTGGAAGGGGCCGGGGGCGCTGTGCCGTACCGGGGAGGCAGCGGACGATGAACGACCATGAGCCCGTGGTGGATCTACAGCTGGACCGGGCCCACTCGTCCCGGATCTACGACTACTTCCTGGGCGGCAAGACCAACTTCCTGGCCGACCGGATGGCCGCCGGCGGCGTGCTGGGCGTCTTCCCCGCCGCGCTGGTCGCCGCCCGCATCAACCGCGAGTTCATGCACCGCGCCACCCGCTTCCTGGCCGAGTCCGGCCTGCGGCAGTTCCTCGACATCGGCACCGGCATCCCCACCCGGCCGAACCTCCACGACATCGCCCAGGACGTCGCCCCCGACGCCCGGGTCGTCTACACCGACAACGACCCCATCGTCCTCGCGCACGCCGCCGCTCTGCTCCACAGCACGCCCGAGGGCCGCACGGCCTACCTCCAGGCCGATGTCACCGACCCCGAAGGCGTCCTCGCCGCACCGCGGCTCCTGGACACCCTCGACCTGAGCCGGCCCGTCGCGCTCAGCCTCAACGCCCTGATGCACTTCGTCACCGACGACGGGCGGGACCGCGCGCACGGCATCGTCGAGACCCTCAAGTCCGCGCTCCCCAGCGGCTCGGTGCTGGCCATGACGCATGCGACGGCGGACTTCGCCCCCGAGGCGATGGAGCAGATCAGCAAGATCTACGCCGCCGCCGGGACCGGACTGCAGTTCCGCCCCCGCGCCGCGTTCGCCCGCTTCTTCGACGGCTGGGAGCTGCTGGGGCCCGGCGTCACCCTCTCCCACCAGTGGCGCCCCGACCGCCCCGAGGACGCCACCCACGTCACCGACGCGGAGGCGTCCTGCTACGCGGCCGTCGCCCGCAAGCCCTGAACGAGGCGGTGGCCGGGCCGGAGCTCGGCCCGGCCACCGCCCCAGCCGTCACTCCTTGCGGTACCCGTACGCCTCGGTCGCCGCCGCCGCGACCGCGTCCAGATCCGCCCCCGCCGAAGCCGTGACCACCGCGGCCACTGCGCCCTCCACGAACGGCGCGTCCACCAGCCGTGCGCCCTCAGGGAGCTCGTCCCCCTCGGCGACCATCGCCTTGACGGTCAGCACCGCACTGCCCAGGTCGACCAGGATCGCCACCCCCGCACCGCGGTCCACCGCCCGCGCCGCCTCGGTGATCAGCTCCGAACTGGTCCCCAGCCCGCCGTCCGGCGTACCGCCCGCGGCCGCCACCGGAGCCTTGGCCCCGCCGCCAGCCAGCCCGACGGCCAGCGTCGCGACGGACTCGGCGACCGGCCCGCTGTGCGACACCAGCACCACACCGACCAGGGAACCCCCGTCACCGGCCGCACCGCCGCCGTCCGCCCGCACCGCGTCCGCCGCGCTCACTTCGCCACCTCCGCGAGCGCCGCGAATAGCAGCGCCGACGACGTCGCGCCCGGATCCTGGTGCCCGATACTGCGCTCGCCCAGATAGCTGGCCCGGCCCTTCCTGGCCTGCATCGGCACGGTCGCCGAGGCGCCTTCCCCGGCGGCCTCGGCCGCCGCGTCGAACGAGGTCGCCAGCGCCGCCACCCCCGGCACCAGCGCATCGAGCATCGTCTTGTCGCCCGGCGCCGACCCGCCGAGCTGCCCCACCGCGGCCACTCCGGCGTCCAGCGCCGCCCGCAACTCCTCCGGCGACACCTCCGCCGCCTCGCCGAGCGCCTTCCCGGCGCGCCGCAGCAGCGTCCCGTACAGCGGTCCGGACGCGCCGCCCACACTTGAGATCAACTGCCGCCCGGCGGCGACCAGCACCGCACCGGGCGTCGCCGGCGGCTCGCCCTCCGCCACCGTCTTGACCACGGCCGCGAACCCCCGCTGCATGTTCGCGCCGTGGTCGGCGTCGCCGATGGCCGAATCCAGCTCGGTGAGGCGGGCGGCCTCCCGGTCGATGGCGGTGGCCGCCGCCGTCATCCAGCGTACGAAGAACGCGGCATCCAGGGCCGTTTCGGACACGGGCTACTCTCCTTCGGTCGTTCGGTCACTGAGCGGGCGGGAGGGCCTCAGCGGCCCCAGCGGAGCCCCGCCGTCTGCACGGGCGCGTCCCACAGCCGCAGCAGCTCCCCGTCCACCTGACACAGCGTCACCGAGCAGCCTGCCATGTCCAGCGACGTCACATAGTTCCCGACGAGCGTCCGGGCCACCGCCACGCCCCGCTCGTCCAGCACCCGGCGCACCTCGGCGTTGAACCCGTACAGCTCCAGCAGCGGCGTCGCCCCCATGCCGTTGACCAGCACCAGCACCGGCAGCCGCGGCTGGAGATCCTCCAGAATCGCGTCCACCGCGAAGTCCGCGATCTCGTGCGAGGTCATCATCGCGCGCCGCTCCCGCCCCGGCTCGCCGTGGATGCCCACTCCCAACTCCAGCTCACCGGCGGGCAGGTCGAAGGTCGGACTGCCCTTCGCCGGCGTCGTACACGCACTGAGCGCCACCCCGAAGCTGCGCGAGGAGGCGACGACCTGCCGGGCCACCGCCTCCACCCGCTCCAGCGGCATCCCCTCCTCGGCCGCCGCCCCGGCGATCTTCTCCACGAACAGCGTCGCACCGGTCCCGCGCCGCCCCGCCGTGAACGTCGAGTCGGTCACCGCGACGTCGTCGTCCACCAGCACACTGGCGACCTGCACCCCTTCGTCCTCCGCCAGCTCCTGCGCCATCTGGAAGTTGAGCACGTCGCCCGTGTAGTTCTTCACTACGAACAACACACCGCGCCCGCTGTCCACGGCCGCCGCCGCCCGCACCATCTGGTCCGGCACCGGCGAGGTGAACACCTCCCCGGGGCAGGCCGCGTCCAGCATCCCGGGCCCGACGAACCCTCCGTGCAGCGGCTCATGCCCACTACCGCCCCCGGACACCAGCGCCACCTTGTCCGCCACCGGCGCGTCCCGCCGCACGATCACCCGGTTCTCGGCATCCACCACCAGCTCGGGGTGCGCCGCGGCCATCCCCCGCAGCGCGTCGGCGACTACGGTCTCCGCGACGTTGATCAACATCTTCATCGGTACCTCCAGGTGAGATGGGCGGTCGTGCCTCTGGCCGGTGTTTCACCAGGTCAGAGAGTGGATTGCGGCAGTTCCGACAGTTTCTGATCTTGGCGTTCCGTGGCGGTCGTATGCGGGGTCCGGCGGGTCTGATGCTGACTTGACGCCGACGTGCCTGATGGCATGTCAGGCACGTTCCGGGCGTCACGGAGGTGGCGGGCTCGCCGGTGCAAGTATCGGCCCGCGAGCCGACGACGGCCCCGCTATCCGCGGGTGTCGTCGCGCCCTGAGCGGTGCCACCTCGCCTCGCCTCCGACCGATCATCGTCGTGTCCATGCCCCCATGGAAGTGCACCAGGCGGACGCCTGGCCACTCCGGATCCGTACGGCGCCGTCCGCCACCTTGGCTGTGCGCACTGCGGCCCCGCCGAGCCTTGACCACCACGGAGGCTGATCCGCTGCCCGGATCGATTGGCGACTGTGCGGGCCAATAGGTTCCGGGGTCGCGCCAGCCACGCTCGTAAGCCCGCCTGCATGCCCCTGGCTCGGCAACAGGGAGTTGATCGCATGAGGCGGTCAGCAGCTGGCTCCGCGGCCCGCTCTACATACCGTGCCGTGGCAGCTTCACCATCGAACGCAGCTTGGCCGGCATGGGCTTCGCCGTCCACTCCCGCGACGTATCCATCTACCACCACGTGCCAGAGCTGCACCGCTACCGGCGCGGCGTTATCAAAGCCACCCGCAGGGCAACCCCTCTTCTGCGTCTACGTAATTGAGGCACCCACGCGCATTGCCTCGCCAGCCCATCGAGTCGGTCAAGGCGTCCGGCGGGTCATGACTCCGGCGCGGGCCTGGCTCCGTGGCGTTCGTTGGATTGGCCTTTGAACGGCTGAGCACGGTTGCCCGTCCCCGACCCATGCGGAAGCGCGGGCCTACTGGATACCAGTCGATCGGTCGGGAGGGTGCGCCTCCCGAGCTGATCCACGGGATCTAAGCATTGCTCAATCGCTGGAAGCCCACCGGATCTCGCTACCTCATCGACCTGGAAGCCTTCGGCCACCGACGAGCATTTTAGGACAGAACATGCGCCAAAGCGTGGAATGCGAAGTTCCATGATTATTATTCGCGTGATTGTTCGACAGAGTGCCTTCGGAGAGAAATGACTCGTATTTTGACGCCACCGCATCGGCGACGGGGAAAGGTGTGGGTCGGGCTGGCTGCTGCAGCGTTAGCGATCACGGCCTTCACGCCACCTGCTGAGGCCGCGCCTGACCGCCTGACTGTGGAAACCTACGTTCTTCCGGTTGGCGCGAAGCCTCCAACGCTAGCTCAGCTCCAGAGTCCGGGATTTCTGGCAAATCTGGGGAGATCCTTAGAGGATCAGGAGCCAAAGGTGGACCGAGGGGAAATAGTAGGCCCGGCGGCCTCCCTCTTGCCGGAGGCTGGGAATCTGGGTGTGAAGGACTCTCCTCCGCCTCTTCGCGCGGGAAATGGTGGCACCTATCCGGACCCGCCGCGGTCAATATCGGATAAGGAGTGCCATAAGAATCTTAATAACGGCTTGATCTATTTCAAGTCACGGTTCGCGATGTGTGGCGCTCTGCAGCTTCTGCAGGTGTGGGGAAAGAATGGCCGCCCGGCAGGGGAGTCAAGCTTTGCGGTGACGGTCCTCGGTACCGTCCCGAATGCTGATGATCGGACGGTTCGGTTCGATTATCACTTCTCGAACTTCGCCGCCACGGCAAATGCGAAGACGAGCGGACTGATCGTCAATACAACCGTTGAACAGAGGGTGCTGATATCTCATGCCCAAAAGAGGGAGTCCGGTCTAATCCCGCCGAAGAAATCGTTTGATGCGCTGCGGACGACTCCCAACTACAGGCACAACGTGATCTTCGATGCTGGGCAAGGATCGAAGCCCGATGACCTGATCACCATGGCATACGTCCCCTACGTGTCGGTGAAGTACCCACCCGGCTACGTCGGGACCAATCCTGGTCCGGAGCGAGTCACTTTTACGGCCATGAACTGGGATGCCGCGACCTACCTGCCCAACAGTAGAGCGGCTGACCCGACGAAGCGCGGCGGAGCGGCGTTCACGTACAAGGTTGCCCTGCATTACAGCTCCAAGCAGGGAGCGCCGGAGAAGGCGGTGGCCGACCATATCAATCTCGCGCACACGAACCCCAGTAAAACCAAGCCGCCGAACTCGCACAAGAACGTTCCCGGATTCGATGCGAATCGCCCGCTGCATCGGCTGTACCCCGGCCGCGACAAGCCCCGTTACAGGGCTAACCGCCGAACAGCAGTGAGTATGTGCGTGAAATACTGGGGTGGGGACTACGCGACGAGCGACCCGGCAGGAGCTCGCGAATGTGATGAATACCCGTTCGCAAGCACCTATGAGGGCGCGGCTCAACATTCGAAGGAACCGTCTGCGCCGAAGGACAATTTTTCTGCTCTCCCCATCCCCAAGGGACAGAACCAGGCCGGCGGTACGATCCTGGCTCTCTTCTGTGACAAAAATCGGATCTTGCATGGTAGGGACGCTACGGGGCAAGAAGTCGACGCCTACCTCATGGCGATAGACTGACATAGATTTACTCTGTGCCGGGTGGGGCGACTATCGCTCCACCCGGCTGGTGTGCGGTCCTACCCGCTAGCGGGCCAGAACTGCACCAGATATCGTTCGACGCCGATGGGGACGTCGACTTGAGCCAGTCGGTAAACGGCATCACGACCCGAACTTCGAATGCGCGCTTTCCATAGCGTGTGCATTCGTCCGAGCTGGATGTAATTTCCAGAGTTCCCGGTCATCTCGCAGATGGCCAACTCTCCGGTTGGTGATTCAATCTCGCCCTCGCCCTCGGCCTCCCAGTCGCCGCTGACATGCTTGCTAGGCTCCGAATCCCACACCTCGGCAGTCAGATATGCAGTGTGGGTGTGACCGCCGCTTTCGATGTCGATTCTTCGTTCAAGGGAAGACAGGAAGCTGCCCGATTTGAATCCCTCCGGGAAAGGAGACGGAACGAGGTTGTCGTCCGCCTCTTGAAGGGCGAAGGAATAGAATTCGACTTCTACTTCCATCTCTTGCTGATGAAGAAGCTTGCCCACCGTGCCCCCTTATCGATGTGCAGCGAGCATAGCCGCTGCGCCTTGACCACGCAGGCTATGGACTGTCCGGTGGCTCGCTTTCGCGGCCGCAGACGCATCGCTGCGAAGGTGGCCTGAATGCGTACGCCTACTTCCGTAGCGGAGAGCGCTCATCCGCTTTCGCCAGGGCTTCCGCCTGCGCCGGGTCACCTCTGCCTGCGCGGAGACGACCACGGCCGGAACGGATACCTCGGCGGTTCATGCGGATCACCTCCGCCTGTGCGGAGACCACCCCTTCAGAGACACGATTCGACTGAGCGGGGCGATCTTGGCCCCGTCCGGCGGGAGCGGAAGCGTGAGGGGGCCGGTCCGCGGGCCCTGCCTCAACCAGGCGGGCGCAGCGCTGTCGCCCGGTCCGCGGAGTCGCCGAGGCCGTCCACGCAAAGGCGTGCGGTGTAGCGGGCGGCCCAGCCGGCTAGGAGGGGCTGCTCCGAAGGGTCGGCGCGGACGCCGGGGTGGACGTCGAGGATGCCGGCGACCAGTCCTTCTACGATGGCGGGAATGAACGCGCGCACGAGGCAGGCGTGTTCTCCGTATCCGAAGGTGACCAGAGGCTGCCGTCGGCGGCGGAGGTCGAAGGTGTCGGGCTGTTCGAACACCGTCTCATCGCGGTTCGCGGAGCCGATCGCGGCCAGGACGTGTGCACCGGCGGGCAGGCGTGTACCGTCCAGTTCCACCGGTCGCGTGGTCATGCGGTGGACGAGCCCGAACGGTGGCATCCAGCGCAGGACTTCGTGGACGGCATCGCCGAGAAGCTCCGGGTGGTCCCGGACAAGCCGGCGCTGGTCCGGGTCGTTGAACAGTGCGACCAGGAGGCTGCCCGCCGCCCACCCGGGTTCGGGAAGGGACGGGAGGATCACGCGGATCGTCGGGAGGACCTCCGCGGCGCCTCGCGGACAAACGCCTCCAGGGTTGATGTGTCGCCACCGTGCGATCGCCGAGGAAGGGTCCGGGCCGAGGCCCTCGAACCAGGGGGTCAGCGCGGCGTCGAGCTCGTTCACAGCGGCGGCCGCCACCGCGAGCTTGGCGGGGTCCCCGGAATCGAGGGCGCCCAGCCACAGGTCCTGTGCCAGGCGCAGCAGGGTCGTGCTGTCGACCTTGAGGCTCAGCATCCACCGGAACACCTCTGCCACGACGGGTTGCAGGACCTCACCCATGAGGTCCGCTTGCCCATGCATGCCGGAGACCCGCTCGACGACCAGCTTTCGTGCGTACCCTCGGGCGCGACCGGCGCATTCGGGCGCGAAGAGTTCCTCGACGCTGGCGCGCATCCCTTTGTGGATGTCGCCGCTCCTCGACAGGATGTTCTCCGATCCGTAGATCTCCGACATCGCGGACGGAAAGCTGGTGGTGAAGGCACGACTGTGGCTCATCACCTGACGCACGCCCTGCCAGCGCGTGACAAGCCAGCAGCCGAGCGCAGGGATCTCGGCCACCGGGTGGTCACGTCGAAGCCGCTGATAGATCGGATAGGGATCCGCGTGGAGCTCCTCCGGCGTGATCGTGTCCAGGAACGAGGTCATACGTCCTTCCGAATGGCTTCGCAGGAGTCTTCGTTGAGTTCCGGGGTCCCGGAGGCGGGGAACCGCCGTTGAACCGGCAGCCGCCGAGCTCTCCGCGCACTGGGACGCCACGGGGTCCGCGCCGAGGCCGGATGGAACGAGGAATCCGCCTGACGACTCACCAGCGATCTCCGGACACACGCCTCTCTGACACGGCCGCGCCCCCACAAGCTGTTCACAGGCACCATGGCCCAGGGACCAGCCACGGTCCAGTGCTTGCCGCCACGGCTGTACCGCTGTCCCCACGCCGGAATGCCGAGTTGCCCCGCACGCGGGGATATGCGGGGCAACATCGCCAGGAGGCGGGCGGGCGCTTGCGGTTCGGCTGCCCGCCCGCGGGTCAGCGCTGGTGGGGAATTGGGGGCCGCTGCGCGTCCTTTTCCGCGGAACGGTCGAATGCTCCGGGCTGGGAGAGGTCCTCAAGGAGTTCGTCGATCAACTCCTGGGTGACGTGCGGCATGACGTAGACGTGGCTGTAGTCGTGGCGGAGTCCACCGAGATTGAGTGGCACGCAGGCCAGCGAGTACTTCTGCGTGATCTCAGCCCGCGGCTGCTGGAACCAGACGCTGAGCGCGTGATCGCCGTGACCGACCTCGATACCGTCCTCGGCCCAGGGCTCACCGCGTTCCCGCAACTGCTCGCTCAGCCGGTGCAGGCGTTCGGCCGTGTACTCGGCGATCCGCAGGACCTCGGCGGCCTGCCGCACCTGCTGCTCCTCGCTGAACTGGGCGAGGTGGTTCCACATGGCCAGGGAGGCGAAGCCGCTGCGGGATCCGGCGAAGGTGCTGTCGGGAGAGGAGACGACCGCCGGGTCGGACGGCGGGCGCAGCTTGGATCCCGCGCGGGACATGTAGATCCCGGTGGGGACGGGCGCGCCGGGGTACTTGTGTCCGCTGGTGACGATCGAGGACACCTCGGGGATCCGGAAGTCGAAGACCGGCGGCGCGGTCTCGATGAGTCCGCTGTCGCGGGCCTTCTCCAGGTAGGGGGCGTAGGCGCCGCCGAGGGCTCCGTCGACGTGGATCCAGTACCCGTTGCGGATGCTGACCCGGGTGGGGTCGTCGGGGTCGAAGCGCACGGTGCGGTCGACGAGGCCGTGCCGCTCGAAGACGGGTCGCAGGCGCTCGCAGGCGCCCTGAACGTCGTCGTAGGCGCCCTTGAAGACGCTGCCGATGTTGAAGTTGACCAGGACGGGGTGGCCCTTGGCGGCGAAGAAGTCCACGAGGGCCACCAAGGCGTCGACATCGACCGTGCCCGGACCCTCGTCGCCGCCGGTGGTCGGGACTCCGCCGAGCGGCCACCCGTTGTACGTCTGCATGCCGGTGCCGGCCACGTCGATGGGGCACTCGCCCGGGTAGAGGCTGCCGCCCAGGTCGTAGAAGGTCGGGATGTCCAGCACCCGCATCGCCTTGATGTGCGAGTAGTGCGTCTCCTGCGAGAAGAACGCTACCGGCATGTAGGCGTTGGGGTTGTCGTCGGGGTGCTTGGCCCGCAGGTAGCTGGTGCGGCAGCTGGCATCGCCGGAGACCTCGTCACGCACCAGGGCGTTGCCGTCCAGGTAGTCACGGGCGTTCCACATGGCGTACAGGTTGCCCTCGGTGCTGCCCATGGACAGCACGTATCCCCACCCGTCCTTATCCCCAGGACTGGCCGGGTCCTCGGGCAGCGGGGCGTGCCACAGGCGGGCGTAGTGCTCCAGAACCGCCCGCTCCAGCCACCGCGAGTGCAGGCTGTAGTTGCTGTCGACGAACGGGTCCCCGATGTTGTTGATGTGGTAGCCCAGGAAACGACCCAGGGCGGCGTGGCCGTCGAGCGACAGGTTCACCTGGTAACCCAGAAGACGCTCCCGCTGCCCGCCCAGGTACCCCTCCAACTTGGCAAGGACCGCGGTCCGTTGCTCATCGGTGTATGCCTCGGTACCCAGCCGGTAGTCGTCGTTGACCGGCCGTGCCGTGAGATGCGTATCGGAGTGTTCGGTAATCATTCGATGTCCGATTCTGAGCGAAATTGCGAAACGGCTGCAAGTGGGATCGCCGCCAGGCGCCAAGGGTCTCGGGAATCGCTCGGATCTAAGGGGGCAGGTGGTTGCGCGAGTCAGCCGCCTATACGGCGGTCAACGGACGGTTGCTGAATTGGTCGGTCGCCTGTCGTTGAACTGCCGAAGCGGCGGTTGCCGCGGAGCGCGGGTGCCCTGTCCAGGAACTCGCGGTACACACGATATGCGTGACGCGCCGCCCCGATTGCCCACTCTTCTGTATTTATCTCCATCTAGTTATTTCAAGTGGAAAGCGTTTGAGGCCAGTTATCCAGGGGCGCCTTCAGGAGTGACGTTTCGGCAACTCTCGGAAAGGCAGCTTTGGTGCCGCAGGAGTGTGCTGTAGTCGCGTTCTTTTCCGGCCGGGACCAGTCCCGGGCGTGGTCAACTACGGCCTACGACGCCGCGCCGACCAGATGCCCAAGGACAGCGGCCCCGGGCGCTCGCCGACCTCGTCCAGCGCGAGGCAGAGGACCGGCTGTCCGCGACGCTCTGGAGGCGGGGTGGTCGTCGGCTCGGAGCTTGAGCATTGCGGCGTAGATCGCGGTGTGTGCGGGACGGGAGATCCGTACGGCGCGGTCCGCCACCTTGGCTGTGCGCACTGCGGCCCCGTGGAGCCTTGCACGAGACGGTCCCGGTCGACCGGCTGGGGGCAGCTGCCGTGCGAGCATGAGTGGCCGTGATCAAGACGCAGACGGTTGCGAGGAGCCAGCGTGAGACGGAAGGCCGGATTGACGGTGCCCCTGGCGGCTCTGGCGCTACTGACCGCGTGCGGGGGTCCCGCGGGAGACACCCATCCCTGCACCTTGACGGACGCTCCCGCGGGGATCCGGGTGGAGGTCCACCCGCAACTGGCGAACAGGGTGACTGCCGCGAGCCTTACGGCCTGCTGGGACGGCAGCTGCCGGAAGCGCGCGCTGCAGCTGCGGGAGACCCGGCCGGAAGGCCCGGCGACTCCAGGAAACCCCGTGATGACCACGGAATCCGCAACCGCCGCGGAGAGCCCGGAAGCGACGACCGCCCACACTCCCGAGCCCTCCATCTGGCCTGGCTTCGCGCTCGTACGTGACCTCCCGGGGAAGCCGATACGCGTCAGGCTGGTGTTCCGGAACCAGCGGGGCGCCACCGTGCTCGATCGACAGATCAGCATCACCCCGCAGCCCACCTATCCCAACGGCCGCGACTGCTCGCCGGGCGGCCGTCAGGCACGCCTGACGGTCACGGGGGAGGGTGCTCTGATCTCAGGCCCGCTGCGACTGCCGTGATGCAGACCATCAGCTTTCACGCCGGCGTTCGCGGTGGGGCCGGCGTGAGTGGACGAGGCTGTCGAGGTCGCCCACGGCGCACCGATGTGAGACCGTCCGCGTCGGATATTCCGCCTGTGCGTCACTAGGAGAGCCGCCCGTCAAGGCGAGGACAGCGTGGTCCGTCGAGCCCGGAACTGAGAAGTGGTCGCGGGAGCGCTTGTACTTCAACTTTACCGAACACAGGAGCTCGTGAACCGGCTCTGAACTGCGACGACTCATAAGCCACAGGCCCGTGACGGGGAGTCGGAGCCGTTTGGCTTTGTTCACGAGAACCGGGTTCCCGTGAACAAAGCCAGGCCGTTGCTGTTCGCCGTCATTCAATCGAGGCGTTTGACAGCGAAACCAGTCGTTCAGGCTTCCTTGTCAGCGAACCTGGTCGCTCTTCGGCCCGATGCCTGTGATCCTGGTCGGAGTTCCGTCCGGGGCGAACGAGTGGTGGAAGGTGAAGGCGTGCGGCGCGGAGCCGTGGTCGTGGAGGTGCTCCAGCCTGGAGACCCCGTCCTGCCAGGTGGGTATCACGCCGTCGGAGACCCACCAGATCACGTAACTCGGGTGTCCTGTCCTCTCGAACCAGTCGTAACGCCTGTTCAGCGCCTCGCGGTGCAGACCGGTGTAGATGGCGTCGAAGGCGGGGCGCAGGTCGGTCCAGAGTGAGAGGGTCGCGTCCAGGGCGATGGTTTCCACCGTATGGCCCTTGCCGTACCAGGTCGGTACGGCGAACTCTCCCCATGCACCCCAGTCCAAGTCGAAGTGTGTGCCCCGGCTGCGGTCTGCCGCTTCAGCACGAGCGAGGTATCCGGGGTGCTGGCCGATCTTCCGGTAGATGGCCTCGCCCCTGTCGTGGAGTTCGCGCGTGAGAGGTGCGGGGTCGGCGAGAGGTGACTTCAGGACGCCGAACGTGTACAGAGCAAGATGGGGCATGCGTCTCTCCCTGGTTGGGGGTGCCTGGTGTGGACCCGGTTCGGTGGCTTGCGCATGGGGGCGAGGGTTCGTGGGGCGTGACGAACTCATCCCGTCGCGGGTGGCTCAGCCTGAAGGAACCCCCGCGCGACCGTGGGCGACCGCCGAAGACCAGGTGAAGGTAGCTGCCTCTGCGGGCCATGTCGAAGTTGCGTTTTCCCTGTCCAAGTGGCCTCTTGTACAGGTCCTTGCGGGAATTGGGCGGTGGCGCTGCCTACCGTCGTGGAAGTCCGCATCGGCCCGGCAACTGAGGAGGAGCGGCATCGAAGCCCGCATCGCCGGTTCGGCGACGCGGGCTTCGAGGTCGGCGACGCGCCGGTCCTGGAAGCGCAGGTTCGAGCGGGCGGCCTTGAGTCGCTCGTCGTGGGTGCGGTTGTCGGTGGTGAGCTGGCGGACGCGCTGTGTGAGGGTGGTGTTCTCGGCGGTGATCCGCTGGATGGCGCCCTCGGTCCACACAGCTTGCACGTCACGTATCTGGCCGAGGAGTTCGCCGGGCCAACGAGTCGGTTCCGGTCTCGGGCCCGGCGCCACCGCGCTGCGGGCTCGGCTCAGTGGCCGAATCCGCCACCGGGCCAACGAACCCGGCACCGCAGGATGGCACTCGGCGACCGCAACAAGCGACGGGGTGGGCCGTGCCTCTCGGGCAGTTCCCAGATCGCGCCGGCTCGGTCAACCAGAACAGGCTCGCCGGCCGGCGGCGTCAACTACGCATCATCCCGTCCTGCTTTCGCGGACCGCGCGTCCGTTGAGCCACCGAATGGTATTAATTTAGTTTTGAACAAATGGTCAACGCTGCGTTCTGTTGACCGAGTTGAGGCGCCAGTGGCCTCCCCGTCGACCGGGGGCTTCGTTCGTCCTGTCGCGCGAACCTTCTCTGCCGGGATCGTCCGCTCGGCAGCCGCCTGAGGGTTGCTTGAGGGTTGCTTGAGGAATTCCAGCGGTCGCCACTACCCAGAAATTCGCCGCGCAAGTGAATGCGCGCGACTTGCGTGAGTGATCTGCGTCACAGTGGACATGAGCGAACTTGCTTGTACAGATCTTTGCACTTAGATTTGCCCTATCGGGTGGAACCGGTCAATGACCGACCTAATGACGGTTCTGCTCTACGGGGAAGAGTTCGCGAGCTTTGAGGGGTAGGGGTACCCCTCACCTCGCGCGCTATGGACATGACAAAAGGTGTGTGAATTTCCAGCCGCAGACGATGCTCTCACGTGCGGCGGCGCAAGCTCCATGCGCCCGTGGTATTTACATTTCTGTCGGGGGAGACATGGCTCGACCTACCTTGGCGAACAGGGTACGCGCAGTGGTGCGCTAGCGGGAACGCGCATTCCTTCGCGGCCTCCATGTGAGACGCCAGGGAATCGTGCTGATCCCAGTGATATGAGGATTCCCTCAAGAGGGCCCTCCGGACGCCGACCACTCCTCGCCGCGAGCTGTTCTGTGCGGCGTATTTCCGCGTCCACTGGTCCTCGATCGAGGTTATGACAGCGTGATATAGGAGTTCCCGCTTGACCACCGAGACCCGGCACGTTCGGATCGACAAAACCCGCCCCCTCGACAAGTCATGGCTGCCATGGGGCGGTGCTCCCTCGGCGAGGGATCTTGTCTGCTGGTACAGCATATTGCTGGTATTCGCCTATTCCTTTGCGATGTGGCCGCTCAAGCCCTGGCTTATCGGAACCAATCCGGTACTGCTGGAGGTGCTGACCGGCGATCAGAGCACGATGACCGTCGCGGGTGCGTTCGCCCGCGTCGGCGACACCCCGTTCGTACTCGCCCTCATCGCCGGAGTCGTCGGGATGATGAAGTTCGCCTGGGTCTTCTGGCTGGCGGGCCGGCTGTGGGGCGCGGGCCTGGTGCGGCTCCTCGCCGGTCCCCCGGACGAGCGGAAGAAGAAGCGGAGCCATGGGCTGCTCGCCCGCGAGACTCCGGCGAACCGGCGGGTCATCGCGGCGGCCGTTGTGCTCGCCCCTCTGCCGCTGATTCCCTCGGCGCTCGCGTTCGCTTCGGCGGGCTGGGCGGGCATGGGTCTGACGACCTTCCTCATGCTCAACCTGGTCGGTTCGGCTGCCTGGGCCGGGCTGTTCACCGGACTTGGATTCGCCATCGGGTCTCCCGCGGTGCAGATAGCCGAGACGGTGACCCACCACGCCGTATGGGTCTCGCTGGGCATCATCGCCGCGATGCTGCTCATACGTCTGACCGTGAGCCTCCGAGCCGCCAGGAAGTCATCGTGACCCTCACTCTGATCGTCAACGATGACCCTCTGCTGCGCGCGGGCCTCCAAA
This sequence comes from Streptomyces sp. NPDC026575, assembly GCF_055567415.1. Lineage (NCBI taxonomy): Bacteria > Bacillati > Actinomycetota > Actinomycetes > Kitasatosporales > Streptomycetaceae > Streptomyces > Streptomyces sp. NPDC026575. The sequence goes on from NZ_JBVHQM010000023.1 coordinate 24,777, forward strand.
TGATCATCGAATCGGCAGACCGGCTCAGCGCCAGGGTCGCGTGCGGCGCCCAGGCAGTGGCCGAGGCCAGGCACTGTCGGCCGGATGTCGTGCTGCTCGACATCCAGATGCGGTCCGTCGATGGCTTCAGCGTATTGAAGGGGCTGCTGGACCTGCCTGACCCGCCCCGGGTGGCGGTGCTTTCCACGCCCGCCGCCGACAGCTTCGTCCTGGCGGCGCTCCGCATCGGAGCGGCGGGCTGCCTCCTGAAGGACACCGGGCCGGATGAGTTGGTGGCATCGGTGCGCACCCTCGCCGTCGGCAATATCGTCCTGTCCGGCCTGGCCGGCTCCCAGCTGCTGTCCGAGCTGAGCGAGGACGCTCAGACCTCCACCGCCGTTGAAGACGCGCGTCAGCTCACGGCATCGCTGAGCGAGCGCGAGCGTGAAGTGCTGGCGATGGTGTCCGAGGGGCTGTCCAACGCCGATATCGGTCGCAGGCTTCTGATGGGCGTCGGCACGGTCAAGGATTACGTCAGCGGAATCTTCGGAAAGCTCGGCGTTGTCAACCGAGTACAGGCGGCCGTCATCGCCGACCGGGCGCGACTGCCGCACTGCATACGCCCGAGCATGGAACATGCCGCCGGCTCACCGGTACTCGCGCGAATCGCCGAGGAACGGCCGACGCTTATCCAAAGGTAGGGCGCGTGCCGTCCAATTGGGGGTATCCGGTGCCGGGAATAGCCACTTGGCTGGCCGCTACCAACTAATGGCGGGTGGTGTGCTCGCCGCCGTCAGATATTCTTGTTTCAGGCCGGGAAAGAAACGTCCTGGTCGTTCGAATGACGTTGCTCCGCAGGAGTTGACGGTGTTTGAAGGAAGTGGATCGGAGTCTCGGCAGGAAGTTCTGCCAAAGATGTCCTGTCGTAGCTTTTCGGAATGTTCGTGCGAGTGATATCGCGTCGTTTTCACTCGTCCCGATAACGGTTCCGGCCTCTCGCTGGAACAGCTACCCACCTCCCTTCATCATGGAAGCGGAATCACTGTATCGGGGGAGTTATGCTCAGGGCCCGGCTGCCGGAACGCGCCGATGAACAGACCGAAAATCTGGAAAAGGGCGCGGCACCCAAAACCCAGCCCACTTTCCGGCCGGTCGACCTGGACGCGTTTCCCGAAGTGGACGCGCTGCTGATCCGGCTCGGACTGGGTGCTCTCGTTCGTGATTCGGTGTCGGCGCCGGTCGGCCGCAACCACGCCTGGGCAGGAAATACCACGAGCGGGCGCAGGGTTTTCGTCAAGCGCTTGGTCGGCCCCGAGGCGGACGTACGGGCCCGGATGAAGCGGCTGTTGTCCTTCGAGGAATTCGTCGATGGCGTCGACGGACTCGCCGGATACGTACCGTCGCTGCTGGGCTTCGACGAGGCCGCCCGGCTGGTGGTGTTCGCCCACATCGAAGCGAAGAGCGGCGCGGAGCTGATGGTCGACCAGGCGTTCGGCGGCGACCTCGCCTTCGCGGTGGGCCGGGCGATCGGCGCACTGCATGCCGCCGTCCCCGACGGTGAGTTGGACCAGACGCTGCCGTCGCTGCCGGACGCCGGGCTGCTGCGCGGAATGCCGCTGGCGATGTACAACGAGCTCAGCTTCGCCGAGCTTGAGGCGTGGCGGCTCATGCAGCACGACGCGGCGTTGATCAAGGCCGTGGAAGACCTCCAGCAATGGGAGAGCCAGGCCCCGCGCGTCCCCTCCCACTGCGACTTCCGGGTGGACCAGTTGCTGGTCACCGACGACGCGGTACCCATCCTCACGGACTGGGAGGAGTTCCGGCTCTCGGATCCGGCCCGGGACGTGGGTTCGTTCGCTGGAGAGTGGCTCTACCGGTCGGTGCTCGACATCGTCACCAACCGCGGTGACGCGGGATCGTCGGCCTTCGACGACGTGGAACTCACCCATGACCAGATCCTGGCCAGGGGCGCGGAGAAGATGGAGCGGCTGCTCCCCCTGGTGCACCGCTTCTGGAGCGGCTACCGGACCGTCCGCACCCACCTCGACCCGGAGTTCACCGCACGCGCTACGGCGTTCGCCGGCTGGCATCTGCTGGACCGGCTGATCGCGGGCGCCGCGCAGAGCCAGCGGCTGTCCGGCATCGAGCGGGCGGCCGCGGGAATCGGCCGCGGGGCGCTGCTCACGCCGCACAAGTTCGCACCCCTTCTCGGATTTGAGGTAACGCCATGACCGGCAGCCACGTCTCGCCCCCGCTGCTCGAAGCCGTCCGCGGGGTCACCGTGGCGCCGGACCGGTCCAGCGCCACCGTGGGTACCAAGCGCATCGAGGCCGAAACGTCCAGGGAACTGCGCCGACTGCTCTCCAACGCGCTCTACGAGGGGCTGCACGCGGGGCTGGACCTGGAGGACACCGACCTTCCGTTTCGGCTGCGGGACGCCGAGTTCGAGCGGACTCTCGCAGCGGCCGTGCCGCACTCCGAGACGCTCCTGCGCGGCCTGGTCCACGCGGTCGGGGAGTCCGCGTACCTGGTCGAGCTCGGCGGGCTGCGCGTCTGGGTGCCGGGCGACCGGATCCGCGCGGAGGGCGAGATAGCCCCCGGCACCACGGTCGGCGTGGCCAACACCTCTTGCAGGCCCGCGCTGTCGCCCGGCTTCTTCCTGGTCGAGGGCACGATGCCGCACCGGTCCGCGGACCTGCTGCGCGTCTACGTGCACATCACCGAGTGGATCGCGGCGCCCGAGATCTGGCGGACGGCGCTGGAGCACCTTGAGGAGCACGCGGTGACCTACCGCGCGAAGATCATCTCCAGTAAGCACCTGTACCCGCGACGCGATGCCCTGGTCGTCTACCTCGACAGCCGGAGCCGGGATGCCGCGCAGGCACTCGCCGACGCCCTCGGTGGTCTGCCCGGCGTGGGCGCCGACACCTCGGTGTTCACCCGCCGGCTGCGTCCGGGTGTGGCGACGGCCTGGGAGCCCAGGGACTCCGCGGCCGGAATGGACGGCCTGAGCTTCGGCCAGCACCGGGCAAGTGTGCTGGCGCAGGCGCTGATCGAGACGGCCGAGGACCCCGGCACGTTGGCCGGGATCCTCCACGACCGTCTGGCCGAGGCCAACATCGACCCGGCCGATCCCTCCCGCAACCTCGACTCCGCCGATCTGCGGGAAGCCGAACTTGTCCGGAGCTGAAGTGTTTTCCAGGAGGCGTGTGCGCGCCCCCTGGATTCAGTTCAGAACTGAATCAAGAAAACAATCACCACGAATGAGGATACCAATGAACAACAAGACCATGGCCATCACCGACCTCATCGCCGGCTACAGCGCGTACACCGAGGCTGAGGAGCTGAACGTCAGCGCCGCCGCGGGCGCCCCGGCCACCACCTGGGTCTGTGTCTCCGTCGCGTCGCGCGCCTCCTCCGCCAAGTGCGCGGGCTGGGCCTCGGCCGGCGCCTCCGCCGTCAGCGGCGCGACCTACGAGATCACCTGCTGAACAGCTCCTCAAGAGCTGCTTTCTCACGACTCGTCACGCCGACCGGCGTGATGTCCGCCGAGTGAGGAAAGGAGGTGGATCAACAATGAAGAGCACCTCGATCATGGAGCTCGTGGCGGGCTACGACGCCTACGCGAACTCCGAGGAGCTGCAGGTCAACGCGACCGTCAACGCTCCGGCGAGCACGCCGCTGTGCGCTGCCGCGGCGAGCGCGGGAGTCTCCTGGATGGCCGGTCAGTTCTCTGGCCGCACCATCTCCGGCGGCTGCTGATCCACCCGTGCCGGGGCACTCCCGGCACGAGCCGGGTGCGGGCAGCGACCCCCGTCTGCCCGCACCCGGGCTCATCCGTCAACGTCACCACACCACCTGGAGCATCAGACATGGACGACCTGGCTCACGCCGAGCAACTCGTGGACTCGGCCGACCTGTTGCGCCCGGCCGCCATCCGCGCCGCGGCGACGCTCGGAGTGGCGGACCACATCGCCGCCGGGGTGAGCGACGTGGAGGAGCTGGCGCGGATCTGCGGAACGCGCACGGATCTGCTCGGCAGCCTCCTGGGCTATCTGGTGACCCTCAAGCTGCTGCGCGGCAACAGGGCCGACGGGTACGCGCTGGAGCCGGCCGGGTTGCCGCTGCAGACGGACCACCCGTTCTCCGTACGCGAGAACCTCCGTGAGGACGGCATGGCCGGCCGGTCGGACATCGCGCTCGTGGGACTGGTCCACACGATCCGCACCGGTGAGCCCGCCCATGTGGGGGTGTTCGGCCGGGGCTACTGGGAGAGCCTCAACGACGGCCCCGCCTTCGTCGGAGCCCTGGAGCGCCTCGCCTCCGACCAGTTGGTGTGCGACGCGGAACTGATCGTCGAGGGCTACGACTGGACGGGTGTAGGCGATGTCCTCGACGTGGGCGGCAACAGCGGTGCGGTCCTGATCAACCTGCTGCGTCGGCACCCGCATCTGCGCGGCACCGTGCTCGACCTGGAGAATTCGGTGGCGCTCGCCACCAAGAACATCGTGAACGCCGGTCTCCAGGACCGGGGCGGTGCCGTCGTCGGCAGCTTCTTCGAGCCGCTGCCAACCGGCCGGGACGTCTACCTGCTCTCCGCGATCCTGGCCGACTGGGACGACGAGAACGCGGTCGCGATCCTGCGCCGCTGCGCGGAGGCCGCGGCCGGGACCGGGAAGGTCCTGCTCGCCGACGTCAGCCTGGACGCGCGCGTGGCGGGCCCGGAGGCCGACCGCACGGAGCTCTGGCTGCGCGCCATGATGCCCACGCCCGTGCGGACCGTCACGGAGCTGAAGGCGCTCGGCCACGCGGCGGGCCTGCGGGTGACGTGGGAGGGACCGGCCACCGCGGTCAGGTCGTTGATTGAGTTCTCGGTCTAGGAGATCACTGCTATGAGCACGGCGAGTACGAGCCGGGACGCGCCCCAGGAGCGGTTGCTCATCCTGAGGGAGATATTCCGCGGCAGGTACCTGCTGCTGGCGGGCGTCATGGGCCTTGCCCTGGCCGCCACGTCGGCGACGCTGGTCCTGCCGTGGACCGTGGGCAAGCTGCTGGTCGCCATCCAGGAGGGGCAGGGCTTCACCCGGTGGACCTGGATCATGGTCGGAGTCGGCCTGGGGACTGCCGCCGCCAACGCCCTGGCCACCTATCTGCTGTCCCGGATGGGCCATCGGCTCATCTGCGACCTGCGGGTCCGCAGCATGCACCACTCGCTCGGCCTGGGCCTGCACGCCGCCCGCGCTGAAGGCACGGGAAATCTGGCGACCCGTCTCACCGCCGACGCCGCCGCGGTGAAGAGCATCGTCGACATCGGCCCGATCCAACTGCCGATGTCACTGATCACCCTGATCGGGACGCTCGTGATCATGGGGTTGCTGGACTGGGTGCTGCTCCTCATCACCCTCGGTGCGTTCCTCGCGGCCCTGGCCGTCATCGCCGTGGTGGTGGTCGCACTGCGCCGCAAGTACCTCGCCATCCAGGATGAGGTCGGCTCCCTCGCCGAGCACTTCGTCGCGATGATGGAGTCGTTGACGGTGATCAAGGCCTACCGCGCCGAGCGTGTCGTCTCGGATCAACTCGCCGTCCGCGCACGGCAGGTCGCCACCTTCGAGACCGAGGCCTCCGCGATGGAGGCCCTGATGGTCCCCGTCATCAACCTGGGCCAGCAGGTCGCCCTGGTGGCCATCGTCCTCGGTGGGGGCGCGCGCATGGTGAGCGGTGACCTCGACCTGGGAACGTTCGTGTCGTTCCTGCTGTACCTGTTCCAGCTCGCCGCGCCGATGATCATGGCGATGTCGGGAATCTCCACGATCCAGGCGGGCCTGGTCTCCCGCAAGCGCTTCGACGCCCTGTTCGCGCTCCCGTCCGAGCAGCGGACGGCGAACACGGCCCCCGGCGACTCGCTGCTGCCGGTCGCCGGAGCCCCTGCCGTCCGCTTCGACCAGGTCGAATTCGCCTACGGCCAGGAGCCCGTGCTGCGACAGGTGGATCTCACCGTCCCCGCCACCGGGCTGACCGCGATGGTCGGGCTCTCCGGTTCGGGCAAGTCCACCGTCCTCGGGCTGGTCGAGCGGTTCATGGATCCCGACCAGGGCCGGGTCGAAGTGTTCGGCAGGGCTGCCGCCGAATGGCCGCTGGAAGAGCTGCGCGGCCAACTCGCCTACGTGGACCAGGCGTCCACGCTGCTGCGGGACACCGTGCGTCACAACCTCACCCTCGGCCAGCAGACCCCGGTGGGCGAGGAGACCCTGTTGCGCGCCCTGCGGGACGTCGGCCTGGAAGAAGAGATCACCCGCCTTCCCGACGGGCTGGACACGGTCCTGGGCGGCGCCCACGATCTCTCCGGCGGCCAGCGGCAACGGCTGGCCCTGGCCCGGGCAAGCCTGTCGCACGCACCGTTGATCCTGCTCGACGAGCCGTCCTCACATCTGGACAGCATCAACGAGGTGCGACTGCGCCGCCTGATCGACCAGATCAGCCAGGACCGCGCGGTACTCGTGGTCGCCCACCGGATCTCCACCGTGCGGCACGCCGACCACGTGATCGTGATGGACGGCGGCCGGGTAACCGCCCAGGGCCGCCACGACGACCTGATGCTGACCAGCCCCACGTATGCGGAGCTGGTGCACGGGCAGGAACTCGGACTCTCCGGTGAGCCGGCCGACAATCTGACAGGAGCCGACCGGTGACCACTTTCTCGTTCATCGCCCCGTTCGCCCCGTACCGCCCGGAGCAGCTGCTGCCGTACGCCGCCCTCGCGCAGTGGAGCGACGCGCACCGGCTGTGGCAGGGCCAGGCCGTGCTCAACGACCCGTTCCAGGACTTCGCCCACGCCGCGGCGAGCGGCTTCCGGGTGCCGACCGGCACCGGCGTCACCTTGATGCCGCAGCGTCACCCCTACCAGGCCGCGCTACAGGCCCATGCGCTGGCGGTGTCCAGCGGCCACTCGGTGGTGGCCGGGTTCGGGCCCGGCGCGGTCTCCTTCCAGCGCAGCCTGCTGGGAGCGCCGTACCGCAGCCAGCTCGGTGCGGTACGCGAATACGTCTCCGTCATGCGCGGACTGCTGGAGAAGGGCGAGATCAGCCAGGAAGGCGAGTACTTCACCTGCCACTCGGAGTTCCCGCTGATGCCACGCCCGCAAGTGGAGCTCGGTCTGGGCGTGCTGCGCCCGGGCATGGCGCGGCTGGCCGGGGAGATCGCCGACGTCGCGATCACCTGGCTGACCCCGGCGCCGTACGTGCGTGATGTCGTGGTGCCCGCACTGCGCGCCGGGGCCGAGGCCGCTGGGCGCCCCGCGCCCCGGGTAGCGGTGATGGTCCCGCTGGCACTGGCCGCGGCGGACCGGGACCCGGTCGAGCTGGCGGCCGTGAGCAACACCGGCCACACGTTGCTCCCGCACTACATCGACATGCTGGCCCGGTCCGGAATCACGGTGAACCCGGGCAACCCGCGGGGCAACGCCGAGGCGTTGCTCGCCGGCGGCGCCTTCCTCTACGGCGAACCGGCCGAACTGGCCGCGCGCCTGCGGGAGTACGCCGACGCCGGAGCCGACGAGATCGTCCTCAACGTCACCGGCGTTCACATGCGGTACGGCGAGCGGGCATCGCTGACGGAGCTGGAGACGCTCCTGGAAGAGGTCACGTCGTGATCGACGAGACACCGGCCGGAGCCTCCGCCGACTTGGGCCTGACCCGGATGCTCGTGGTGATCACGGGTTCCGCATACGCCTGGTCCGCCCCGTACTGGCTGGAACACCTACGGCTGTCCTGCCCGGGGCTGGAGGTCCGAGTCGTGCTGACCCGCAGCGCGGAGCGCTTCGTGACCAGGCAGGCGGTCGGCTCCCGGGTGGGCGGTGCCGTGTCGACCGACACCTGGCCCGACGAGGACGACACGGCGCGGCATGTCGAGTGGGCCGAGTGGGCCGAGGCGATCGTCGTGTACCCGGCGACCGTGCACTTCATGGCGCGCCTCGCGCTGGGCCTGGCGGACAGCCCAGTCCTGCTGGCCGCCCAGTGCACCCGGGCGCCGGTCGTCGTCGCTCCCGCGCTGCCGCCGGGCGCCCTGGAGGGTGACGCGTTCCGGGGTCACTGGGCGACGCTCGCGGCCCGGCCGAACATCGTGCTGGTCCCGCCGGTCCCGGGGCGCAGCCTGACGACCGGTCGCGAGGACGCCTGGGTTCCGCCGCCGATGCCCGAGGTGCTCCAGCTGCTCGCCGAGCGCCGGGCCGAGCTCGCTGCCGCGCGGGACCGTGCTGCGGTGCCCGGTCCGCTCGAATCCGGGGTGTTCGAGTCCGGGGCGGAGTTCGGCACCGGGCTGCTGCGTACGTCGGTCCATACCCTGCCGACGGGCGGGACGCGCTGGCGAAGGTCACCAGGGCCGCTCGCACCCGCACCGTTCCAGCCCGTCGACGACACGGTCCGCGCAGTGCCGGCCAAGGCCGGGGACATCGACGAGGCCCGGCTGGTACCGGGGGACGCCGACGGCCCCGCCCGGGTCTACGACGTGCGCGGTGCGATATCCGCCGCGCACCTGCTCCTGCACCAGGGCCCCAGCGCCGAACTGCGCAAGCCCCTGCACGACCTGGGCCGCTTGCTGCGTGCCGTCCATGACCTGGATCCCCCCGCGGACCTGTCGGCCCGGCCGGCGCGCGGGCTGGCGCGGCTGGGTGACTGGCTGGCGGGCCGGGCCGCGAGCCCGCGCGCGGCGTGCGTCCAGGGACAGTTGCGCCGAAGCCTGGGCGAGGAGCGTTGGAGCCAGGTGGCCGCCTGGTACCGGTTGACCGTCGCCGACCCCGGGACGGTGCTCGCACACGGCGCGGCCGGTCTCGGGTCGTTCGTCGTCGACCCCGGTTCCGGACGCTGCGACCTGCTCGTCGGCGAGGACGTGTGCGCGGCGCCGTGGTACTTCGACCTCGGCTGGGTGGTCGGCGAACTGGTCGAGTTGCAGTGGCAGTTGGGCGGCGACAAGGAATCGTGGCAGGCCCTCACCAGCGCGCTGTTCGAGGGATACGGCCGTGAGCTGGGACAGGAGTGGAAGCGGATGGCGGCGCTGCGCATCCTGCTCCACGTCCATGACATCGCCGCCTACGTCGACGACTTCGACCGCGGCTTCGACCACTACTGCGACTTCCTGAGGTTTCTCGTCGACCTCTCGCAGAACGAGGATTCCGAGGATGACGCACAAGGTCAGTAGGGCAACCCTCGGCAACGGCCTGCGGGTTGTCGTCGAGCGACAGCCAGGAGCGTCGCGCACGGCGGTCTGCGTCCACTACGGGGTCGGCTACCGGTCGGAGCGGCCCGACCGGGAAGGGTTCGCCCATCTCTTCGAGCACTTGATGTTCCGGGGCAGCGCGAGCCTTCCCGAGGGCCGCTTCTATGACCACATCCACCCGCTGGGCGGCCAGGCGAACGGCACCACCCACCAGGACTACACCGACTACCACCAGGTGGTCCCGGCCGCGGCCCTGGAACAGGCGCTGTTCAGCGAGGCCGACCGGATGCGGGCGCCCCGGTTCACCGAGCAGTCACTGGCCGGTCAGTTGGACGGCATCGAGGTGGAGATCCACGCGGCGGTGGAGGACCGGCCGTACGGAGGATTCCCCTGGCCGCTGCTGCCCGGTGTGGTCTTCGAGAGCTTCGCCAACGCCCATGACGGATACGGCCGTCTGGAGCAGCTCCGCACGGCGACGGTCGCCGAGTGCGAGGAGTTCTTCGAGGCCCATTACGCTCCGGGCAACGCGGTGCTGACCGTGGTCGGCGATCACGACCCCGAGGAGCTGCTGGCCCTGGCCGAGCGGCATTTCGGCGGCATACCGTCGCGCCCGTCCGCCCCGTCACCCGATCTGCGGGAGCCGGACCTGACCGAGGACCGGTGGGCGACCTGCACGGAACCCGGGGTTCCCGCGGCGGCCGTGGCCGTCGGCTACCGGCTGCCCGATCCCCGCGCGGACATGGCGGGTTATCTGGCGCATGCCGTACTGGCCGAAATGATCAGTCAGCAGGGACTGGAGGGCGTCCAGGCGGCGTCGGCCGGATGCGGGGTGTTCGGTCCGCTGGATGCCAGAGACCCCGACCTACTGGTCCTCACCGCTCTGGTGCCCCCGGCGGTCTCGCCGCGGCAGGCGGTGGAGGCGATGACCGGCCGGTGGCTCTCCTGGGCCGACGACCCCCGGCTGGAGCGGGCCCAGGCCCAGGCGGTCCGGCGCATGATCACCGAACACCACCGGCAGCACGTCGACGTTTACGCCCGCAGCCGCGCACTGGGCCGTCTGGAGCTTCTCTTCGGGCGGGCCGAGCTGCTCGACGAGCTCCCCGGCCGGCTTGGCGAAATCGGCCCCGGTGACGTCGCCGCCGCCGCTCGCGGCCTGCACGCGGCGGCCAAGGGAGTGCTGGTGATGGCCCCCGGCACGGCCAGGACCCGTCCGGCCCCGGCCCCCCGCGATACGGCTCCCGCGCCCGTTGCGGCGCAGACCCCCGGCACGCCCGGTCCGGTGGCCGTCCCGGCGCCGGCCCGGCCGGTCCCGCCGCTGGGCGTGCAACCCACGCCGTACTACGGCCCGCGGCGTGATGTCACGCTCGGCAGCGGTACGCGCGTCGTGGCGGTCAGGGACGGACGCATCCCGTTGGTGGAGCTGCGGCTGCGGCTGCCGCTGGGTGCGCCAGGGTGGCGGCGCCCGGAGGATGTCGACGCGCTGGTCCATGTGTTGGCCGGGCGCACTGGAGCAACAGGCCGTGCGGAGGAGCGGGGCGGCTCGTTCCACCTGTCCACCGACGGCCAGTGGCTCGACATCACCGGTTTCACGCCCCCGGGCGGGGTCACGCACTGGCTGGGGCTCCTTGGCGAGCTCGCGGCCCCGGTGGGCGCGCTCGTGCCGCCGCGTACACCGTCGCGCCGCCGTGACCCCGGGGCGGTGAGCGATACCGCGTTGCGCGGGCATTGGCTCGCCCACTCCGCCTCGTCGCGCGAACCGGCCGGGGAACGCTCCGGCCTCGAAGCGGTGCACCACGACATTCTGCGCCGGGGCGGTGGCTGGCTGGTGGCCGTCGGCGACATCGATCCCGACCGGTTCGCCGCCGACGCGGAACGGGCCCTGTCCGGTTGGAAGCCCGACGCCCCCGGCGAAGCGGCCCCATATGGGGAGGCGGCCGCGCCGCTGGACACCGGCACGCTGGCGCTCCATCACGACGCCATGAGGGACGTGCACCTGACGCTGAGCGCACCGGAGCCGACGGGGGACACCGCTTCGGCGGCACGGTACCTGGCCACCGCGGTGGCCGGTGCGCACTACCAGTCCCGGCTGGCCGCCCACAGCCTTCGCACGGGTCTTGACCATACGGTGTACTCCGCGCGCGACATCTGCCTCGGCACCGCCCGGGCCTACGTCAGGGCGACGTTGCCCGAGCGGCACGCGGCAGGCGGCGTGGCGGGCATCGCGGAGGTGTTGGGCGCGCTCCGGACCGTCCCCGTCACCGCGGCCGAACTCGCGCCGATCCGCACCTTCTGCGCCGCCCAACTGCTGGGGGTCTTCGACTCCCCGGCGGCCAAGGCCGACCTGCTCCGCGACACGGTCTCGGCGGGCAGGCGGCCCGACTGGGCGGAACGGCTGCCGGAACTTCTGCGGCAGGCGACCCCGGCCGAGGTCGGCACGGCGTGCGCCGACCTCTTTTCCGCGGACCGTATGACCCTGGTCGTGCTGGGCAGGCCAGGACCGGCCTCTGCGGCGGCCGACCGGTGGACCACGCTGGTGGAAGGCGACGGCACACCGTCGGCTCCGGTCCCTCGCCGGCACGCCGGCCCCCTGGTGTGACCTTCCGCTGCCGCCCGCCTGCCCGCCCGGACTTCGAGCCGGACGGGCAGGCGCACTTCAGGTGGTCACCCCGGCCGGGACCTGGGTCACTCGCCGGGCGGTACCGGATCCCGTCGGGCCGGGTCCCCCAGTTCGACGATGCGGCGGAGTTCGGCGATGTGTCCGGAGTAGGCCCGCCGGCCGTCCCCGGTCAGGGCGATCCAGGTCCGGGGGTAGGAGGCACCCCGCGCCTTCGTGACCTCCAGGTAACCGGCCGCTTGGAGGATCTTGACGTGCTTGCTGAGTACCGAGTCGCTGACGTCGAGGGCATCGCGGAGTGTGGCGAAGGCCATGGTCTCGACGGCGGCGAGCATGCTGCAGATCTGGAGGCGGTTGGGCGCGTGGATCACTTCGTCGAAGTGCGGCTCGGTCACCGCCCCGCCCGGAGGTCTCGCCGCGCGGCCGCGTCGATGCGGAAGCCCATGCCCGTGGTGAGGGCGCCGATCAGGACTCCGGCGCCCGCGATGGCCCACCGTACGTCCGCGCCCCACTCCAGGTACATGCCGGTAGCGGCCAGCGCGGCCAACGCCACGACGTAGGCCATGGACAGCTGACTGGCACCAGGGGTGCTCATGTAGCGGTCCATGGAAACGCCCGTCGAACGCTGAAGTGCCCAGCCGAGCCCGAGCACCACGAGTATGAAGGGCCCGACGGCCCAGTTGGCCACCCGCAGGCTCATCGAGGCGAACACCAGCGCGAACGCGAGGCCCAGCCCTCCGTGGTACCACCACGGACTGGTGATTCGGTCGGCCATCCGTGCCCGGGACTCGGCCGCGGTGTCCAGGGCGGCGAGGGCGTGGGCGGCGTCGGGCGTGCTGGGGTCGGAGAAACTGTTTTCCATGTTGGAAAGTATATGTGGATCTCTGCCCCAGAGGAAGCCTGTGGGCATGCGACGCAGAGATCGCGCGGCGGCGAACAGCGGCGGCGGCTCCTTCAACCGCGCCTTGGTGCCGAACGGCAGTGCCACGGTCACCGTGGTGGTGCCGGGGCACGCTGCTGGCTTCCGGCCACCGGGCCGACGCCGAACCCGTGCGGGCCGAGATCGATGCCCAGTACCGGGCGCTGACCCAACGAAGACCTCGCCGCAGCACGCGCCGCGCGGCAAACCGCGAGTTGATGGCACGGCTAACCGTTGACCACGTCAGTCCGCGTCGGCCCTCAGGCGGTGCGCGAGATCAACAAGATCGGCCAGACGCAGCACCCGTCCGCCGAACCCTGGCAGGGGGACATGCAAGAGCTCAGTCCAGCGGGCAGGGATCGCATCCAATCCGTACCAAGGCATTGCGGGAGCAGCCGCCGACGGAGCCGACCTGGCCATGGAGCGCTCGGCCGCACCGGTGGAGCGGGTACGTAGACGGCTGGGTCCATTGCGGTGGCCGCAGCCGGACATGAGGTCGATGAGCAGGCGAATCGCGTCGGATGCCGGGTCCTTGAGGGCGTGGAGTGGCGCTGTCGGGCCAGCCATGTCGAGGCGTACTCACCGGAGCGCTGCACGCGATGGCGGAGACGGGTGTGTCACCGGGCGGTTGCCGACGGACCAGGCGTCGTAGGCCACGAAGGTCGGAGAGACACCACTAGGGCCTGTCCGATGGGTCATGGCCGGGCTCGCGACGCCTGGCACGGCACCTCGCGGCGTTGCCGAATCATCCCGATAGCTCCGCTATCGAGACGCTCCGGCGCCTTGCGATGCACCGCACCAGACGCCGCGAGCTTCCCGACCCTGACCCATCGGACAGGCCCTAGCCCACCGCCGGGCCGCCACCGTCACGGGCCGTCAGTTCCGCCGCGACCTCCACGAGAGAGGCGGTGAAGGCGTGCCGCGGTGCGGTGAGCAGCTGTCGCGCCGGGCCCTGCTCGACGAGTTCGCCGGCGTCCAGTACGGCGATCCGGGTGGCCGCGGCGGCGGTGGCGAGGTCGTGGGTGATCAGCACCAGCGACAGCTCCGGCCGGTCGCGCAGCAGAGCGGTGAGCGTGCCGAGCAGACCGCGTCGGGTGACGGCATCGAGGCCGGAGGTGATCTCGTCGCAGATCAGCACCCGCGGGCGGGCCAGCAACGCGCGGGCGAGCGCGGCGCGCTGCAACTCACCGCCGGACAGCCGGTCGGGCACGCGGCGCACCAGCTCCTCGGCCAGACCGAGCGCGGTGAGCGTACGCAGGGCCTCCGCCACGGCTTGAGCCGGATCCGCCCCGCGCAGCCGCACCGCCGTGCGCGCCACCTGGTCCAGCACCGGCCGGTGCTCGTCGAACGCGGCCCCGGCGTCCTGGAAGACGTACTGGACCGCGGCGAGTTGCGCTCGGGTCCGCGACCGCAGACTGCGCGGCAGGGCGGTGCCGTCGAGCCGGACCTCGCCCCGGAAGTCGCGGTGCAGCCCGGCCAGGCAGCGGGCCAGGGTGGTCTTCCCGCTGCCGGAGCGGCCGACGACCGCGAGGAACTCGCCCTCGTGGAGCGTGAGTTCGGGCAGTCGCAGCAGCTCGGTGGCGGACCGGGAACCGGTACGGTGGCGGGCCGCGAGGCCGCGCACCTCCAGCACCGGGCGGCCCGCGACCGCCGATGGACCGAGGGCCGGCCCGGCTTCCGCGGCGAGGAGTTCAGCGGTCCACGGGTGCCGCGGGGCGCGCCACAGCCGCTCGGCGGGGCCCGCCTCCACCACCCGGCCGCCCCGCATCACCAGCACCTCATCGGCGAGCGCCCGTACGACGTCCAGGTCGTGGCTCAGCAGCAGCACCGCGATGCCCTGCCGGGCGAGCGCCGCCAACTCGCCGACGACGCGCCGTTTGGTCACCGCGTCCTGGCCCGTCGTCGGCTCGTCCGCGACCACCACCCCGGCTCCGGCCAGCAGCGCCTGCGCCAGGACCATCCGCTGCTGCTGGCCCCCCGACAGCTGGTGCGGATAGCGGCCGAGCAGCGCCTCGCCCTCCGGGAGCTGGGCCAGGGCCAGCGCCCGACGGATGCGCTCACCGGCCGCCGCCCGCCGCCCGGTCCGGGGCAGGGCCCGCACCTGGCCGCGGGCGATGTCCGACAGCAGGGCGCCGACCCGGCGTGCGGGGTTGAGGACCGCCCCGGGGTGCTGGGGCACATAGCCGACCAGGCCGTCGGCCACCCGCACTTCGCCCGTCACCCGCGCACCCGCCGGGTACTCGCCCAGCAGGGCCAGGCCGGTCGTCGTCTTGCCGCTGCCGGACGCGCCGACCAGCGCGGTGACCTGCCCGGCCCGGAGCCGCAGACCGACCCCGTCGACGATCGGCCGCCCGTCGACCTCGACGCGCAGATCCCTGATCTCGGCCAGCACGCTCATGCCCGCTTCCTCCTTGCCGCCCCGGCGGTGTTCTTCTCCAATACGGCGTCGAAGAGCAGATTGCTCCCCACCGTCAGCGCGACGATCAGCAGCGCCGGCACCACCACGGCCCAGGGCTGGACGAACAGCCCCGGGCGGTTGCGGTCCACCATCACCGCCCAGTCGGCCGCGTCCGGCGCCGCACCGACACCCAGGAACGCCGCCGTGGCCACCAGATACAGCACCCCCGTCAGCCGTACGCCGGCATCCGCGACCAGGGTGCGGGCCATCGATCTGCCGACGTACCCCACGGCCATCCGCCACCAGGACTCGCCCTGCATCCGCAGCGCCTCCACCGCGGGACGGGAGGCCGCCTCGGCCGCCGCGGCCCGCACCATCCGTGCCACGTCCGGGATGTTGACCAGGGCCACCAGCAGCGCCAGCCCCACCGCCCCCGGCTCGGCGACCGCGGCCACCAGCAGGATCAGCAGCAGCGACGGCACCGCGACCAGGACGTCCCAGGGCCGCATCAAGAGCTCCTCCAGCCATGCCCGGTGGGTGAGCGCGCCCGCGAGCCCGACCGGCAGCGCCACCAGATAGGCCAGCGCCGTCGCGGTCAGCGCGACGAGGACCACCGACCGCCCGCCGAGCAGCACCTGTCGCCACACGTCCCGGCCGACGAAGTCGGTGCCGAGCCCATGCCCGCCGCCGAGCGTGAAGGACGGTGCCCGGGGTGTCGGCTCGCCCGCGAACAGCGGGCCGAGCAGAGCCAGCACCAGTGGCACGGCGAGCACGGCCAGGGCGAGCGCGAAGCGCCCCGGCCCGGCACCGGCGGGCCTCCTCATGCCGCCACCCCCGCCCGCGGCGCGAAGCGGCGGGCCACCAGGTCGGCGCCCAGGTTGAGCAGCACCGTCGCCACGCCGAAGACCACGGCCAGGCCCTGCACCACGGGCAGATCGCGCTCCGCGACGGCGTTCATCAGCACCGTCCCCAGCCCCGGAATCACAAACAGCGCCTCCACGACGATGACCCCGCACAGCAGCCAGTCGACGGTGCGGGCCAGCTGCTGGGCGGCGGGCGCGATCGCGTGGGGCAGCGCGTGCGCGTACCGGACACGGGCGCCCGGGACGCCGTAGCGGCGGGCATGGACGGCGTACGGAGCGGCCAGCGCGTCGATCATCCCGGCGCGCACCAGGCGGGCCAGTGAGCACACCGGACGCGACAGCAGGACCAGAACGGGCAGCACCAGCGCCGCCGGATGGGCGAGCAGATCGGTGCCGTAGCCGACGGCGGTCGGCGGCAGCCAGCCCAGCCGCAGCGCGAACACCGTGACCAGCAGCACCCCGCAGGCGAACTCCGGGACCGCGTACACGCCGAGCGTCACCGAGCTGATCAGCCGGTCCGCGAGCCGCCCCTCGCGCCGGGCGGCCAGCACCCCGAGCCCGACACCGGCCGGCACCAGCAGCGCGACGGTGAGCCCGGCCAGCAGCAGGGTCGGCCCGAACCCGTCCGCGAGATACCCGCTGACCGGCCGGCCCGATGTGAGGGACGTGCCGAGGTCGCCGTGCAGCAGCCCGGCAGCCCACTGCGCCAGGCGTTCATGCGCCGGCCGGTCCAGGTGCAGCGCCGCGCGCAGGGCCGCGATCCGCTCCGGGTCGGGCTGGTCCCCGGCGAGCGCCACCGCCGCGTCGCCCGGCAGCGCCTCGGTGAGCGCGAAGACGAGCAGCACCACGGCCGCCGTCTGCACCGCACCGGACAGCAGCCGCCGGACGCACCAGGACCGCAGTACTCTGACGGTTCGACTGCTCACGCCAGCCAGACCTTGTCGAAGCGCGCCCAGTTCATGGAGTTGGCGGGCGCCTCGCGCTCGACGCCCCGCACGTTGCGGGCGGTGCCCAGGATCCAGTCGGCGAAGCCCCAGACCAGGAAGCCGCCTTCGGCGTACAGCCGGCGCTGCATGCGCGCGTAGACGGCGGCCCGGTCCTTCTTGTCCCGGGTGGACTGCGCCTGCCGGTACAGCGCGTCGAAGTCCTTGTGCCGCCAGTGCGTGGCGTTGGTGGAGGAGTCGGTGAGCAGCCGCTGCGAGATATGGGACTCGATCGGCATGGCTCCGGAGCGGTAGCAGCACAGCGTCCCGGAGTCCAGGACATCCGTCCAGTAGCTGTCCTTGCTGCCGGTCCTGACCTCGACGCGCACGCCGGCCTTGGCCGCCTGGTCCCGGAAGATCGCCGCGGCCTCGGTGAATCCGGCGGCGACGGGCGAGGTGTCGAGCGTGACCTTCAGCTTCTCGGCACCGGCCTGTTTCAGCAGATGCCGGGCCCGGTCGAGGTCCTGGGTGCGCTGCGGCAGACCGGCGGCGTAGTACTCGTAGCCCTTGCCGAACAGATCGTTGCCGATCTCGCCGGCACCGGACAGCGCACCGTCGACCAGCTCCTTGCGGTCGGCGATCAGGAAGAACGCCTCGCGGACCCGCCGGTCGTCGAACGGCGGCCGGTCGGTCTTCATCGCGAACGCCTGCATGGCGCTGTTCCGCAGCCGGACGATGGTGATCTGCCCCTGGTCCTCATGGGCGCGGGCGGTGGCGGGGTTCAGCTCGTGGGCGTACTCGACCTGACCGCCCAGCAGGGCGTTGATACGCGCCGACTCCTCGTTGGCGACCACGAACTCCAGCTCGTCGAGGTAGGGGGCGCCGTCCCAGTAGGCGTCGTTGCGGCGGAAGACGGCGGAGGTGCCGGGCCGGAACGACACGAAGCGGAACGGACCGCTGCCGACCGGCTTCCGGTCGAAGTCCCGGGCCCCCTCGGGGACGATGTACGCACCGAACGCGGCGAGCACATTGGGGAATTCGGCGGTCGGGCGCTTGAGGACGAACTCGACGGTCCGCGCGTCCACCGCCCGGCTGGCCTTCAGGTCGATCGGCTCCAGCGACGCCTTGGCCCGGAACGCCTTCTTCGGGTCGGCGATACGGCGGTAGCTGTACAGCACGTCCCGGGCCGTCACCGGCCTGCCGTCGTGGAACGCGGCCTTGCGCAGCGAGACCCGCCAGCGGTCCAGGCCCGCGTTCGGCTGCCACGCCGCGGCGAGCCGGGGCCGGGCGGCGAGATCGGGGCCGTAGTCGGCGAGCTTGTCGAAGAGCGCCTTGGCGCGGGCGGCATCGGCGAAGAGGTTGGCGAGGTGCGGGTCGAGGGTCTCGCTCGCACCGCCGCCCGCGAAGGCGGCGCGCAGCCGCCCGCCGCGCCGGGGCCTGCCGCTCCCGGAGGCGTCATCCGTCGAGAGCCGGGAGCCGGAGCAGCCGGCGAGCGCGAGCGCACCGAGCCCGGCGGCCCCACCGGCGGCGGCGAGGAAGCCCCGGCGGCGCAGCCCGGGCAGACGAGGGTCGTTGACGGGGACGTGGTGGTCCATGGCGGTGTCCTTAGAGAGCGGGGGACTGGTGGTGTGGCGGGGGCCGGCGGCGGCCGTCCGGCACCCCGGTGGAGGGGTGTCCGGCGCGGCGCCCACCAGGCGCGATCAGGTCTCCCGTGTGCGCCGGGCGACGAGATGGAGCCGGTCGGCATCGACCGTGGTGGCGGGCGGATCGCCCGGGCGCCAGGGCGGATCGGTGCGCGGGCCGGGCCGGTCGTACAGGGCGAGCACCTCGAAGCCATGGGCGTCGAGGAGATGGCGCAGCTCCTGGGGGAAGAGCAGCCGCCACGCGGAGTGCTGCTCGACCGGCGGCGATCCGTCGTCGGCGGTCCACACCCGGGTACGGCGCAGCAGTTGCGCGGCCCGGTCCACGCGCAGCGCCGTCGTCGACCGGTGGGTGACGCCCTGCCAGGTGAAGGTGCTGACGGACGGGCCGTCGAGCAGTTCGGTGCGGCCGAGGAAGAACGCCCCGTTGCGCATCTCCGCCAGGAGCAGTCCACCGGGCGCCAGGGCCCGGCGGCACGAGGCGAGCAGGCCGTCGAGCTCCTCGTTGGTGTGGCAGTACAGCAGGGCGCTGTCCAGGCACACCACGGCGTCGAAACGCCCCTCGCCCAGGTCGAAGTGGCGCAGATCGGCCCGGACGTACTCGGGCCCGGGGTGGTGGCGGCGGGCGTGGTCGAGCATCGCCCCGGACAGGTCGGCGCCGACGACCGTACGCCCGGCGCCGTGCAGATACGCGGCGTCGCGGCCGGTGCCGCAGCCGAGGTCGAGGACCCGCCGACCGGCGCCGTAGTGGCGCAGGCGGTCCTCGGCCCAGCGGCCGGCCAGCCGTGTCGCGTCGGGGAAGCGGGCCTCGTACAGGGCCGGGTTGTCGGTCAGCAGGTTCGCGTCGGTCATCGGTTCTCCTTACGCGGCCGCCTCGGGCCGCAGCTGTGCGCCGGCGCAGCCGGGCGCCGCCATCCGCGTCGGCCCGCCCTCACACCGGCACCGGTTCGTTCGCCGTCCGGTCGGGGAGGGTCCGCCGGCGGTGCAGCCGGCCGACGGCCGCCGCGGAGAGCAGTCCGAAGGCCAGGCAGCACGCCCAGGGCAGCCACCGCGCCCCCGTCTGCTCCCCGGCGTCCATCGCCCAGCCGACGACGGCGTTGCCCGCGGCCGCGGCGATGCCCGAGACCACGTAGAACAGCCCGAAGTAGGTGCCGGTCAGCTCGGGGCGGCCGAAGTCGGGGATCAGCTCCATCACGAACGGCTGGGCGATCATCACGCCCAGGTAGAGCAGCAGGGCGCCGCCCAGCACCGGCAGCAGGCGCAGCGCGGCGCCGACCGGATCCCCGTGTGCCGTCCCGGCCCCCGCCACCGCCATCGGCGGCAGGAAGCCCAGGCCCATCAGGGCGATTCCCCCGCTGATCCAACGGGCCCGGCTGCCCCGCTCCTTGAGGGCCCGGGTGAGGCGCAGCTGCAGCCCCAGGTTGGTGAGGGTGCCGACGAGGAAGACGACGCCGGCCGCGCCGTCCCAGCCGGTGGCCCGGCGCGCGCCGTCGGGCAGCAGCAGATACAGCTGGTTCTCCATGGTGAACATGCCGACCATCGCCAGCGCGAACGCCACGAAGCGGCGGTTGCCGGCCACTTCGCGCCAGTCCGCCATGACACTGTTCCCGGACGGCGCGACCGTGCCCGCCGGCAGCACCAGGGCCTGGGCCAGCGTGAGGACCGCGAACAGCCCCGCCGCGGTGAGCGCGGCGACGCGGAAGTCGACCAGCAGCAGCACGCTGCCGAGCAGCGGCCCCACCAGCGCTCCGGCCGTCGCGAACACATTGAACAGCGCGAACGCCTCCGCCTTCCGCCCGCCCGCCGCCAGCGCGAGGTAGGCGCGCACGGCCGGGTTGAACAGCGCCCCGGCCAGTCCGCTGAGCACCGAGGCGGCCAGCAGCACCGCCAGCCCGTCGCCGAGCGCGAAGAGCCCGAAGCCGACGGTGCGCAGCCCGCAGCCGGCGATGATCACCCCCCGCGCGCCCAGCCGGTCCGCGGCCGACCCGCCGATCAGGAACAGGCCCTGCTGGCTGAGGTTGCGTACGCCGAGCACGATGCCGACGACCGCGGCCGACATCCCCAGATCCTCGCCGAGGTGGACGGCGAGATAGGGGATGAGCAGATAGAAGCCGGTGTTCACGCCGAACTGGTTGACCAGCAGAAGCCGTATCGCGACGGGGAAGCCGCGGATCTCGCGCCAGGTCCTCACGGCCGCGCCCCGCCCTCGCCACGCGGCCGCACGCCCAGGCCCGGACGCCGGCTCGCCCGTACGGTGCCGTCGGTGCCGGCGATACCGGTCCACGGGTCGTGGGCGAGCAGCAGATGCCCGTCGAGGTCGGTCCACCGGGCGCGGTCGGCCAGATGGACGGCGGGGGCGATACCGAGGGTGCTGGCGGTCAGGCAGCCGAGCATCAGCTCGGTGCCGGTCCCGGCGACCAGTTCGGCGATCCGCAGGGCCGCGCCGACCCCGCCGCACTTGGCGAGCTTGACGTTGATGCCCTGCACCCGCCCGGCCAGGCGGCGGGCGTCCTCGTAGCAGACCGCGTCCTCGTCGGCGATGACCGGCAGCGGCGAGCGTTCGGCGAGCCGCGCCAGCGCTTCGCGGTCGCCGGGCGCGATCGGCTGCTCGACGGCCTCGACGCCCAGCGCCGCGCAGCGGTGCAGCAGGCCCTCGGCCTCGTTCGCGCGCCAGGCGCCGTTGGGGTCGAGCAGCAACCGCGCCCGGGGCGCGGCGGCCCGGACGGCCCGTACCCGGGCCAGGTCGTCGGCGGGATCGGGGGAGCCCGCCTTGACCTTGAGGACCGAGAAGCCGTCCCGCACCAGGCGGGCGGCCTGCGCCCCGGCCCGTTCCGGCGAGGTGATGCCGAGGGTGCGGGCGGTCGCCGCGGACGGCGGACCGGCGGCGCCGAGCAGGGTGTGCAGCGGGACGCCCGCGCGCTTGCCCACCAGGTCGAGCAGCGCGGACTCGACGGCGGCGGTCACGGCGGGCGGGGTGCCCGCCAGACCATGGCCGCGCAGCTCCTCCAGCGCGCTCTCCGGATCGGCGAAGCGCGCCAGCCACCGGGACCGGTCGTGCACCAGCCGGCCGAGCGTGTCGGCGTCGAGGCCGTAGTACACGCTGGTGACGGCCTCTCCGTGGCCGTGGTTCCCGTCGTGCTCGACGGACAGCCAGACCGCCTCACGGGCCGCCATGGTGGAGCGGGATATGCGCAGCGGCTCGGTGAGGGCGAGGCGCACGGTGCGCTGACTGACTTTCACGGGTTCTCCTGGCTGTGGGGGGTTCGGCGCGCGAGCGGGTCGGCGACGGCGCGGCACCGCGCCCAGCCGGTGGCCTCCACGGCCCCCGGGTGCGGGATCTCGACCGGACGGGTCGCCGCCGTGGCGGGATCGAGGCCGTGCGCGGCGAGGAAGTCGTCGTCGTAGACGCTGCCGAGGTAGCGGTGCGGGCCGTCGGGGAAGACCCCGGCGACGACGGCCCCCGGATGGACCCGGGCGGCCCAGGCCGCGACCAGCGCGACCGCGCCGGTGCTCCAGCCGCCGCTGACGAAGTTGCCGCGGGCCAGCCGGCGGCAGGCGTCGGCGGCCTCGGCGGGCCCGACCCAGTGGACCTCGTCGAACGCCTCGTAGGCGACGTTGCGCGGATGGATGCTGCTGCCCAGACCGCGCATCAGCCGGGGCCTGGCCGGCTGGCCGAAGATCGTCGAGCCGGTGGCGTCGACGCCGATCAGCCGCAGCCGGGGCCAGTGCCGCCGCAGCGGGCCGACGATGCCGGCGCTGTGGCCGCCCGTGCCGACGCTGCACACCATCACGTCGAGGTGGTCCAGCGCGGCGGCCAGCTCGGCGGCGAGCGAGGCGTAACCGGCCACGTTGTCGGGGTTGTTGTACTGGTCGGGCCAGTACGCGTCGGGCAGCCGCGCCCGCACCTCCCGCAGCCGCGCCAGCCGCGCGGCCTGCCAGCCGCCCTCGGCCGCCGGGCGGTCGACGAGCTCCAGGCGGGCGCCGTGGGCGCGCAGCAGCCGGCGCATCGACGGCTCCAGCTCCGCGTCGCCCACCAGCACGACCGGATGCCCCAGGGCCTGGCCGGCGAAGGCCAGCCCGATGCCGAGGGTTCCCGAGGTGGACTCCACCACCGGTGCGCCCGGCCGCAGTTCGCCGCGCTCCTTGGCGCCGAGCAGCATGGAGACCGCCGCCCGCGCCTTCATACCGCCGACGCCGAGCCCTTCGAGCTTGCCCCAGAAGCCGGGCTGCGGGCAGGGCAGATCGGCGGTGATGCGGGCGAGCGGGGTCCGGCCGAGCAGGGCGAGGAGCGCGGCGTTGCCGGCGGGGCTGAGGACTGCTGTGGTCATCGGGCGTCCTCGGGGTGCGCCGGGCCGCCGTAGCGGTGGACGACGCCCGGACCGCCGTCGAGCCAGAAGAACGGGTACGGCTCGGCGCACACCGCGCTCACCCCGGCGCCGATGAGGCGCGGCAGCA
Source organism: Streptomyces sp. NPDC026575 (assembly GCF_055567415.1). Classification (NCBI taxonomy): domain Bacteria; kingdom Bacillati; phylum Actinomycetota; class Actinomycetes; order Kitasatosporales; family Streptomycetaceae; genus Streptomyces; species Streptomyces sp. NPDC026575. The sequence continues at coordinate 47,778 of NZ_JBVHQM010000023.1, forward strand.
CCGCGCTGCCGGTCTGGGCGAACATCACCAGCGGCTTGCCGTGCCGCAGCGCGTGCCGCCGCAGCGGCTCGAAGCTGCCGTTGCCGAGCGTCATCCCGGAGGCCAGTACGGCGTCGCAGCCCGGCAGTTCCGCGACCGCGTCGGTGCGCACCCGCTCGCCCCACTCCGTGGTGCCGCCCTTGAGGTCGCAGGGTATGTACCGCACGCCCCGCGCGCGCAGCGCCTCCAGCAGCGAGTTCACCACCCCGACGACGAGCACGGTGCCGCCCGGCGGGACGTCGAGCAGCCCGGTGACGGCCCTGGCCCTGGCCCGGGACTTCACCAGCGAACTCCCGGCGGGCAGCGGCCAGGGCCGGGCGCCGGCCGCCGGACCGTGGGGCAGGACGTGCGCCAGATAGGCGTCCAGCGCGGCCACCCGTACCGGCAGCAGGTCATGCGCCAGCAGCCGGGCGACGTCGGCACCGACGCAGTCGTCCACCGCGCCGTCGGGCAGGGCGTCGGGCTCGACCGCGCACGAGCCGACCGCCGCGGCCAGGCGCAGGCTCAGCACCTCGTTGCGGTAGCCGCCGCTGCGCCCGTCGTGGCGTACGGACTGGCGGGTGGCGAAGGCCACCGCGATGCGGGTGGTGCGCGGATCGGGGCCGAAGTCGCCGCCGAGCACCCGCTCGACGAGTGCGTCGTACGAGGCCGCGGTGCGGTGGGCGGCGGTGCGGGCGCTCATCGGGCGGCCACCATCGGACACAGCGCCGACAGCAGGGCCGCGACCCGGTCGCGGGCTCCGGGACCCTCGGCGTCGCCGGCCATGACATGGCCCAGGTACTCGTTGTTGCTGCCCGCGGCCCTGACCACCCGGCCGGGTTCGGCGAGCCGGAGCTCCAGCAAACCGTCGGCCCCGCGCACCTCGTCGGCTCCGCCGACGGACTCCAGCACGCCCGCGGTGTCCGGCACCAGGAACCCGATGGCGGCGCTGCGCAGCCCGGTTGCCCGCGGACGCAGGTCCGGCTCGCGGCCGAGCGCCACCTCGACAGCGGCGGCTGCCAGATCGACCCCCGTCACATGGCGGACGAGTTCGGTGATGCGGTTGCCGGCCGGGCGTGGATTGACCTCGACGACCCGGGGGCCGTCGGCGGTCAGCTTGATCTCGGTGTGCGCCACCACCGCGTCCAGGCCGAGGGCGGCCAGCGCCCGGCGGGCGGTCTCGGCGGCCGCCCCGGCGTCGGCGGGGGAGAGCGCCGCGGGGAACATATGCCCCGTCTCGATGAACGCCGGCGCACCGCCGACGCTCTTGTCGGTCACCCCGACCACCTGTGTCGTCCCGCCGAACGAGACGGTCTCCACGCTGACTTCGGGCCCCTGGAGCAGCTCTTCGAGCAGTACCACGGGGGCGCGCCGCTGACCGCGCGCGTTGACGGGGAAGTCGGCGAGCGCCTGACAGGCGCGGGTCAGAGCGGCCTCGTCGTCGACGCGGCGGACGAACATCCCGCCGCACAGGTCCACCGGCTTCAGCACGAGCGGATAGCCGATCTCCCGCGCCGCCTCGGCGGCCTCGGTGCGGTCCGCGCAGACGGCGAAGCGCGGCCCGGGCAGTCCGGCGTCGGCCAGCGCCCGTCGGGTGGCGTCCTTGCGGCAGGCGCCTTCGACCGCGGCGGGGGCGGGGCCGGCCAGGCCCAGCCGGGCGGCGATCCGCGCGGCCGTCGGGAGGTAGTAGTCGCACGACGTGATCACCCCGTCGAAGCCCAGCGCGCCGTGGAGGCGCTCGATGAGGGGCAGCAGGGTGTCGAGGTCGTTGGTGTCGGCGGTCAGCACGTTGCGGGCCGACAGCAGCGGATGCGCGGCGCCTTCGGGCGCGGTGCGCAGGTAGTGGTGCAGGTCACGGGTGAGGAAGGTGAACTCGTGCCCGCCCTCGCGGATCGCTCGTGGCAGCAGCCTGCTCATCGATCCGACCCAGCTCTCGACCATCAGCAGATGGGCCACGGTTTCCCTTTCACGGAAGGCGAGTTGGACGCAGGCGGCCCGGTCCGTGCGGGGACGGGGCCGCCTTGACGAGTCCCCACCTTAACGATAATCGTTTTCATTGTCATCTGAGGCCCCGTCGAGGGCCCACCGCCCACTCCCCGATCCCCCGAAGGTGAACCCGTGACTCCCGCCGTACGCCGCCGACCCGCCCGGCGCGCCCTGGTGGCCGCCGCCACCGCCACCGCCCTGCTCCCGGCCGCCCCCGTCCGCGCCGCCACCCCCGAGCCCCCGCTCCGCTTCGGTGCCTGCCCGCGGTCCGTACCGGCCCCGGCCGCGCCCGACCGCGTCGAATGCGGCGAGCTGAGCGTCCCGCTCGACTGGGCGCACCCGGACGGCCGGCATATCCGCATAGCCGTCTCCCGTGTACGCGCCTCCGGCACCCCCGCCGAGCGCCGCGGCGTCCTGCTGGTGAACCCGGGCGGGCCCGGCGGGCCGGGAGTGCCCTACGCCGTCACCAAGCGCGCCAAGCTGCCCGAGAGCGTGCGCCGCTCGTACGACGTCATCGGGTTCGACCCGCGTGGCGCCGGGGGGAGCGCGCCCGCCGACTGCGGCCCGATGGGCGGTCTCTTCACCGCCCCCGGCCCGGACCCCCTGCCGGTCGGACGCCCGGCGGAACATGCCTACCGCGACTCGCTCCGGCGGCTCGCCGACGACTGCGCCGCCGGCACCGGCGACGCCCTGGCGCAGCTGTCCACCACCGCGACCGCCCGCGACATGGACGCCCTGCGCGCCGCGCTCGGCGAGCCGCGGATCGGCTTCCTCGGTGTGTCCTACGGCAGTTACCTCGGCGCCGCCTACGCCGCCCGGTACCCGCGGCACGTCGGCCGCATGGTGCTGGACAGCGTCGTCGGCCCCTGGGGGTGGTACGACTTCGACCTGCGGCAGAGCCGGGCACTGCTGCGCCAGCGCGAGGTGTTCTTCGCCTGGGCCGCCCGGCACGAGGCGCGCTTCGGTCTCGGTGGCAGTGCCGGCCAGGTCCGCGCCGCCTACCTGCGGGCCCGCCGGGCGCTGGCGGCCCACCCCGCGGACGGCTTCGGCCCCGCCGCCTTCGATCGGGCCGTCTACCGGGCCCTCGGCCGCACCGAACGCTGGACGGACCTCGCGGCCGGCATCCACACGTACCTGCGAGGCGGCGGCACCGAACTCCTGCGCCCCGACGACCCCTTCGACGGGTCCGCCTCACGCACCTTCCAGTCCGCGAACCGCGTGGTGAAATGCGCGGACGGGCCGGGCCCCACGCCCGGCCGGATCACGGCCGACCTGCGGCGCCTGCGCCGCCTCGACCCCCAGCCGGTCGTCACCGGGATGGAGGCCGCGGCCTGCGCCTACTGGCACCACAAGCCCGCCCACCGCACCCGCCTGGGCAGCCCGGCGGCGCCCCCGGTCCTGCTGATCGCCTCGGCGCACGACCCCGTCACCCCCATCGAGGGCGCCCGGCGGCTCCGCCGCCACCTGCCCGGCTCCCGCCTGATCACCCTTCACCAGGACTACTCCCACGGCGTGTTCGCGAGCCGCGGCAACGCCTGCGTGGACGACGCCACCGCCGCGTACCTGGTCGACGGGACCGTCCCGACGGCGGATGTGCACTGCACCGGCCCGGGGCTGCCGACGCCGACGCCGTGAGGTCCCGGGCGAGGCCCTCCGCATGTTCTGGGGGGAGTTCCTAGGGGGCGTGCGAACGGATCCCGTAGGGGACACGAGGGCCCCCTGCGGGGCCACAACGTGGCGGGGGCGGGGGGTATTCCGGCGGGCCGGTCCTGGGGGCATGGGGCCGCGGGGCCGGGCCCATGGGGGCAAGGAGGCGGTCCCTACGGGGCCCAAGGGGGCGGTCCCCACGGGGCCCAAGAAGGCGGCCCCACGGACACCAGGAGGCGGTCCCCACGGTGGCCAAGAAGGTCGGTCCCACGAGGGCCCAGGAGGCGGTCACCGCGAGGGACGAGGAGGCGGCCTCTACGGCCGGTAGATGCACGCCGCCAGGGGAGCGTGGGTCTTCCAGCCCAGGGTCTCGTAGAGGGCGCGCCCCTCGTCGGTGGCGCCGAGGACGCCGAGGGTCGCGCCCTCGGTCACGGCGTGGTCGGAGAGGGTGCGCATCACCGCGCCGCCCAGGCCGCGGCGGCGGTGCGCCTCCTGGGTGACGACGCGATCGACGACGGCGGCCCGCCCGAGGACCACCATCTGCCCCATTGCCGCCAACTCGCCATCGGACGAGCGCACTTGGACGTAGACGACGCCGGAGCGGGTCTCCGTCGACGCCGTGTACCCCGTGGGCGTCACCGGATCCGTGGTCGCCAGGTCCGCGGCCATCAGATGGCCCGCCTCGTCCTTGTCCACCACCCACCCCGCGGGCAGCCAGGGTCCGATGCCGTCCGGATCCATGGGGACCTTGAGCCAGGTGTGCGGCACGGTCACCGAGGCGGCGGCCGCACGTACCGCCGACTCCGCCGCCTCGGGCAGGACATGGCGGCCCACCTGGTCGGGCCTGCCCACGTCGAGATAGCACCCCCAGGGCCGCTCGACCGGCGGCGGGGTGGAGCGGGACACGGCCCAGCCGGCCGCCCAGATCCTGACGAGTTCCGGAACCATCAAAACCTCCCTGAAGGGCGTGAGTAAGGGGCCGTACGCGCATTGGGTAATAGGTGCATTGCTTCCGCGCACATTACCTATGGCGAGTGGGGTGCGGCATCCGCTTTTCCGGAGCCCCTGCACCGCGGTGATCCACGGCGGGCGGTGATCCCCGGTCGGCGGGGCGCGGCGGCCGTCACAGGTGTAGAGAGGAGATATGAGCATCCGGCGCGGTGTCACCCGGCCCGGCGGCGTCTGGCGGCCGAAGCACGGACTGCTGGCCGTGCCGCTGGCGATCATCGTCGCCGTCACCGTGATCGACATCCATACGCCGACGACCATCCACCTGGGCCCGCTCCTGGTCGCCGCGCCCGCGATCACCGCCTCCTTCGCCGGAGCGGCCCTCACCGGCGTCGTCGCGGCCCTCGCCGTGGCGGCGCAGATCATCATCGGCCATCTGCACGGCGGGCTGACGACCGCCAACCACCAGGCGCAGATCGTCGCCCTGATCGTGATCGGCGCGTTCCTCACGTTCTTCCGGTACGTCCGGGACCGGCGCGAGCGGCGGCTGAGCCAGGTGCAGTCGGTGGCCGCCGCGACCCAGCACGTCCTGATGCGGCCGCTGCCCGAGCGGATCGGACCGCTGCAGATCGCGTCCGCGTACATCGCCGCCGAGGCCGAGGCCCAGATCGGCGGGGACCTGTACGCGGCGGTACCGGCCCCGGGGGCGACCCGCCTGGTCATCGGCGACGTGCGCGGCAAGGGCCTGTCCGCCATCGCGGAGGCGGCCGTGCTGATCGGGGCCTTCCAGGGCTCCGCCTACCGCAACCTCTCACTGCCCGGCATCGTGGCGCACATGGGCAACTCCGTGCACTGGAACGTGGCCCACCTCGCCGGGGGCGAGGCCGAGGCCGCGGAGTCTTTCGTGACCGCGCTGGTCATGGACGTCCATCACGACTCCCCCGCGCTGTCGATGGTCAACTGCGGACATCCGCCGCCGCTGCTGCTGCGGGACGACCGGGTCCACGCCCTGGAAGTCCACGATCCCGCACTTCCGCTGGGGCTCATCGCCCCCTCGGAGAGCGAATACGAGGTCGAGACGTTCGGCTTCGACGTCGGTGACCTTCTGCTCCTCTACACCGACGGGGTGGTCGAGGCCCGGGGCCGGGACAATGTCTTCTATCCGCTGGTCGAACGGGTCGCCTCCTGGCGCGAGACCGATCCGCCGTCGCTGGTGCGCCGCCTCCACCACGACCTGCTCCAGTACGCCGGGGGGAACCTGGGCGACGACGTCGCGATGATCGCGATCGCGCGCTGCCCCTGAGACGCTCGCCCTGAGCTGCTCGCCTTGAGCCGCTCGCCCTGAGCCGCGCCTCCCGGGCCGCCCGACCCGGCTCGCCTCCGGTCCCGGCCCGGAGCACCCTGGAAACGTAATCGCCTAGCCATGAGCCGAGCAGTGAGGTGCCTGATGAGCACACTCGAAGAACACATCGACATCAGCGTTCCCCTCCGAACGGCCTGGGAATGCCTTCATCGCGCGGAGACCTATCCACGCTTCGTGGACGGCGTGCGCGAGGCGCGTACCGAGGGCGAGCTGACCCATCTCGACCTGGACGCGGGCGGCCGGTCCCAGGGACTCGACGTCCGGATCACCGACCGTGACCAGGACAACCTGATCACCTGGCGGACCACGAGCGGTCCCGAGCTGGCGGGGACCTTCTCGCTGCTGCTGATCGACGGGGAGCACACCAGGCTCCAGGTCCGGTTCGAGTACGAGCCGGGCACCGTCACGGAGGCATTCGGCGGGCCGAAGGGGTTCGCCCAGGCGGCTGCGATCGAGCGCGGTGTGCGCAGCGACCTCCAGCAGTTCAAGGAGCTGGTGGAAGCCGAGCGGTGAGGTGAACTCCCTTTGGTGCGTTGCCGATTGACGTCCCCTCGGGTGGCGGGAGCAGCAGACAGCTGGACCGCCCGTCAGAGCCAGAGAGCAGGACCGGACAGAGAGCAGGACCGGACAGCAGAAGCCAGACATCAGGGCCAGACATCAGGGCCAGACATCAGGACCGGTCGGCTCTGACGCCAGGAGCATCAGGGCGACATCGTCCTGCCGGTCCGCCTCGTCCTGACGGGTCCGGAGGAGGGCGTCGGCGAGGCGGTCGGGGCTCTGCCAGGGGGCGTCGTCGAGTCGCCGGGCGAGGCCGGCCACGGACTGCTCCAGGTCGACCCCCGGGGTTTCGATCAGGCCGTCGGTGTAGAGGGCGAGCACGGACCTCGGCGGCAGTTCGACCTCGGTGGCCCTGTACCGGGCGGCGGGATCGATGCCGAGCAGCAGTCCCTGGGGCACCCGCAGCACCGTGGTGTGCCCGTCCGGGTGGCGCAGAACCGGGGGCGGATGGCCGGCGCTGGCCAGGCACGCCCGCCGGGTGCGCAGGTCGATGTGGACGTACAGGCAGCTGGTGAACAGGTCCGGGTCGAGGTCGGTCAGCAGCCGGTTCGTCCGGGCCAGCACCTCGCCCGGCGCGGCGCCGGCGGTCGCGTGGGCGTGTACGGCGGTGCGGGCCTGCCCCATGAGGGCGGCGGCGGCCGCGTTGTGGCCCTGGACGTCACCGATCACCGCGGCGGCGCTGCCCTCGTCGAGGCGGATCAGGTCGTAGAAGTCGCCGCCGATGTCCATCCCGCGGGTCGACGGCAGATAGCGGGCGGCGACGGCGAGTCCGGGCACCACGGGAAGGCTGTGCGGCAGCAGCCCCGCCTGCAGGTCGTGGGCCAGTTGCTGCTTGGTGTCGTACAGCCGGGCGCGGTCCAGCGCCTGGGCGATCAGCCCGGCCAGCGAGGTCAGGACCTGGCGTTCCTCGCGGCTGAAGGCGTGCGGCCGGGTGTAGGCGAGGATGCAGCAGCCGACGGGGCGGCCGGAGACGATCAGCGGCAGTACGGCCCGGGCCGCCTTGCCGGTCAGCTGCGGCAGACCGGGGTAGAGGCTCTCGATCTCCTCGGGGGAGGAGAAGAAACTGGGCTCCCCGGTGGCCAGGGCGTGCACGGCCGGGCTGTTGGCGGCGCTGAGGGCGACGCCTTCGAAGTGGGCGACGGCTTCGGCGGAGTAGCCCCGGTGGCCGATGGTGCGCAGCCGGCCGCCCTCCGCCGAGTAGATCAGCACGCCCTGGGCGCCGAAGGCCGGCACGATCTGGTCGGCGATCAGGCCCACGACGTCCTGGACCCCCACGACCTCGGTGAGCGCGGCGGCCAGGTGCAGTACGTGGTAGATCTGCCCGGCGCGTACCGGCACCACCGCCTCCTGCGCCGTGAGGTCGGGCGCTGCCTGCGGATCGTCCACGTTGTCCGCGGGGTTGATCCAGACGCTCAGGCCCCTCCCGTCCGGGAACAGCCGGAAGGCGAGCCACCGGTCCGGAGGGCGGCGGGCGGTGAAGGACACCGGCCGGCGGCTCATCACTGCCGCGCGGTAGCGGTCCTCGAAGGCCGGGTCGCGCAGCCACCGCAGGACGTCCCAGGGGCGCGCCCCGATCAGCCGGCTCTCCGGCTCGCCGAGCAGCTCCACCGCGCCGGTCGTCACCAGGGTGATACGGCCGTCCAGGTCGAGGGCGCAGCAGCCGCCCGGCAGCCGTTCGAGGTAGTCGACGGCCGCCAGGGCCTCCTGCGCGCCGACGGGACGCGCGGGCGGTGGCGGCAGTACGCGCGGCGCCTCGGGCGGCACCCGGTCGCCGGCGCCGGGGTGGTCGGCCAGCAGGACCGCCAGACGCCGGCAGGCGCTCTCGATCGCCGCCTGCTCGTCCGCCGACAGCTCCGGCGGATGCCCGGCGGGCCACAACAGCAGCAGAGCGCCCCGGCTGCCGTCGCCCTCGCCGATCGGCGCCGCGGCCAGCGAGAAGTCGTAGGGGACGGCCACCGCCGTACGGGGGAAGTCACGGGCCAGCTGCTGCGGGCCGTTCGTCCACACCAGGCGCCGGTCGCGGACCGCGACGGCGACCGGGATCGGAGCCGCGAGGGCGACCCGGGCCCACGGGTCCAGGAACGGAGCCGGAATGCCGCTCATGACGGTCAGCTCCAGCACCGGCTCGCCGGGGGCCAGCACATACAGCCCCGCGACGGACGCCCCGGTGTCCCCCAGCGCCCGGAACAGGGCCCGGTCCACCGGGCCGCAACCGGTCCCGCCACTCATCTCGCACCTTCGCACCGCTGCCGCTGTGACATCGCGACCACCCGGGGTGGCCGGCCCTCCCGGGCCATTGCCGACGTTACGCCGCCCGCCGGGGCGCGGCATGCGGATACCGGCCGCCCTGCCGGGTGGCGCGGGGCGGGCGGCCGGGGTGGAGTGGTAGAGGAGCGTGCGGTGCGCGGCCGGTCGTGGTGCGCCGCGGGTGGCCGCCGTGCCGCCGTCGAGGCGATCCGCCCAGGTCGAGGACCCCGGCCGAGGGGCCGGGGCGAGGAGGACAGCATGCCTGCCGGTTCGAGCAAGAAGCGTGAACGCCAGTACGAGCACATCAAGGAGAGTGCGCAGGAGAGGGGCGAGTCCACCAAGCGCGCCAAGGAGATCGCCGCCCGGACGGTCAACAAGGAGCGGGCGCGCGCCGGGGAGTCCCGGACGTCGAGCAGGGTCTCCACCCAGGACCCGAAGTCCGCCTCGCAGCGCGGCGGCGAACGCTCCCACAGCGGGGCGCGGGGGCCGACCAAGGACCAGCTGTACGAGGAGGCCAAGCGGCGCCACATCGACGGCCGCTCCTCGATGAACAAGGACGAGCTGCGCCGCGCCCTCGGCCGCTGATCTCCACCGGCGGTGCGGAAGAGGTGCGACGGACCTAGGCTCGGAGGTATGCCGGGAACACGCCGTGCACCGTCTCGTGTGGGAGTAGGGGGAGCGCGGTGTGTTCGCCGGCGCGGCGCGTCGGTGCGGCTGCCGGCCGTGGCCGCGGTGGCGGCGCTGCTCGCCCTCTTCGTGGGAACTCCGGCCGTCACGGCCGTCGATGACCCGGATCTGGCGCGCTTCTATCAGCAGCGGCTCTCCTGGGAGCCCTGCGGGCAGGACGTCCGCAGCGGCACACCGGGGCAGGACACCACGCAGCCGCCGGGCTATCAGCAGCGCCTGGAGTGCGCCCGGCTGGAGGTGCCGCGCGACTACGCCGACCCCGCACGGACCACGCTGCGGGTCCAGCTGATCCGGCTGCGCGCCACCGGCCCCGGTGAGCGGCTCGGCTCCCTGGTGATCAATCCCGGCGGACCGGGCGCCTCCGGCGTCGACTACCTGATCGACAACGGGAGCGCCTTCGCCCGGCTGGGGCAGCGCTACGACATCGTCAGCTTCGACCCGCGCGGCACCGGCCGCACCGAACCCGTCACCTGCGGCACCCAGCTCGCCCCCGCCCAGGGCCCCCAGGACACCCTGGCGGCGAAGGAGAAGCGCATCAACGACGCCTGCGGCCGCTACTCCGGCGGGCTGCTGCCCTGGGTCGGCACCCCCGACGTCGCCCGGGACATGGACGTCCTGCGTGCCGCGGTCCACGACGGCAAGCTCAACTACCTGGGGTTCTCCTACGGCAGCAAACTCGGGGCGGTCTACGCCCACCAGTTCCCCGACAAGGTCGGGCGGATGGTCCTGGACAGCGTCGAGGACCCGACCAAGAACACCTGGCAGACCGCGCTGGGCCAGGCGAAGGGCTTCCAGCGGGCCCTGGATGACTTCGCCGCCGACTGCATCCGCGCCAAGGACTGCCCGATGGGCACCGACGGCCCCCGCGCGCAGGACCAACTGCTCGACTGGTACCGGCAGTTGAGTGACCGGCCGATGGCGGTGAAGGGAAAGGCGGTCGACCAGACGACATATGTCTACGCGCTGCGCGAGGCCCTCTACAGCAGAAGCGACTGGCCGGCCCTGCGGCAGGCGCTGGCGCAGCTGCGCCGCGGCGACGGCGCCGGCATCCTCCGGCTGAGCGACCGCGGCGGCAGCGAGGCCGGCGGCGCCCACCGGGTTCCGGTGCGGCAGGTCGGGCAGGACGAGCTGCCGCCGCAGGACCAGCTGGCCCTGCGGGCGGTCTCCTGCCGGGACACCTCCGAGCGCTACGGCGCCGCGGACTACCCCCGCGCCGAGCGGGAACTCACCCGGGCCTCCCCGCTCTTCGGCCCGGACATCGCCCCGACCCTGCTGGACTGCTACGACTGGCCCGCCGCGGGCGACGACTCCTCCCGCCAGGTCGCGGCCCCCGGCGCGCCGCCCCTGCTGCTCGTGGCGACCACCAACGACCCCGCGACGCCCTACGAGGGCGCCCGCAACATGGCCCGCGAGCTGGACAACTCCAGCATGGTGCTGACCTACCGCGGTGAGGGGCACGCCGCCTACGCCTCCGGTGACGCCTGCGTCCAGGGGTATGTCGACGACTTCCTGCTGGACGGCAGGATGCCCAAGCCCCACACCTCCTGCGGCTGAGCCGCCGAGCCGGTGGGCTCAACCGGCCCGCCGGCCGCGTCCGGTCCCGGTCTTCTTCGCCGCCGGCGGCTTCTTGGCGGCGGTCTTCTCACCGGCGGCCCCGGCGGTGGCCCGGGTGGTGGACTTCCCGGCGGCGGCCTTGGTGGTGGTCTTCTTCGCGGGCCCCTTCTTCGCCGTGCCCTTCTTCGCGGCGGGGCCGGAATCCTCCTCCTCGCCGCGCGACCGCTTGGCGGCGCGCACGCTGTCCTGCAGGGCCGCCATCAGGTCCATCACCTGGCCCGCGGGCGGCTCCTCGCCGGTGGCGAACGCCGGCTCGCGGTGCGCCAGTTTCGCCGCCACGATCTCGTCGAGCGCCTCGCGGTAGTGGTCGTGCACATCGTCCTCGGACAGTCCGCCGTAGGTGTCCATCAGGGCCTCCGCGGCGGCCACCTCCTTGGCGGCGATCGTCTCCTGCCGCTCGGGCAGCACCCCGTCCATCGGGCGGATCTGGTGCGGCCACAGCAGCACCTGCATCACCAGCGCGCCCTCCAGGGGGCGGATCACGGCCAGCGTCTCCCGCCCGTGCAGCGCGATCTTGCCGAGCCCGACGCGCTGGTGCCGCTCCATCGCCTCCCGCAGCAGCACATAGGGCTTGGCCGCGGCAGGGCTGTCGACACCCAGGTAGTAGCCCTTGCCCATCTGCAGCGGGTCGATGTCACCGCCGGCGACGAACGCCAGGATCTGAAGCGTCTTCGCGGTCGGCAGCGGCAGCGCGTCCAGATCGTCGTCGCTCAGCGGTACGACACTCTCGCCGTCGCCGGGCCGGTAGCCGCGACCGATCTCGTCCGGGGGGATCTCGACGCCCTCCAGCGAGCACACGGGCTGATTGCGCACCCGGCCGCCGTCCGCGGTGTGGATGCGTACGAAGCTGACCGACGCCGAGCTGTCCGTGGCGTTGTACGCGGCGACCGGGATCGTGACCAGGCCGAAGCTGATGGAGAACTTCGCCGTGGGGCGCATGGGGGCCGCCTTCATCGGTGCCATTCGGCTCCATGCTAAGCGGGGCGGATGAAGCGCACATCCCGGGATGGATCATCTGATCCGGGAGGGATCCGGCGTGCCGTACGGACGGACTCCCGGCCCCCGCGGGGGCCACAGCCTCAGGCGGGCACCTGATGCCGCTGGTCTCCGGCGCACAGCGCCCAGATGACGAAGATGTTTATCGCGACCAGCACGATGGCCCAGAACGGGTAGAACGGGATCCACAGGAAGTTCGCGAGCGCCCCGAGGCCGGCGACGACGACACCGAGGACGCGGGCCCACATCGCACCGCTCATCAGCAGCGCGACGCCCGCCAGGAGGATGATCAGGCCCAGGATGAGATGGATCCAGCCCCAGCCGGTGAGGTTGAACGAGAACACGTAGTTCTGCGTCGTGACGAAGACGTTGTCCCTGGCGATAGCGGAGATGCCCTCCAGGAAGGCCATCGCGCCACCGAAGATCATCAGTACGGAGGCGAACGCCGTCCAGCCGCCGACGTTCTGCTTCTGACCGGCCATGGTCCACTCCTCACTTGAGAAACCCGGCCGCCGGCACGGACCCGCCGGTGGTCATGCCCTGAATTCCACGTTTCCACAGGCACCGGCCGTCCGCATGTCAGGGATCCGCGCCGCGGGCCGGGGCGCGGCGCGGGCCCACCGCCGACGCGCGAGCGGACCGGGGGCTGACAGGCCCTCATGGCGCGGCGGTCCGGCCCGGCCTGCGGTACCCGGCGCCGGCCCGCTTCAGTCGGGCGGCTCGGGGGAGGGGTTCTCCTCCGGTTCCCCACCCGGCGGTCCCTCGGGTCGCGGGCCCGGTTCGTCCGGGTCCGGCTCGGCGGGGACCGGGTCGCGCGGTACCGGCTCCGGCCGGCTCGGCACGGGGCCGGGCCCGTCGGGCGCCGGCTCGGTGGCCGTGGCGCCGACGGCTGTGGCGGCTGTGGCTGCTGTGGTCGTGGCGGTCATAGCGCTCTCTCCTTCCCTTCCATCGTGCGGCCGATGCCGGGCGTCGGCCCGTTCAAAAACGGCCGCCGGGCCCCGCAAACCCGTACCGCCGGAAGTCCCCCACCAGGTCCGGGTCGCCGCTCGCCACCCCGACCGGGCCTCCCGGAAGGGCCGTTGGCCATCGTCCGCCCGGTCCCCCAGCGCCCCGGTCAGTACATGTCTCAGTACACGTCGCGGACGTAGCGCTTGTCGGCCGCGAGCTGTTTGACGTAGCCGGCGGCCGCGTCCGGCGTCAGGCCCCCGTGCGCCACGGCGATCTCGCGCAGGGCGCGGTCGACGTCCTTGGCCATCCGCGACGCGTCGCCGCACACATAGAAGTGGGCACCGTCCTGCAACCACGACCACAGGTGGGCGCCGTGCTCACGCATCCGGTCCTGCACATAGACCTTGGCGCGCTGGTCGCGGGAGAAGGCCGTGTCCAGCCGGGTGAGCAGTCCCTCCTCGCGCAGCCGGCCGAGGTCGTCCTCGTAGTAGAAGTCCGTGGCGCGGCGCTGCTCACCGAAGAACAGCCAGTTGGGGGCGCGGTGGCCGCGGGCGCGCCGCTCGTTGAGGAAGCCGACGAAGGGCGCGACCCCGGTGCCCGGCCCCACCATGATCATCGGGGTGGCCGGGTCGGTCGGCGGCCGGAAGTGCGGGGCGGACCGGACGACCACCGGCACCGGGCTGCCGGGCTCGGCGTCGGCGAGGAAGGTGGAGGCCACGCCCTTGCGCGGGCGTCCGTGGCGGTTCTCGTAGCGCACGACGGAGACCGTCAGATCGATCAGGGCGGGGTCGGTCAGCGGGCTCGACGAAATGGAGTACAGCCGGGGCCGCAGCCGCGGCAGGACGGCGGCCCACTCCGCGGCGTCGGCCGTGACCGGGTGCTCGGCGAGCACGTCGACGGCCTGCCGGCTCCAGGCCCACTGCGCGAACTCGCCCTTGTTGTCGGGCCGCAGCAGCTTCTTCAGCAGCCGGTCGCCGGTGCGTTCGGCGGCCAGTCGCAGCAGGCTCGGGGAGATCCGCGCGATGTCGAGATGGCGCAGCAGCGCCTCGCCGAACGACACCGCGCCCAGGCCCGCGACCTCGACGGTGGCGGCCGGGTCGAGACCGGTGCGCTCCAGCCACTCCGCCACCAGCTCGGGGCAGTTGGTCGGCTGCACCTCCAGCGCGTCGCCCACCGCGTAGTCCAGCGGCGCGCCCTCGGCGTCGCGGGTGTCGAAGGTGAACCGGCGCACTTCCTTGGTGGCCCCGGGACGGCTCAGCAACTGGTTGCCGACGAGCCGGGCGAGGCTCGGCGCGGGCTTGGCGGCGCGGGCGGGAGCCGGCGGCGCGGCGGCCGGCGCGGGCGCCGCCGCCTCCCCGGCGCCGCCGGCGTCCCCCGCGTCCGCCCCGCCCTCCAGGGCCCTGAGCACCCGCCCGACCCACTGCTCCGCCGGCTCCTCGTAGTCCGGTTCGCAGTCCGTGCGCGGCACCAGCCGCACCGCGCCCAGCTCGGCCAGGCGTGCGTCCAGCCGGCGCCCGTGGCCGCAGAAGTCGTCGTAGGAGGAGTCGCCGAGCGCCAGGACGGAGTAGCGCACACCCTCCAGCCGGGGAGAGTCCGGCGCGTTGAGCGTCTCCCAGAACCCCGATCCGTTGTCGGGCGCGTCGCCGTCACCGAAGGTGCTGGTGACGATGAGCAGATCGGCGGTGCGCGGCAGGGTCGCCGGGGCGCTCTCGGCCATGCTCAGCAGCGTCGCGTCCCGCCCGCTGCCCTTCAGCCGCCGGGCCGTGTCGGCGGCGACCTCCTGCGCGTTGCCGGTCTGCGAGGCCCACAGCACGATGACCGTACGGGCCGGCGCGGCGTCGGTGGCCCCGGCGGCCGCGCCCGACGCGCCGTCCGCCGCCGGCCGCCCGTCCTCGACCCGCGAGAACATCCCGGCCAGCACGCCGTTCACCCACAGCGCGGTCTCCGGGCCGAACGGCGCCTGCGCGGGCAGCACGGGCGTGCCCGGGGCGTTCCCCGAACGCAGCCCGGCGAGGAAGCCGGACAGATAGCGGCGCTCGTGCGCGGCCAGCACCGGCGGCGCGGGATCGGGGAGGTGGAACACCTCGGACAGCAGCGCCACCGCACCCTCCGTCCCGCCGCCGGGCTCCGCACCGGGCCCGGACGCCCCCTCCGAGCGCGCCCCGGCCACGCTCCCCGCCGGCCCCCGTTCGCCCGCGACCCGGGCCAGCGAGACCGCGCACACCTTGAACTCGGGCTGGAAGGAGATCGGATCGACCGCGTCGTTGGTCACCGCGTTGACGCTGAGGTACTCGCCGAACAGGTCGTTCCAGTGGAACGGCGCGAAGCAGTTCCCCGGCCGCACCCGGTCGGTCACCACCGCCGGCAGCACCGCCCGGCCGCGCCGCGAGGCCACCTCCACCGCCTCGCCCTCCGCGACGCCCAGCGCCTGTGCGTCCCGCGGATGGATCTCCACGAACGGCCCCGGGTCGAGCTTGCTCAGCTTGGCGACCTTGCCGGTCTTGGTCAGGGTGTGCCACTGGTGCTGCAGCCGGCCGGTGTTGAGCACGTAGGGGAAGTCGTCGTCGGGCATCTCCGCCGCGGGCAGGTGCGGCCGGGCGAAGAACGCGGCACGGCCACTGGGGGTGGGGAAGGACAGTCGGGGCCGGGAGCCGTCCGGGCGCAGGGCCGGCCGCTGGCTCACCCCGTCGTTGAGGTAGCGCACCGGATTGCGGTCGGGCCCGTCGGCCGACGCGCTGGGCCACTGCACCGGGGTGCGCCGCAGCCGCTCGTAGGACACTCCGCGCAGGTCATAGCCCGTCTGCGGGTTCCAGGCGCGCTTGATCTCCTCGAATATCTCCTCCGCGCTCTCATAGCCGAAGGCGTCCTCGTACCCCATCTCGCAGGCGATCCGCGCGATGATCCGCCAGTCGGGCCAGGCATCGCCGGGGGGATCGGCGGCCTGCCGCACCAGCGTCAGATTGCGCTCCGAGTTGACCATGACGCCCTCGGACTCGCCCCACATGGCGGCCGGCAGTACCACATCGGCGTACGCGTTGGTCTCGGTCTCGGTGAAGACGTCCTGCGCCACGACGAACTCCGCGGCCTCCAGCCCCTCGATGACCGTCCGGCGGTTGGCGACCGAGGCGACGGGGTTGGTGCAGATGATCCAGCACGCCTTGATGTCCCCGTCCGCCATCTCCCGGAACATCTCGACGGTCCCCCGGCCCGCCCCGTCCGCCCGCAGCGTCCCAGGCCGCAGCCCCCACAACTCCTCGACGAACGCACGGTCCTCGGGCACCAGCGCCGAGCGCTGCCCGGGCAGCCCCGGCCCCATGTAGCCCATCTCGCGGCCGCCCATCGCGTTGGGCTGGCCGGTGAGGGAGAACGGTCCGGCGCCCGGGCGGCAGATCGCGCCGGTCGCCAGATGCAGGTTGATCAGCGCGTTGGTGTTCCAGGTGCCGTGCGTGCTCTGGTTCAGCCCCATCGTCCAGCAGCTCATCCAGGCGCCCGCCGCGCCGATCCACTCGGCGGCCCGGCGCAGGTCCTCCTCCGGTATCCCGGTGATCTCCGCGACCGCCTCGGGCCCGTAGTCCTGGAGGAACTCCGGTATCGCCTCCCAGCCGTCGGTGTACTCGGCGATGAACTCCTCGTCGAGGGCGCCGCCGTCGACCAGCAGCCGCAGCAGCCCGTTGAGCAGGGCCAGATCCGTGCCCGGCGCGATCTGCAGGAACAGATCGGCCTTGGCCGCGGTGGCGGTGCGCCGGGGATCGACCACGATCAGCTTGGCGCCCGCCTTGACCCGCTCCATCATCCGCAGGAAGAGGATCGGATGGCAGTCGGCCATGTTGGAGCCGATGACGAGGAACACCTCGGCGTGCTCGAAGTCCTGGTACGAGCCGGGCGGGCCGTCCGCACCCAGCGACAGCTTGTAGCCGCTGCCCGCGCTCGCCATGCACAGCCGCGAGTTGGACTCGATGTTCCGGGTGCGCACGAAGCCCTTGGCGAGCTTGTTCGCCAGGTACTGGGCCTCCAGCGTCATCTGCCCGGAGACGTACAGCGCGAGCGCGTCCGGGCCGTGCGCGTCGACGATCGCCCGCAGCCGGGCGGCGGTCTCCTTGACCACGGTGTCCATCGCACCGGGCACCGGCTCGGCGCCGCGGTCCGCGCGCACCAGGGCGGTCGACAGCCGCCCCGGCGCGGCGAGCAGCTCCGCGCCGGTCGCGCCCTTGGTGCACAGCCGGCCCGCGTTCGTGGGGTGCGCCTTGTCGCCGGTCGCCTTGCGGACCGTGCGGCGCCCGTCGCGGTCCGTCGCCACGTCCAGGACGATCCCGCAGCCGACACCGCAGTACGAGCACGCCGTCCGCACCTGCGTCAGGTGCTCTGCCAGCGGTTCCGGTGCGGTCACGGACGGTCCCCTTCGTGGTCGGATGCCGGGTTCCGACCCTACGAGCCGCCCGTTAACCGGGTGTCACATGAAGCGGTCAGCGGTGTTTACGGCGACCACACAGTCCCGCACGGCGCTCCGTGAGATGCGACGGCGAGCGCGGGTTGCACGACTGCAAAAGTGTAACCGTTGCACTTTCTTACCGGCTGTGCTTTTCTGGATGGCATGACACCCACCCCTCCCCGCATCGCGGTCATCGGCGCCGGCCCCGGCGGCCTGACCTGCGCCCGCGTCCTGCAGCGGCACGGCGTACCGGTCACCGTCTACGATCATGAAGCGTCCGCCGGCGCCCGCCCGCAAGGCGGCACGCTGGACCTCCAGCTGACGACCGGTCAAAAGGCGTTGCACGCGGCCGGGCTGTACGAGGAGTTCAGCGCCCTGGCCCGCCCGGAGGGGCAGCAGATGCGGCTGCTCGACCGCACCGCCACCCTGCTCTTCGAGCACACCACGGCCACCGACGAGGCCGACCGCCCCGAGATCGACCGCGGCCAACTGCGGCGGCTGCTGCTGGACTCCCTCACCCCCGGCACGGTCCGCTGGGGCCACTACCTACGCACCGTCCATCCGCTCGGCGACGGGCGCCACAAGGCGGAGTTCGACAACGGCCGCACCGAGACCTTCGATGTGGTCATCGGCGCCGACGGGGCCTGGTCCCGGGTGCGCCCGCTGCTCTCCGACGCCACCCCGCACTACTCCGGCGTCACCTTCGTCGAGTTCGGACTCGACGACGTCGACACCCGCCACCCCGCCATCGCCCGCCTGGTCGGCGACGGCAGCATGATGGCGGCCCACGCCGACCAGGCGCTGATCGCCCAGCGCAACAGCCACGCCCATATCCGCGGCTACGCCGCCTTCCGGGGATCCCAGGACTGGGCGCTGCAGGCCGGGCTGACGATGGCGGACACCGAGGCGGTGCGCGCCGTGCTCCTCGACACCTTCGCGGGGTGGGACGACCGGCTGCTGGCACTGCTGCGGGAGAACGACGGCGGGTTCGCCAACCGCCCGCTGTTCGCGCTGCCGGTGCCGCACACCTGGATCCACACCCAGGGCCTGACGCTGCTCGGCGACGCCGCACATCTGATGACGCCGTTCTCCGGCATGGGCGCCAACCTCGCCATGCTCGACGGCTGCGAACTCGCCGAGGCCCTCGTCGCGCGCCACGACGACCCCGACGAGGCGCTGCTCGCCTATGAGGAGGCCATGATGCCCCGTTCGGCACGGGCCGCCGAGCTGGCCGCCCGCGGACTGGCCAACGCCCTCGCCCCCGACGCCCCGCAGGGGCCCCTGCGCCACCTGCGCCGGATGGCCGGGCAGGGGCAGCAGGGGCCCTGACCGCCCCGGCGAGCCCGAGCCGCCCGCCCTCCGGTTGCGGGCCCCGCGCGTCCGTCGGACGATCGGCAGCGTACGGGCGGCGGCCGGCCGCGCACGGACGCGACGGCGGCACGCCCCGCGGCGGCGCGGAGGGACGGAAGCACACCGTGAAGATCACTGGGCCCACACCCGGCGCACCGTGCTGGGTGGAGCTGGGCACCTCGGACGTCGACGCCGCCAAGGTGTACTACCGCCAGGTCTTCGGCTGGCGCGCCGAGACCGACCCGCGCCACGAGGCGGGCGGCTACACGGTGCTCTATCTGGGCGCCGCCCCGGTCGCCGCGCTGTCACCGCTCGCCGCCCCCGGTCAGCCGACCGCCTGGACCGTGTCGTTCGCGACCCGCGACGCCGACGCGCTGGCCGCCGCGGTCACCCGGGCCGGCGGACGGCAGGTCAGGGCGCCGAGCGACGTCTTCGACCTGGGTCGTTTCGCGGTCCTGGCCGACCCGGAGGGGGCCGTCTTCGAGGTGTGGCAGGCCCGGTCCTTCGCCGGTGCCGCGGTGCTCAGCGCGCCGGGCTCGCTGGGCTGGGTCGAGCTGGCCACCCGTGACGAGGCGGCCGCCAAGGTCTTCTACACGGGGGTCTTCGGCTGGACCGTGGGCACCCATGAGGACTATCCGCAGTGGGGCATCGACGGCGCCGACTTCGGCGGGATGAGCGCGCTGGACGAGTTCTACCCGGACGACGTCAGGGCGCACTGGCTGCCGTACTTCGCGGTCGCCGACGTCGACGAGACGGCCGCCCGCGCCACCGAGTCCGGCGGCATGCTGCTGGTGCCTCCCACGGACGTCCCCGACGGGCCGCGGATCGCCGTGGTCCGCGATCCGCAAGGGGCCTCCTTCGGTATCCACCGCGCCGGCACCGAGGGCTGATTCCCGTATCACACGATCGGCGGCCTGTTCGTCGTTTCACCCCATTCAATGGGTTTTTTGCGCGTAATGTCCCGTTTGCGCCAATGGGCGCCATTGCGCGTCAAGAACAGGAGACCCCCCTATGTCCACGACTGAACTCCTCGTGGCCCGAGGCAGAAGGCTCGCCGCCGGCGCGGGCGTACTGGCCGCGGCCGTCGCCATGGGCGCGACGCTGTCCACCGCGGCGTCGGCCCAGGCGGCGACGCCCGGGCCCGTCAGTACCGCGAAGCCGTACGGCATCGTCACCACGAAGATGGGCCTGAGTGCGCGTCAGTACCCCAGCACGGACTCCTCCGTGCGGGGCTTCCTCCGTCACCGCGCGCAGGTCGGCCTGGTGTGCAAGGTGCGCACCCAGAGTGTCGGCGGCAACAGCGTCTGGTACCTCACTCGCGATGAGCGGGCGTCCTGGGTCTCGGCGAAGTACGTGACCAACACCGGCAAGGTCAAGTACTGCAAGGACGTGCAGCACGGCCGGATGCACCCCGGCTTCAACAACCCGGCCAAGCACGCCATGGGCTGATGGTGCCCGGGCGAGGCCCGGTACGGCACCCCGCGGGTGCCGTGCCGGGCCTTCGTGCGTGCGGGGGCCCCGCCCCGCACCGGCACGCCTCCGGACTCCCGGCCCGGCGGCCGCACCGGCCCGATCGCGCTCCGGCACCCTTCCGTATTACTGGAACAAGTTCTACTGTGCCCTCGATCCGGCATCCGACGCACCGTCAGGACCACGGCGCAGTCGGACCGGACGACGGGACCGGACGAACTGGAGGGGCCGTGCACCTCGAATACACCCCCGAGCAGCAGCGGTTGCGCGCCGAACTGCGCACCTACTTCGCCGAACTGGTGCCGGAGAACGCCTACGCACGGTACGCCGACCCCACCGCCCAGAAGCGCTTCTACCGCGAGACCGTGCGCCGCCTGGGCCTCGACGGCCGGCTCGGCGTCGGCTGGCCCAAGGAGTTCGGCGGGCGCGGGATGACCCCGATGGAGCAGTTCATCTTCTTCGACGAGGCCGCACAGGCGGGCGTACCGCTGCCGCTGATGGCGCTGAACACCGTCGGCCCGACGATCATGCAGTTCGGCACCGAAGAGCAGAAGGCATACTTCCTGCCCCGGATCCTGTCCGGCGAGATCGACTTCGCGATCGGCTACAGCGAACCGGACGCCGGCACCGACCTGGCCGCCCTCAAGACCCGCGCGGTACGCGAGGGCGACGAGGAGACCGGGTACTACGTCGTCAACGGGCAGAAGATCTGGACGACCAACGGGGACACCGCCGACTGGGTGTGGCTCGCGGTGCGGACCGACCCCGACGCCCCGCCCCACAAGGGCATCACCATGCTCCTGGTCCCCACCAGCGACCCGGGCTACTCCTGCACCGTGATCAACACCCTCGCCTCGCACGACACCACCGCCAGCTACTACGAGAACATCACCGTCCCGGCCACCCGCCGCGTCGGCCAGGAGAACAAGGGCTGGCGGATCATCACCAACCAGCTCAACCACGAGCGGGTCACCCTCGCCGCCCACGGCACCATGGCCATCCGCGCCCTGCACGACGTCCAGCGCTGGGCCGCCGAGACCAAGCTCGCCGACGGCCGCCGGGTCATCGACCTGGGCTGGGTCCGGGGACGGCTGGCCCGCACCCACACCAGACTGGACGCCATGAAGCTGCTGAACTGGCAGATGGTCGACGCGCTCCAGCAGGGCACGCTCACCCCGCAGGACGCCTCCGCGGTCAAGGTCTACGGCTCCGAGGCCCGGCGGGACGCCTACGCCTGGCTGATGGAGGTCGTCGGCTCGGCCGGCCCGCTGAAGGAGGGCTCGGCCGGTGCCGTGCTCCACGGCGAACTGGAGCGCGGCTACCGCTCCGCCGTCATCTTCACCTTCGGCGGCGGCAACAACGAGATCCAGCGCGAGATCATCTCGTGGATCGGCCTCGGAATGCCGCGCGTACGGCGCTGACCGACCCCCACGCCTCAAGGGCGCGGGCCCCCAGACG
The DNA here is from genome assembly GCF_055567415.1 of Streptomyces sp. NPDC026575. Taxonomy (NCBI): domain Bacteria; kingdom Bacillati; phylum Actinomycetota; class Actinomycetes; order Kitasatosporales; family Streptomycetaceae; genus Streptomyces; species Streptomyces sp. NPDC026575. Next base: position 69,497 of record NZ_JBVHQM010000023.1, read on the forward strand.
GGAGAAGGGGCGAATGGCAGGCGACCCCGGGCTCTTCGGGCCCCGCTCGGTGACCTGGCAGCTGCACGCCGACCCGATGATGTGGATCGCGGGCGTACGTGCGCTGTACCTCCAGGCGCTGCACCCGCGCGCCGTACGCGGCGTCATGCAGAACTCCGCCGCCTTCCACATGGACGCCAGGGGCCGGCGCGACGCCTGGGGTCGGCTGATGCGAACCGCCGACTTCGTCGGCACCCTCAGCTACGGCACCACCGAAGCCGCCGAGCGGGCCGGCGCCGCGGTCCGCGGCATCCACCGCCGGCTGACCGCCACCGACCCGGACACCGGCGAGCGCTACGGCATCGACGAACCGGCCCTGCTGCTGTGGGTGCACTGCGCGGAGGTCGACTCCTACCTGCACGTACTGCGCCGCTCCGGCTACCCGGTCGGCGACGCCCAGGCCGACCGCTACCTCGCCGAACAGCGCGCGAGCGCCCGCCTGGTGGGCCTCGACCCGGACGTGGTCCCCGGCGACCGGGACGCCCTCGCCGCCTACTTCGACGGCGTACGGCCCGAACTGGCGCTGACCCCCGAGGCCCGCCAGGTCGACGCGTTCCTGCGCCGGCCCCCGACCCCCGCCCTCCTCGTACCGGCCCGCGCGCTGCTCTGGCAGCGGGTCGCACACCTGGCCTACGACGCGCTCCCGGCGTACGCACACGACCTCTACCGGCGCCCCGCGCCCCCGCCGGCCGCCGTCACCCGCCGACTGCGCGCCACCGGCCGCCTCCTGCGCGCCGTCCCGCCCACCATCCGCTGGCGGCTGCCGCCCCGGCACGTCCTGCGCGCCGTCGAGCGACTCGGCCCCGACACCCGCCCAGCGCCCTACAAGCTCCGCCGTTCCGCCGCCATACTGGACGGGCACGACGGAACGCAGGGGGAACTGCGCGGCTGACCGCGGCACTGGGGACGGGGGCGGCGATACGGGATGGCGGAGAACAGACTGGTTCAGGGGCGCTACCGGCTGCTCGACACCATCGGCCGCGGCGGCATGGGCGAGGTCTGGCGGGCCCGCGACGAATCACTGGGCCGGCAGGTCGCCGTCAAGTGCCTCAAGCCCATGGGGCCCCGGCACGAACCGTCGTTCCTCCAGGTGCTGCGCGAACGCTTCCGGCGCGAGGCCCGGGTCGCGGCCGCCCTCCAGCACCGCGGCATCACCGTCGTCCACGACTTCGGCGAGGACGCGGGCACGCTCTTCATCGTCATGGAGCTGCTCAACGGCCGTAACCTCAGCCAGCTGCTGGACGACAACCGGCGCCAGCCGCTGCCCGTCGGGGACGTCGTCGAGATCGCCGAGCAGGTCACCGCCGCCCTCGCCTACACCCATGAACAGGCCGTCGTGCACCGCGATCTGAAACCGGCGAACATCGTCCGCACCACCGACGGCACGGTCAAGATCTGCGACTTCGGCATCGCCCGCCTCGGCCACGACATCGGCTTCACCGCCCGCCTCACCGGCACCGGCATCGCCATGGGCAGTCCGCACTACATGTCGCCCGAGCAGATCGGCGCGCACGCCATAGACCACCGCAGCGACCTGTACTCCCTGGGCTGTGTGCTCTACGAGCTGGCCACCGGCGTCCCCCCGTTCGACCTGGGCGACGCCTGGGCGGTGCTGGTCGGACACCGTGACACCGCCCCCGCCCCGCCCCGCACGCTCCGCCCCGACCTGCCCGAGCCCTACGAGCGGATCATCCTCGAACTGCTCGCCAAGGACCCCGACGACCGGCCGCGCGACGCCGACGACCTGGCCAAACGCCTCGCCGACGCCCGCCACCGCCACCCCGCTCGCCGCGCCCCCGCGGGCCCCGACGACACCACCACCGCCACCCCCCGACTGCCGTCCTGGACCCGCGGTATCACCCTCGGCTCCCCGGCCGGCGCCGCACGCCGCCCGCCCCGCCCCCCAGCCGACCCGGCCACCACCGTCCTCACCGACAGCTGGACCGGAGATGGCGACCCGCGACGCGGCGACACCTCCCCGGCCGTCCCGCTCGCCAGCCCCGCACCACCCGACGACCGCCGCGCCGCCCTCACCGGCCGCCTGGAGGCCGCCCATGCGCTGGGCCGCCAGGGCCGCTACTTCGACGCCCACCAGCGCTACGCCGAGGTGCTGGCCGACCAGCAGCACGCCCTGGGCCCCGACCACCCCGACACCCTCGGCTGCCGCCACCACCTCGCCCGCAACCTCGGTCGGCTGGGCCGGCTGGAGGACTGCCTGGCGATGACCCGCGAGGTGGCCGAGGCCCGCGCCCGGGTGCTCGGCGCCCGCCACCCCGACACCCTCACCACCCGCTGCGCACTCGCCCACGTACTCGGCAAGCTGGGCAACTGGGCGGCGGCGCTGCAGATCTACCAGCAGGTCGCGGCGGCACGCGCGGCGGCACTGGGCCCCGACCACCCCGACACCCTCGCCGCCCGCTACGAGGTCGGCATCGGCCTCGGCCGGCTCGGCCGCAGCGCGGAGGCCCTGGCGCTCTACCGCGACCTGATCGCGGCCCGCACCCGCACCCAGGGCGCCGCCGATCCCGACACCCTGCGCGCCCGGCACGGCCTGGGCGTCAACCTCGGGCAGCTGGGCCGCTGGCAGGAGGCACTGGTCGAGGCCCGGGAGGTGGCCGCGGCACGCGAACGGGCGCTCGGCCCCGACCACCCCGACACCCTGGTCAGCCGGCGGGAGACCGCCGTGGCCCTCGGCTGGCTCGGCCGCTGGAACGACGCGCTGGACGGCTACCGCCAAGTGGCCGACGCCCGCGAACGGGTCCTGGGCGCAGCCCACCCCGACACCCTCACCAGCCAGAGCGACCTGGCCCAGTGCCTGGAGCAGCTGGGCCGCGCGGACGAGGCGGCCGCCCTCCACCAACGGGTCGCCGCCCTGCGCCGGCAGCGCGCCCGACGCGAGCGGTAGCGGGGCCCGCAGGCCCGGGAGCCGCCGCGGGGCTCAGCTCGGGGTGACCCGGTAGAGCACCGTGCCGTGCGCCGGAACGTTCGGGGCCGCGATCTCGCCGTCGCTGCGCGCCCGGCGGCCGGTGACCAGATCGTGCAGCAGATAGGAGGAGCTCCTCGGCAGCCCGGCCGCACCGGCCGTGACGGACAGCGTGCGCGCGGTCCCACCCGAGTTGAACAGGGCGATCGCCTGGTCGCCGTTCTTCAGCGGCCGGCTCAGCACCGCGAAGTCCGTGCCCTGCGCCACGATGTGCCCCTGCACCCCGAGCGGATCCTGGTCGACGGCGATGACCTCCTCGTTCCCGAGCACCGCCCGCGCCGCCGGCGACAGCTTCGCCACGTCCGTACTGGAGATCAGCGGTGCCGCCATCACCGCCCACAGCGACATCTGGCTCTGCGTCTCCTGCCGCGTCAGCCCCGAGTCGCCGGCCAGCAGGAGATCCGGGTCGTTCCAGCGTCCGGGCCGCTGGAGGTCCGCCAGATCCGCGTTGTAGCGGAAGTTGTAGACGATGGAGGACCACTTCGTGTCCGGTGAGCTCTTCTGCAGCGCCACATCGCGGCCGGTGCGCCACAGGTTGCCCAGCTCGGAGGACCAGCCGATGACCCGGTGCCAGACGGCGGCGCCGTCGAACTGGAAGTACGCCGGCGCGGACACCGAGAAGGTCATCGGCCGCCCGGTGGCCCGCAGCGCCTCACTCATCTGCCCGTACAGATCGCGGTAGGTCTGCTCCTTGCTGTGCCCCGGCACCGTGGGCACATTGCAGCCGTCCGCCTTGACGTAGTCCACCTTCCACTGCGCGAACAGCTGCGCGTCCTGGCGGAAGCGGCCGAGGCTGCCCGGATACTTCTCGCAGGTGAGCGTGCCGACGTCCTCGTAGATGCCGAACTTCAGGCCCATCCGGTGCAGCTGCTGCCCGACGTGGGCCATGCCGTGCGGGAACTTCCCCGGGTCCGCCACCAGTTCGCCCTTGGGGCCGCGCTGCCGGCTCATCCAGCAGTCGTCGACCGTCACGGTGTCGTAGCCCTTGGCCGCCAGCCCCGTACGGACCAGCGCCCGGGCGTTGTCCAGGACCACCTGCTCGCTGATGCCGCAGGTGTAGTAGGACCAGTTGTTCCAGCCCATGGGGGGTGTCGGGGCCAGGTGGGGGTACGGCACGGCGGTGCGCGGCGCGCCGGGCGCGCGGGCCGGTCCGGCGTGTGCGGCGGCGGGCGCGGGGGCCGTGAGCAGCCCGGCCGAGCAGGCGGCGACGGCCGTCAGACCGGCGAGGCTGCGGCCGGTGCGGGGTACCGAGGGGCGGGGCACGGGTCACCTCATGGGGGAGCGGGACGGCCTGCGTGCGGGACAGCCGGGGCGGTCCCGGAGGCGAGCACGGCCGGACGCTAGGAGCAGCCCTACGGCCGATCAAGAAGCCGCACCGACCGCGCCGGAGGTTTCACCCCCTGGGTCGCGTCGCGGGCCAGGCGGGACTTTGCGGCCACGGCCTGGCTACCGAGATCGCCGCGTGCTACGAAGAGGCATGCCGGAACGGACTTCGTATGACGCGGTCATCGTCGGCGGCGGGCACAACGGGCTGGTAGCCGCCGCCTATCTCGCACGCGCCGGGCGCAGCGTGCTGGTGCTGGAGCGACTGGACCACACGGGTGGGGCGGCCGTGTCGACCCGGGCGTTCGCCGGGGTCGACGCCCGGCTGTCCCGCTACTCCTACCTCGTCAGCCTGCTGCCGCCGAAGATCGTGCGGGACCTCGGGCTGCGCTTCGCGGTCCGCAAACGGACCGTCTCCTCCTACACCCCCGCCGTACGCGACGGCCGCCCCACCGGCCTCCTCGTCGGCGGCGGCGAGCAGCGCACGCGTGAGTCGTTCGCCGAACTCACCGGATCCGACGGGGAGTTCGACGCCTGGCAGCGCTTCTACGGCACCACCCGGCGGCTCGCCGAACGGGTCTTCCCCACCCTCACCGAGCCGCTCCCCACCCGCGCCGCACTGCGCGCCGCCGTCGACGACGACGCCACCTGGCACGCCCTCTTCGAACGCCCCCTGGGCGAGGTGGTCGAGGAGACCTTCACCGACGACCTGGTCCGCGGCGTCGTCCTCACCGACGCCCTGATCGGCACCTTCGCCACCGCCCACGACCCCTCCCTGCGCCAGAACCGCTGCTTCCTCTACCACGTCATCGGCGGCGGCACCGGCGACTGGGACGTCCCCATCGGCGGTATGGGCGCCCTGACCGACGCCCTGGCCGACGCCGCCCGCCGCGCCGGGGCCGAGATCGTCACCAACTGCCCGGTGACCGCGATCGCCACGGACGGCCGGACGGCGGAGGTCAGCTGCGACCGGGGCGTGATCGGCGCCCGCCGGGTCCTGGTCAACGCCTCCCCGCGCGAACTCGCCCGCCTCCTGGGCGAGAGCCCGCCGACGCCCGCCGAGGGCGCCCAGCTCAAGGTGAACATGCTGCTCACCCGGCTCCCGCGGCTGCGCGACACCCGGGTGGACCCCCGGGAGGCATTCTCCGGCACCTTCCACATCGCCGAGGGCTACGGCCGGCTGGAGCGCTCCTACCAGCAGGCCGCGTCCGGCGAGCTGCCCGCGAACCCGCCGTCCGAGATCTACTGCCACTCCCTGACCGACCCCTCCATCCTCGGCGCCGACCTGGTCCGCCAGGGCTACCAGACGCTCACCCTCTTCGGCCTGCACGCCCCGGCCCGGCTGTTCGCCGCGGACAACGACACCACCCGCGACCGCCTGCTCGCCGCGACCCTCGCCGAGCTCGACACCCACCTCGCCGAACCGCTCGCCGACTGCCTGGCCCACGACGCCGAGGGCCGCCCCTGCATCGAGGCCCGGTCCCCCCTGGACCTGGACCGGGAACTGGGCCTGCCGGGCGGCAACATCTTCCACCGCGACCTGGCGTTCCCGTACGCGGACGAACCCGCCGCGCAGGACGAGCACGCGGGGGCGGCCGACGGCACCGCCCCGGCGCGCTGGGGCGTGGCCACCACCCACCCCAACGTCCTGCTGTGCGGCGCGGGCGCGATCCGCGGCGGCGGAGTCAGCGGAATCCCCGGCCACAACGCGGCGATGGCGGTGCTGGAGGAGGGCTGAGCACCCGCCCGTGCGACCACCAGGGGGCGCTCTCCGGGCGCCCCCTGCCCGACCCTCGCAGCTTTCTGACGCAGCATCAGAAAATCTCTTCCCTCGTACGGCCCGCTGCGGCATCCTTCGCGCATGCAGACGGAGCTGAGCAACACGCTGGGAGCCGAGCACGCCGTCTTCGGGTTCACGCCCTTCCCCGCGGTCGCCGCGGCGATCACCCGGGCCGGCGGGTTCGGGGTGCTCGGCGCGGTCCGCTACACCGCGCCGGACGAGCTGGCGCGCGACCTCGACTGGATGCAGGAGCACACCGACGGACTGCCCTATGGGCTCGATGTGGTGATGCCCGCCAAGAAGGTGGAGGGCGTCAGCGAGGCCGACGTCGAGGCGATGATCCCCCAGGAGCACCGCAGGTTCGTCACCGAGCTCCTGGAGAAGCATCAGGTGCCGCGGCTCGCCCAGGGGGAGGCGCCCGGCTGGCGGATCACCGGATGGATGGAGCAGGTCGCCCGCACCCAGCTCGACGTGGCCTTCGACTACCCGATCAAGCTGCTCGCCAACGCCCTCGGCTCGCCGCCGCCCGACGTCGTCCGGCGCGCCCACGACCACGGCGTCCTCGTCGCCGCGCTGGCCGGCAGCCCCCGGCACGCCCGGCACCACAAGGCCGCCGGTATCGACATCGTCGTCGCCCAGGGCTACGAGGCGGGCGGGCACACCGGCGAGATCGCCACCATGGTGCTCACCCCGGAGATCGTGGCCGCCGTCGACCCGCTCCCGGTGCTCGCCGCGGGCGGCATCGGCACCGGTGAGCAGATCGCCGCGGGGCTGGCCCTCGGGGCGCAGGGCGTCTGGCTCGGCTCGATCTGGCTGACCACCGAGGAGGCCGAGCTGCACTCCCGGAGGCTGACCGCGAAACTGCTCGCCGCCGGGCCCGGCGACACCGTCCGCTCCCGCGCCCTGACCGGCAAACCCGCCCGTCAGCTGCGTACGGAGTGGACCGACGCCTGGGACGACCCCGACGGCCCCGGCGCCCTTCCGATGCCGCTGCAGGGCCTGCTGGTCGCCGAGGCCAACTCCCGTATCCAGCGGCACGAGGTCGAGCCGCTGCTGGGCACCCCGGTCGGCCAGATCGTCGGCCGGATGAACAGCGAACGCAGCGTGCAGGCCGTCTTCGACGACCTCACCCGCGGCTTCGAGCGGGCCGTCGACCGCATCAACCGCATCGCCGGACGCGCGTGACCCCGAGGAGGACAGCCCCATGACCAAGGACGCCCCGCCGGCCAACGGCTTCTGGGCGCAGGCCGCCGCCGACCCGGACCGTACGGTCCTGATCGCCCCGGACGGCGAGGAGTGGACCGCGGCCCGGCTGCACGCCGCCGGCAACCGACTCGTCCACGGACTGCGCGCCGCGGGCCTGCGGCGCGGCGACGCCTTCGCCGTCGTGCTCCCCAACGGCGTCGAGTTCCTCACCGCCTACCTCGCCGCCACCCAGGCCGGCTTCTACCTCGTCCCCGTCAACCACCATCTGGTCGGCCCGGAGATCGCCTGGATCGTCGCGGACTCCGGCGCCAAGGTGCTCATCGCCCACGAGCGGTTCGCGGCGGCGGCGCGGCAGGCCGCCGACGAGGCGGGACTGCCGGCGGCACAGCGCTACGCCGTCGGGCCGGTCGACGGATTCCAGCCGTACGACCGGCTCCTCGACGGACAACCGGACTCCGCGCCCGACGACCGCACCCTGGGCTGGGTGATGAACTACACCTCGGGCACCACCGGACGCCCCCGCGGCATCCGCCGCCCGCTGCCCGGCACCCCGCCCGAGGACGCCTATCTGGGCGGCTTCCTCGGCATCTTCGGCATCAAACCGTTCGACGGCAACGTCCACCTGGTCTGCTCGCCGCTCTACCACACCGCCGTACTGCAATTCGCCGGCGCCTCACTGCACATAGGCCACCGCATCGTCCTCATGGACAAGTGGACGCCGCAGGGCATGCTGGCCCTGATGGACGAGCACCGCTGCACCCACACCCATATGGTGCCGACCCAATTCCACCGGCTGCTCGCACTGCCGCAGGAGACCCGGGCGGCCTACGACGTGAGCGCGATGCGGCACGCCATCCACGGCGCCGCGCCCTGCCCCGACCACGTCAAGCGCGCGATGATCGACTGGTGGGGCGGCTGTGTGGAGGAGTACTACGCGGCGAGCGAGGGCGGCGGCGCGTTCGCGACCGCCGAGGACTGGCTCAAGAAGCCGGGGACGGTCGGCAGGGCCTGGCCGATCAGCGAGCTGGCCGTCTTCGACGACGACGGCAACCGGCTGCCGGCCGGTGAACTCGGCACCGTCTACATGAAGATGACCACCGGTGGCTTCAGCTACCACAAGGACGAGGGCAAGACGCGGAAGAACCGGATCGGGGACTTCTTCACCGTCGGCGACCTCGGCTTTCTCGACGAGGACGGCTATCTCTTCCTGCGCGACCGCAAGATCGACATGATCATCTCGGGCGGGGTGAACATCTACCCCGCCGAGATCGAATCCGCCCTGCTCGGCCACCCCGCGGTCGCCGACGCGGCCGCCTTCGGCATTCCGCACGACGACTGGGGCGAGGAGGTCAAGGCCGTCGTGGAACCCGCCGAGGGCCACCGGGCGGGCCCCGAGCTGGCCGCCGACATCCTGGCGCACTGCGAACGGCGGCTCGCCGGCTACAAGCGCCCCAAGTCCGTCGACTTCATCACCGCCATGCCCCGCGACCCCAACGGCAAGCTCTACAAGCGCCGGCTGCGCGAACCGTACTGGGAGGGACGCGAACGCGCCGTGTAGTGCTGACGCGCGGTCGGGCGCCTTGACCGGGGGTGGGGCGCGGCCGAGGATCGCGCCATGATGCGAGCACGGAGCAACACCGTCGACGGGGTCCTGCGGCGCAGCGCCGGCCGCGTGCCCGAGCGGACCGCGGTGCGTTACGGGGAGCGGGCCTGGACCTATCGCGAGCTGGACGCGGCGGTGAGTGCCGCGGCCCGGTTGCTGCTGGCGCACGGCCTTGCGCCCGGCGACCGGGTCGCGTCCTACGGGCACAACTCCGACGCGTATCTGATCGGCTTCCTGGCCTGCGCCCGCGCCGGACTGGTGCACGTACCGGTCAACCACGGCCTCACCGGCGAGGATCTGCGCTACATCCTGGAGCAGTCGGGCAGTGCGCTGGTGCTCACGGACGCCGCCCTCGCGCACCGGCTGCCGGACTCCGTCCGCACCCTGCCGCTGTACGGCACGCCCGGCGGGCTGCTGGAGCGCCTCGCGGCCGACGCGGGGCCCGGCGCTTCCGGAGAGCTGCCGGAGGTCGCCGACGACGCACTGGTGCAGCTGCTCTACACCTCGGGGACGACCGCCCTGCCCAAGGGGGCGATGATGACGCACCGCGCGCTGGTGCACGAGTACACCAGCGCCGTCGTCGCCCTCGACCTCAAGGAGACCGACCGGCCGCTGCACTCGCTGCCGCTCTACCACTCCGCGCAGATGCATGTGTTCCTGCTGCCCTATCTGGCGGTGGGCGCCGAGAACACCATCCTGGACGGCCCCGACCCGGACCGGATCTTCGACCTGGTGGAGGCGGGCCGGGCGGACAGCCTCTTCGCGCCGCCGACGGTGTGGATCGCGCTGTCGCAGCACCCCGGCTTCACCACCCGGGAGCTGGACGGGCTGCGCAAGGTCTACTACGGCGCCTCGATCATGCCGGTGCCGGTCCTGGAGCGGCTGCGTGCCCGCCTGCCCCGGCTGGCCTTCTACAACTGCTTCGGGCAGAGCGAGATCGGGCCGCTGGCGACCGTGCTCGGCCCGGACGAACACCAGGGCCGGATGGACTCCTGCGGGCGCCCGGTGCTGTTCGTCGAGGCACGGGTGGTGGACGAGGCGGGCCGGGAGGTGCCGGACGGCACCCGGGGCGAGGTCGTCTACCGGTCCCCGCAGCTGTGCACCGGCTACTGGGGCAAGCCCGAGGAGACCGCCGAGGCATTCCGGGAGGGCTGGTTCCACTCCGGGGACCTCGCCGTCCGGGACGCCGAGGGCTACTTCACGGTCGTCGACCGGGTCAAGGACGTCATCAACTCCGGCGGAGTCCTGGTCGCCTCGCGCCAGGTGGAGGACGTGCTCTACGAGCATCCGCAGGTGGCGGAGGTCGCGGTCATCGGACTGCCGGACGCGCGCTGGATCGAGGCGGTGACGGCGGTGGTGGTACGGCGAACGGACGGTTCGGACGCCGCGGGCGGCGGGGCCCCGGTGGGGGAGGGGGAGCTGATCGAGGCCGCGCGGGCCCGCCTCGCGCCGTTCAAGGCGCCCAAACGGGTGGTGTTCGTGGACGCGCTGCCGCGCAACGCCAGCGGGAAGGTCCTCAAGCGTGAGCTGCGCGAGCGGTTCGGCACGCCCTGATCCGCGGGCGAAGGGCGACTGTCAGTGGCCCCTGCCATGCTGAGAAGCGGCGGGAGAACGGCCCCGCCGGCCTCGATCCGTATGACGGAGGAGCACCCATGCTGACCACCAACTACGTCCCGGGCACACCGAACTGGCTCGACCTCGGGGCCCCCGACGTCGATGCCGCCGTCGCCTTCTACTCCGCCGTCTTCGGCTGGAGCTTCGCATCGGCCGGGCCGGAGGCCGGCGGGTACGGCTTCTTCCAGATCGACGGCAAGACGGTCGCGGCCGTCGGCCCGCTGACGGAGGAGGGCGCCGGATCCGCCTGGACGGCCTACTTCCACACCCGCGACGCGGACGCCACGGCCAAGGCCGTGGAGCAGGCCGGCGGCTCGGTGCGGGTCGAGCCGGGGGACGTCTTCACGGCGGGCCGGCTCGCGGCCTTCACCGACCCGACGGGCGCCGACTTCGCCGTGTGGCAGCCGCGCGAGACCGGGGGCCTGGAGAGGGTCATGGAGCCCAACACGCTCTGCTGGACCGAGCTGTACACCACCGACGCGGCCGCGGCGAAGGACTTCTACCGCGCGGTCTTCTCCTGGAGCTATCAGGACATGCCGATGGGCGGCGACATGGTCTACTCGGTCATCTCCTCGCCGGGCGGCGGCAAGGCCGACGACCCGGGCCAGGGCGGCCTCATGCAGCTGCCCCAGGAGAATCCGGCGGCCGGTTCGACATCGGAGTGGCACCCGTACTTCGGCGTGACCGACTGCGACGCGACCTACGCCGCCGCCGTCGGCCAGGGCGCCACGGTCCTGATCCCGCCCGCCGACGCCCCGGGTGTCGGCCGGCTGGCCATGGTGAAGGACCCGGCCGGGGCCCCGTTCGCCCTGATCAAGGGGGATCCGAACATGACCTGAGCCGCGCCGGGAGTCGGCGGCGTGCGGCCGGCGCCGCTCAGTGCGTGTCCCGCGGGCGGGCGTCCACGATGCGCTTGATCTTGCCCACCGAGCGCTCCAGCGTCTCCGGATCGACGATCTCGACGGCTACCGAGACCCCGATGCCGTCCTTGACGCCGCGCGCGATCGTCCCGACGGCCGCCGTGCGCTCCTCGGAGGTGGCATCGGGGCGGGCCTCGGCGCGTACGGTCAGCCGGTCCAGCCGGCCCTCCCGCGTCAGCTTCAGCTGGAAGTGCGGGGCGACGCCGGGCGTGCGCAGCACGATCTCCTCGACCTGCGCGGGGAAGAGGTTGACCCCCCGCAGAATGATCATGTCGTCGCTGCGTCCGGTGACCTTCTCCATCCGGCGGAAGGCGGCCCGCGCGGTGCCCGGCAGCAGGCGCGTCAGATCACGGGTGCGATAGCGGACGACCGGCATCGCCTCCTTGGTGAGGGAGGTGAAGACCAGCTCCCCGTGCTCACCGTCCGGCAGCACCTCGCCGGTGATCGGGTCCACCACCTCCGGGTAGAAGTGGTCCTCCCAGATGTGCAGCCCGTCCTTGGTCTCCACGCACTCCTGGGCGACGCCGGGGCCCATGACCTCCGACAGGCCGTAGATGTCCACGGCGTCGATCGCGAACCGCTCCTCGATCTCGCGCCGCATCTCCTGCGTCCAGGGCTCGGCACCGAAGACGCCCACCTTGAGGGAGGTCGTCCGGGGGTCGACGCCCTGCCGCTCGAACTCGTCGAGGAGGGTGAGCATGTAGGACGGCGTCACCATGATGATCTCGGGGCGGAAGTCCTGGATGATCTGCACCTGCCGGCTGGTCATCCCGCCGGACGCCGGGACGACCGTGCAGCCGAGCCGTTCCGCGCCGTAGTGGGCGCCCAGACCGCCGGTGAACAGGCCGTATCCGTAGGCGATATGGACGGTGTGCCCCGGTCGGCCGCCGGCCGCGTACAGCGAACGGGCGACGACGTCCGCCCAGTGCGACAGATCGCGCTCGGTGTAGCCGACGACCGTCGGACGGCCGGTGGTGCCGCTGGAGGCGTGGATGCGGCGCACCCGCTCCTTGGGGACGGCGAACATGCCGAAGGGGTACTGGGCGCGCAGATCGTCCTTGACGGTGAAGGGGAAGCGGACGAGATCGCCGAGCGAGCGGCAGTCCTTGGGATGCACCCCGACCCGGTCGAAGGACTCGCGGTAGAAGGGGACATGGTCGTAGGCGTGCTGCAACGAGGCGCGCAGCCGGGTCAGCTGGAGTTCCCGCAGGGCCTCCGGGGAGAGCCGCTCGGCATCGTCGAACGTCTCACCGCCCGTCGCCCCGCCGCCCGTGGCTGCTTCCGGCATGTCCGGCATGGAGTGTCACCGCCTCGTCTCCCTACCGATCATTCGGTAGCTGAATGCGGTCCAAGTAATCAGCGTGCGGCGAGCACGTCAAGGGTCCCGGCGCAGGCGGTTCACGGATGGTCCTGCGGGGGAGCGGCGTCCGCCGGGTGCGCAGGTGGGCGAGGTCCGGCCGGTGTGCCCAGGGACCGGGACGAGCGGGATGCGGGGGAGCGGCGGGAGGGTGCCGGCAGGCCGTAGGCTCGCTCCGTACGACCTCCCACGAACGACCCTTGGGAGGCCCGGAGTTCGAGAGAGGCCGACCGTGCAGCTGACCACCTCGATGCGCCGTGCGCTGGTCGCCGGCGCCGCCGCGACCGCCCTGCTCACCGGAACCGGCGGGGCCGTCGCCGCCCCGTCCGCCGCCGCTCCTTCCGCCCCGGTCACCGCTCAGGCCGCCCCGCCGGCCGCCGCGCACTCCCCGTACGGGCAGCTCCGGCCGCTCGCCGCGCTGTCCGCGGAGCGGCTGGCCGCCGGCGACCTGGTGGCCGCGGCGAAGTGGGGCACCGGCGCGCCGATCGACGACCCGGTCCGCGAGCGGCAGGTGCTCGACGCGGTCGCGGCGCAGGCCCGGCAGCTGGGCGCCGACCCGGCGGCGACGGTGCGGATCTTCCGCGACCAGATCGAGGCCAGCAAGGTCCTGCAGCGCGGACTGCACCGGCTGTGGGACGCCGACCCGTCCCGAGCACCGGACGAGCGCCCCGACCTGGACGAGGTCCGCAAGGAGATCAACCGCGTCAACGGCGAGCTGGTGCGGGCCATCGCCGCCTCCCCGGACGCCCGCTCCGCGCCGTACTGCCGCCCGCTGCTGACCGTGAACGCCGCGCAGGTACGCCATGAGCGGCGGCTGGACGCGCTGCACACGCTGGCGCTGGGCCGCGCCCTCCGGTCGGTCTGCGCCCCGTCCGCGGCGCCCGGCGGCTGAGCGCCGCGCACGGACCCGCGGCGTCCCGGGCGTCGAGGGCGCCCCGCCTCACGCCTCCCGTTCGCCCGCCGCCACCGCCTTCGCCCAGCGGTAGTCCGCCTTGCCGCTGGGCGACCGCTGGATCCGGTCGGTGAAGACCACGGCGCGCGGAATCTTGTAGCCGGCCAGCCGGCTCCGGCAGTGCGCCTGGATGCCCTCCAGGTCCAGCGGGCCGGCTCCCTCGCACAGTTGGACCACGGCCGCCACGCGGTTGCCCCACCGCTCGTCCGGTACGCCCGCCACCAGCGCGTCGTACACCTGAGGATGCGCCTTGAGCGCCTGTTCGACCTCCTCCGGATAGATCTTCTCGCCACCGGAGTTGATGCACTGCGAGCCCCGCCCGAGGACGGTGACGATGCCCTGTTCGTCCACGGTGGCCATGTCGCCCAGCAGCACCCACCGGTCGCCGTGCGCCTCGAAGAAGGTCTCGGCGGTCTTCGCCGGGTCGTTGTAGTACCCCAGCGGTACGTGTCCGCGCAGCGCGAGCCGGCCCGTCCCGCCCGCCGGCACCGGCGCGCGGCTCGCCGGATCCACCACCGCCGTACGGGAGTTGACGTGCAGCCGGAAGCCCCGCTCGGCACCCGCGTCGTCGGTGGCCGTCCCGTTGAACCCGGATTCCGAGGAGCCGAAGTTGTTCAGCAGCAGGGCGTGGGGCACCAGCGCGCCGAACTGGGCGCGCACCGTCTCGGAGAGGATCGCGCCGGAGCTGCTGACGCTGAGGAGCGAGGAGCAGTCCACGCCCTTCAGCGGCCCGCCGAGCGCGTCCACGAGCGGGCGCAGCATCGCATCGCCGACCAGCGAGATACTGGTGACCCGCTCCCGCTCGATGGTCCGCAGCACCTCTTCGGGCACGTACTTGCGGTGGATGACGACCTTCTGGCCGAAGTGGAAGGCGATGAACGCGGTGAGGGTGGAGGTGCCGTGCATCAGCGGCGGTGTGGGGAAGAACACGAGACCGGCGCCGCCGGCCGCGACCCGCTCGGCCAGCTCCTGGGGCCGCTTCACCGGCTTGCCGGTCGGCGCCCCGCCGCCCATCCCGGAGAAGAAGATGTCCTCGTGGCGCCACATCACGCCCTTGGGCAGGCCGGTGGTGCCGCCGGTGTAGATGACGATCTGGTCGTCGGCGGAGCGCGGTGGGAAGCCGCGGGCGGGTGAGCCGGCGGCCTCGGCGTCCGCCAGCGCGACCGGCGCGATCCGGGGCTCGGGCGCGCCGGGCGGCGGGCTGCCGACCCGTACGAGGTGCCGCAGCGCCGGGGCGTGCGGGAGGGCGGCGGCGACCCGGCCGGTGAACTCCGCTTCGAAGACCAGCGCCACCAGGTCCGCGTCCCGGTAGAGGTAGGCCAACTCATCTTCCACGTAGCGGTAGTTGACGTTCACCGGGACGGCGCGGATCTTCAGGCAGGCGTAGGCGGCCTGGAGGTACTCGATGCCGTTGTAGAGGTGGAGCCCCACGTGGTGGCCGGGGCCGATGCCGTGGTCGGCGAGGTGGTGGGCCAGCCGGTTGGCGGCGCGGTCCAGCTCCGCGTACGTCAGCCGCCGTTCGGCGCCGGTCCCCGGGTGGTCGACGTACACCAGCGCCTCGCGGTCGGGGACCGTGTCGACGATCGATTCGAAGAGGTCGGCAAGGTTGTACTCCATGTCTCCTCCAGACCGGGCGGGCGTCGGCCGGCCCGGTCTGCCGACCGGACCCAGTCGGTCATTAGAGCGCCGCCGGGGGGAGCTGGGAAGGGCCGCGGCCAACAAATCTGACTACCTGTCAGAAAACTCTTGAACTCGCCGTGCGGCTACTGCAACCTGTTCTACGTCTTGAGACGGGAGGACGGCATGGGTGGTACGGAACATCTGACCGTGGAGCGCGTCGGCGCGACACTGGTGCTCACCCTCAACCGGCCGGAGGCGAAGAACGCGCTCTCACTGCCGATGCTGGTGGGCCTGTACGACGGCTGGCTCGCCGCCGACGAGGACGACGAGATCCGCTCCATCGTCCTCACCGGCGCCGGCGGCACCTTCTGCGCCGGAATGGACCTCAAGGCGCTGGCCGGCGGCGGGATGGCCGGCGAGCAGTACCGCGACCGGCTGCGCGCCGACCCCGACCTGCACTGGAAGGCGATGCTGCGCCACCACCGCCCCCGCAAGCCGGTGATCGCCGCCGTCGAGGGGTACTGCGTCGCCGGCGGTACGGAGATCCTCCATGGCACCGACATCCGCGTCGCCGGCGAGAGCGCCACCTTCGGCCTCTTCGAGGTCGCCCGCGGACTGTTCCCCATCGGCGGCTCCACCGTCCGCCTCCCCCGCCAGATCCCCCGCACCCACGCCCTGGAGATGCTGCTCACCGGCCGGCCCTATCCGGCGCCCGAGGCGGCCCGCATCGGCCTGATCGGCCATGTCGTCCCCGACGGCGGGGCACGGGAGGCGGCCCTGGAGATCGCCGAGCGGATCAACGCCTGCGGCCCCCTCGCCGTCGAGGCCGTCAAGGCGTCCGTCTACGAGACCGCCGAGCTGACCGAGGCCGAGGGGCTCCGGGCCGAACTCGCCCGGGGCTGGCCCGTCTTCGACACCGCCGATGCCAAGGAGGGCTCCCGCGCCTTCGCGGAGAAGCGTCCCCCCGTCTACCGGCGCGCCTGAGCCAACGAGCCCGAGCAGCCCAAGGAGCCCGCATGTCAGAGGTCCTCACCGCGCCCCTCGTCGTGGAATTCCCCTTCACCCGCTCGCTCGGCCCGGTCCAAAGCGCCTTCCTCACCGGGCTGCGCGAACGCACCGTCCTCGGCGTCCGGGCCGGCGACGGCCGGGTCGTCGTACCGCCCACCGAGTACGACCCGGTCACCGCCGAGGAGATCCACCAGCTGGTCGAGGTCGGCGCGAGGGGCACCGTCACCACCTGGGCCTGGAACCCGGCCCCGCGCCGCGGCCAGCCCCTCCCCACCCCCTTCGCCTGGATCCTGGTCCGGCTCGACGGCGCCGACACCGCGCTGCTGCACGCCCTGGACGCCCCCGGACCCGACGCCGTACGCACCGGCATGCGGGTGCGGATCCGCTGGGCCGCCGAGCGCACCGGCGCCATCACCGACATCGCCTGCTTCGAGCCGTCCGACGACCCGGAGGACGGTACGCGGCCGGCCGCGCACAGCGGGGAGTTCGCCGACCCGGTCACCGGGATCACCGCCCCCGCCCGGCTCGACTACACCTACTCGCCCGGCCGCGCCCAGTCCCGCTACCTCCAGGCGCTCGCCGGCCACCG
The DNA here is from genome assembly GCF_055567415.1 of Streptomyces sp. NPDC026575. Lineage (NCBI taxonomy): Bacteria > Bacillati > Actinomycetota > Actinomycetes > Kitasatosporales > Streptomycetaceae > Streptomyces > Streptomyces sp. NPDC026575. The sequence goes on from NZ_JBVHQM010000023.1 coordinate 86,491, forward strand.
CACCATCGGCGAGCGCTGCCCGTCCTGCCGCAAGGTCTATGTCCCGCCCCGCGGCGCCTGCCCCACCTGCGGCGTCGCCACCGACACCCAGATCGAGGTCGGCCCCAAAGGCACCGTCACCACCTTCTGCATCGTCAACATCAAGGCCAAGAACCTCGACATCGAAGTGCCCTACGTCTACGCGCACATCGCACTGGACGGCGCCGACCTGGCCCTGCACGCCCGCATCGGGGGCATCCCCTACGACCAGGTCCGCATGGGGCTGCGGGTGGAACCCGTATGGACCGAGGACGGGCGCTTCCCCGACCACTACCGCCCCACCGGCGAACCCGACGCCGACTACGACAGCTACAAGGAGCTGATCTGATGCGCGATCCGATCCGCGAGGTCGCCATCGTCGCCTTCGGCCAGAGCCGCCACGTCCGTGACAGCGCCGAGACCTCCGAGGTCGAGATGCTGATGCCGGTGCTGCACGACGTACTGGCGCGGACCGGCCTGAAAGCCGGCGACATCGACTTCACCTGCTCCGGCTCCTCCGACTACCTCGCCGGCCGGGCCTTCTCCTTCACGATGGCCCTGGACGGCGTCGGGGCCTGGCCGCCGATCGCCGAATCCCATGTGGAGATGGACGGCGCCTGGGCGCTGTACGAGGCATGGGTGAAGATCCTCACCGGTGAGGCGGAGACCGCGCTGGTCTACGCCTACGGCAAGTCCTCGCCCGGCGACGTCCGCGAGGTCCTCACCCGCCAGCTCGACCCGTACTACGTCGCCCCGCTGTGGCCCGACTCCGTCGCGCTCGCCGCCCTCCAGGCCCAGGCGCTGATCGACGCGGAGCTGACCGACGAGCGGGAGCTGGCCTCGATCGCGGCCCGCAGCCGCGCCGCCGCGGCCGCCCACCCGGCCGCCCAGCTGCGCGGCGCCGTGCCCGTCGGCGAGCCGCTCGTCGGCCCGCTGCGCACCGGCGACTGCCCGCCCATCGGTGACGGCGCGGCCGCGGTCGTCCTCGCCGCCGGCGACACCGCCCGCCGGCTGACCGGCCGCCCCGCCTGGATCCGCGGGATCGACCACCGCATCGAGGCGCACAGCCTGGGCGTCCGCGACCTCACCGACTCGCCCTCCACCCGGCTCGCCGCCGAACACGCCGGAGCCTTCGAACGGCCCTTCGACGCCGCGGAGCTGCACGCGCCCTTCACCTCCCAGGAGGTCGTGCTGCGCCGCGCCCTGAAACTCGACGCGCCCGGCAGCACGGTGCACATCAACCCGTCCGGCGGCGCGCTCGCCGCCAACCCCGTCATGGCCACCGGCCTGATCCGGCTCGGCGAGGCCGCCGCCCGCATCCAGCGCGGCGAGTCCGACCGCGCCCTCGCCCACGCCACGTCGGGACCGTGCCTGCAGCAGAACCTGGTCGCCGTCCTGGAGGGGGAACGATGAGCAAAGCCGCCACGTCCAAGGAGCCGGTGGCCGTCGTCGGCATCGGCCAGACCAAACACGTCGCCGCCCGCCGGGACGTCTCCCTCGCCGGACTCGTCCGCGAGGCCGCCCACCGGGCCCTGGAGGACGCCGGGTTGGGCTGGCCGGACGTCGACGCCGTGGTGATCGGCAAGGCCCCCGACTTCTTCGAGGGCGTCATGATGCCCGAGCTGTACCTCGCCGACGCGCTGGGCGCCGTCGGCAAACCGATGCTGCGGGTGCACACCGCGGGCTCGGTCGGCGGTTCCACCGCCCTGGTCGCCGCCAACCTGGTCGCCGCCCGGGTCCACCGCACCGTCCTCACCCTCGCCTTCGAGAAGCAGTCCGAATCCAACGCCATGTGGGGCCTGTCCCTGCCGATCCCCTTCCAGCAGCCCCTGCTGGCCGGCGCCGGCGGCTTCTTCGCCCCGCACGTCCGCGCGTATATGCGCCGCACCGGCGCCCCCGACACCGTCGGGTCCCTCGTCGCCTACAAGGACCGCCGCAACGCCCTGAAGAACCCCTACGCGCACCTCCACGAGCACGACATCACCCTGGAGAAGGTCCAGGCCGCACCGATGCTCTGGGACCCGATCCGCTACTCGGAGACCTGCCCGTCCTCCGACGGGGCCTGCGCGATGATCCTCACCGACCGCGCCGGCGCCGCGCGCTCGCCGCACCCGCCCGCCTGGGTGCACGGCGGGGCGATGCGCAGCGAACCCACCCTCTTCGCCGGCAAGGACTTCGTCTCGCCGCAGGCCGGCAAGGACTGCGCCGCGGACGTCTACCGGCAGGCCGGGATCGCCGACCCCCGGCGCGAGATCGACGCCGTCGAGATGTACGTCCCGTTCTCCTGGTACGAACCGATGTGGCTGGAGAACCTCGGCTTCGCCGAGGAGGGCGAGGGCTGGAAGCTCACCGAGTCCGGCGTCACCGAACTCGACGGCGACCTCCCGGTCAACCCCTCCGGCGGAGTGCTCTCCACCAACCCCATCGGCGCCTCCGGCATGATCCGCTTCGCCGAGGCCGCCCTGCAAGTGCGCGGCCGGGCCGGCGCCCACCAAGTCGACGGCGCCCGACGGGCGTTGGGACACGCCTACGGCGGCGGGGCCCAGTTCTTCTCGATGTGGCTGGTCGGCGCCGACTCCCCGGCCGCCTGAGGGACCGGGGCCGCCTCCCCGCGCCGCGCCCCGGCGCCGGGGCACGTCCCCTGTCCGTCCCCGGGCGCAGTGGTTAGGCTGCCCACGGACGACGTATCGCGAGGAAGCGAGGACACACGTGGCCAACAGCACCACCGAGCAGCGGCTCGCGGGCGGCCCCCGGCCCGCACTCGACCTGTCGCAGGCCGAGTGGCAGTCCAGCACCCAGGGCGTGGGCGACGTCCAGGTCGCCTTCGTGGAGGGCTATGTCGCGATGCGCAACCGCCGCAGCCCGGAGATCCCGGCGGTGATCTTCTCCCCGGCCGAATGGCGCGCCTTCGTCCTGGACGCCCGCGAGGGCGAGTTCGATCTCACCTAGGTCGGGTGCCCAAATGGCCCTGATTCAACGGCAGTTCGCCGGTACGGACGGTGCCTGCCGGGCCACTCGTAGGATGGACGGTATGACGGGTGAGCGTGATCTTGGACTGCTGCTGAGCGGGATGCGTCCCCAGCTGAACGAGGGCCGCTATGTCTTCACCAGCGTGCCCGGCCTGGTCCCCGAGGGGGTGACGCCCCAGGTCACCGTCGCCGAACCCGAAGGGCTCACCCTCGTACTGCGCCAGGAGGAGGCCGATCGCGCCGGCCTGCCGTACGACTATGTCGCCGGCTGGATCACCCTGCGGGTGCACTCCGCGCTGGACGCCGTCGGACTGACCGCCGCCGTCGCCACCGCGCTCGCCCGGGCCGGGCTCAGCTGCAATGTCGTCGCCGGCTTCCACCACGATCACCTCTTCGTGCCCCACGACGCGGCCCCCGAGGCGCTGCGCCTCCTCGGCGAGCTGTCCGCGGGGGCCTGACCGGCGGTGCGGCGGGCCGCCGCGGCGCCCGCGCGCTCAGCTCGACGTCAGCGCGGCGTGTCGCGTCGGGCCACGTACGATGGCGGCATGTCCTTCCTCCGCCGCCGTAGCGCCTCGCCCGCCGGTCCAGACTTCGACGTACTCGCCATGGACCCCGGGGACTGGCCGGGCAATCTCGGGGCCGGGCTGCTGCCCGCGCCCGACGGGAGCTGCCAGGGCGTCTTTCTGCGCTACGACCTGTTCGGTGGCCGCGGCCCCGCGATGATCATCGGCAATCTGCCGGAGGGCTCCCCGGCCCGCGAGCTGGAGGGCGACGAGGTGCCCTTCGAGGTGGCGCAGCTCCTCGCGGCGCTCGGCAACGACGAGCCGGTGACGGTCGTCGAGAGCGAGGACACCCCGGTGATGCACGACGACAACCTGCTGATCGTCAAGCGCATCAAGTGCTCCGAGAGCCGGATCTCGTGTGCCCAGTTCGACCGCAGCGACGGTGTGCTGGTCACCATCGCCAGCTGGGACCGCCCGATCACCGACGACCTCTACGCGCTGCTCAAGCCGCTGCCGGCGGAGCTGTTCCAGCAGGGCTGACCCGCAGCGCACACGGGAGCGGACACGCCTCGCGCCCGGTGGACGGCCCGACCTGTGCCGTCCACCGGGCGCGAGGCGCTCAAGCGGCGCCCGTCCCTAGGAGCCCGAGCGCTGTACGTCGACGTCGGCCGCACGCACATAGCCGACCCGGTGGCCGAGCTGGATCTCGTAGTAGACGTCCTTGCCGCGCACGATGCGGTGCTTGGTGGTGTCGAAGGTCGGGGCGTAGAAGTAGTCGCCCGCCATCCGGTCGCCGACCGCGTACTTCTGACCCGCGGTGATCTTGTACGGCAACGGGGAGACGGCCTGGTACGGCACGCCGGCCGGGTACGCCGCCTTCTCCGGGTACGCGCGGCCGTAGACCGGGATCTCCGGTCGGCCGGCCTTCGGCGTGGCGATCAGGCCCTGGGTGTTGACCGCCGTCGGCGCGCCCGGCGGATTGCGGAACCACGCGAGCTGTCCGAGGTACCAGACCGCCGTCCAGTCGCCGGCCCGGCTCGCCACCGCGAACCGCTGGCCCGTCGTGGCGCGGGCACCGGTGTCGTTGACGCCGTCCGTGGAGTCGCTGCCGTCCGGGTGCAGTCCGACGTCCTTGACCAGCGGGGCGTTCTCGTCGGGCGCGATGTGCAGCCGGACCGCGGTGGAGCCGTGCGGGGCGCAGAGGTCACCGGGCTTGGCGCAGCCGGTGTAGCGCGGGGTGTTCCCGGCGTAGTCGGGGCGGAGGGTGACCAGCCCGCCGTTCGGGCCCGCGTTGGAGTGGAAGGGCCTGCCCAGCAGGGTGAAGTAGTGCGCCCAGTCCCAGTACGGTCCGGGGTCGGTGTGCATACCGGGGATCGTGGACGTGGTCGTGCCGGGCACGTTGTCGTGGCCCAGGATGTGCTGCCGGTCGAGCGGTACGTCGTACTTGCGGCTCAGGTACTTCACCAGGTGGGCCGAGGCGCGGTACATCGCCTCCGTGTACCAGGCGTCCGGCGCGGCGAGGAAGCCCTCGTGCTCGACACCGATGGAGTGCGAGTTGAGGTACCAGTTGCCCGCGTGCCAGGCGACGTCCTTGGTCGGTACGTGCTGGGCGATCAGACCGTCCGAGGAGCGGATCGTGTAGTGCCAGGACACATACTTCGGGTCCTTGATCAGCTTCAGGGTGACATCCCACGACCCCTCGGTGTCGTGGATGACGATGGCGTTGACCTTCTGGTCCTTGGGGCGGTTCGCCAGGTCGTGGTTGCCGTAGTCCTTGTCGCCGAACTCCTCGTACGGCGCCGGGACCGACATGCAGGCCACGCTCCACGGGCACTCCAGCCCGCCGTCGCCGCCCGCAGCGGAGGCTTTGACGGCCGGCCTGCCGAGACGTTTCTGCTGGGCGGCGTCGGGGACCAGCCCCGGAGCGGCGGCCAGGGTGACCCGCTGCCCCGCGTCGTTCGTCCGCGCCTGGCCCCGGCGCATGACCTGATACACCTCGTCCGCGAAGGCCCTGCCGCCGCGCGCGTTGTCCTGGCCGCCGTAGCCGGCCACCGCCGCGTACCACCGGGCCGGAGCACCGCCCGCGGGCAGCCCCAGCCGGCGCTGCTCGGCGGCGAGCAGCGCCGCACCGCCCAGCACGTTCGCCGCGGGGTCCGTACGCAGCTTCTCGGGGGACAGACCGGTCAGCTTCGCCGCGGTCGCCAACGTCCGCAACCGGGCGGGGAGTTTCGCGGGCAGCAGGGCCCGTTGCGCCGTGCTCTTCGGCACCCGCTTACGGGCGCGCGAGCCGTCACCGCGTGCGTCCTCCTCGCCCTCGCTGAACTCCGGCAGCCGGGACAGGGCCGTACGGGCGTCGGTCAGATGCATCGGGCCGTAGCCGCCGGAGACGCTGGGCGCGCCGCGGTGGCCGTCCCAGCGGGACTCCAGATACGAGACGCCGAGCAGCACACTGCGGGGTACGTGGAAGCGGGCGGCGGCATCGGTGAAGGCCCGCTGCAGCCGGTCGGCCGGGGGCTGCCCGGCGCTCGCGGACGGCGCTCCCGAGAGCGGCAGCAGCAGGACCGCCGCCGCGACGGCGGTGGATCTGCGCAGGGCGGGGCGGTGGATTCTCCTTGCGTCTTCCGGGGCGGATCCTCGCAAAACGACCTCCTCGAGCCGGCCCGAGCCGGACGGTGTGCGGACGGTGTGACGGTTGGCGCGCAAACGGCCGTGCGGGGTGGACCCGAGGGTAGATGCCCCTTCGGGCCTATAGCTATACGTCTGCCGACGGACCGTCAATCACCGCGCCGGATCGGGATTTCGCATGTCAGGGCATCTCCCCAGGAGCCTTCCCGGACCGGCGCCGGGCCTGCGAGGCGTCAGTGGAATGGACCAATGAACGGGCACATGGGTGAGCGGCGCGCCCCGTACCCGGGCGCGCCGCTCACAGTCCCTTCGGCGGTCAGCGGGTGCCGACCGCCGCCCGTACCGCACGGCGAGCCATCTGGCAGTCGTCGTGCAGCCGGCGCAGCAGCAGCCGCTGCTCCTCGCCCGCCGCGGGCGCGCCGGGCTGTCCCGGGCCCGGTGCCCCCGTCGGCGCGGGCTCGCGCATGGTCCGCTGGACCGCGGTCTCATAGCGCCGGATCTCGCGGGTGAGAATCAGCATCAGATTCACCAGGAAGGCGTCCCGCGAGGCCGGGCCCGCGTTCTGGGCGAGCTGGCTGATCTGCCGGCGGGCCACCGGGGCGTCGCCGAGGACCGACCACAGCGTCGCCAGGTCGTAGCCCGGCAGGTACCAGCCCGCGTTGTCCCAGTCCAGCAGCACCGGGCCGGTGGGGGAGAGCAGCACGTTGTTCAGCAGCGCGTCGCCGTGGCAGAACTGGCCCTGGACGTGCGACAGGCCGTGCATCAGCTTCTGCAGATCGCCCAGGTCGCGGTCGGTGAGCAGCCCCAGGTCGTGATAGCGGCCGATGCGGCCCGCGTAGTCCAGCGGGGCGTCGAACAGCCCGGCCGGCGGACGCCAGAGGTTGATCCGGCAGATCGCGCCGAGCGCGGCCCGCACATCCGCGCGGGGAGGCGCCTCGGACGGGTGCCGGGTCATGGCGGCGACCCGGCCGGGCATCCGCTCGACGATCAGCGTGCAGTTGTCGGGGTCGGCCGCCACCAGCCGCGGCACCCGTACCGGCGGACGATGCCGGACGAATGCGCGGTATGCGCTTATTTCCTGCCGGAACCTTTCCGCCCATGCGGGGGAGTGGTCCAGTAAACACTTCGCGACCGCGGTCATGCGGCCTGTCGTGCCGACGAGGAGGACGGATTTGCCGCTCCGGCGCAGCACCTGGACCGGGTTGAACTCCGGACAGATGCGATGCACGGAGGCGACCGCGGCGCGCAGCTGGGCGCCCTGGGGCCCGGACAAGTCAAGTCTCCCGCTGAGCGGTTGGGTGCCCGTCCCCTGCGCCCGCCGGGTCCGGCCACCGGAGAGACCGGGGACCGCCCCCGCGGATGAGGAGGGGGCGAGATACGGCCCGCTGCCCGCGGGGTGCGGGCGGTACGGCCGGGCGGGGGCGGTCACGGCGGACGATGCTGCATACATGGGTGAAGAAGATCCCTTCGTGCGCCGACGAGTTGCGTGCGCTCCCCGGCCCGGTGGAGGGAACCCGTGAACGGGCCCCGTACAGGAGGCCGATCCAGGGTCCCTGTGAAGGGCGCGCACCCTGGGGAATGCGGTCCCGCCACCAGGCCGGGGGCGGCACACCTACAGAACACGGGGCTGCGGGTGGCAGACCATCTGGCGCACCCTGGCGAACCCTGGCGAATGGTCGCAGCGCACGTCACCGGCCGTTACTGTCAACTCAGTCGAGGAACCTGGGGGCTTGACGTGGACAGGCAGCCGAACACCCGTCTCGCGGACCTTTTCGGCCTGGCCGGCTGGTCCAAGGGAGAGCTGGCGAGACTAGTCAACCGGCAGGCGGCGGCCATGGGCCATCCGCAGCTGGCGACGGACACCTCGCGGGTTCGGCGCTGGATCGACATGGGGGAGACCCCGCGCGATCCGGTGCCCAAGGTCCTGGCTTCCCTGTTCACCGAGCGCCTCGGCCGTGTCGTAACCATCGAGGACCTCGGGTTCGCAAGAACCGGTCGCTCGGGGAAGCGGCAGGCCATGGACGGTCTGCCGTGGGCTCCCGAACGGACCGCTGCGGTCCTCACGGAATTCACGGGAATGGACCTCATGCTCAACCGACGCGGCTTGGTGGGGGCGGGCGCTGCGCTCGCCGCGGGCTCCGCACTCACCGGCGCCATGCACGACTGGCTGCACACCGATCCGGCCCCCGCCGGCGCCCTTCGCCACGACGACCCGTTCGCTTCCGACTCCCTCGACGACCTCGACCAGATCGGCCTCGACCGCTATGAGGCGGCCCCCGTGGGGTCGCAGGAGATCGACGCGCTGGAGCGCTCGGTCGAAGTCTTCCGCGCCTGGGACGCGGCCCGTGGCGGCGGGCTGCAGCGCAAGGCCGTGGTCGGCCAGCTCAACGAGGTGGGCGGCATGCTCGCCTACCGCCACCCCGACCATCTACAGCGCAGACTGTGGGGGGTGGCCGCCAATCTGGCGGTGCTGGCCGGTTGGATGTCCCATGACGTCGGCCTGGAGCCCACCGCCCAGAAGTACTTCATCATCGCCGCCCATGCGGCACGCGAGGGCGGCGACCGCCCGCGCGCCGGGGAGGCGCTCTCCCGCGCCGCCCGCCAGATGGTCCATCTGGGCCGTCCCGACGACGCGCTGGATCTGATGAAGCTGGCCAAGTCCGGCTCCGGCGAGGAGACCCTGCCGCGCACCCGCGCCATGCTGCACACCATCGAGGCATGGGCGCAGGCGTCCAAGGGCCATGGCCAGGCGATGCGGCGCACACTGGGCGAGGCGGAGGAGCTCTTCATCTCGGACAAGGGCGATGTGCCCCCGCCGTGCTGGATGCAGATGTTCGACGAGGCGGATCTGCACGGCATGCAGGCGCTGGCCTTCCGCACCCTCGCCGATCACGACCCCTCCGCCGCCAAGATCGCTCAGCATCACGCCAAACAGGCGCTGGAGCTGCGCGAGGGCGGTCGACAGCGCTCGCAGATCTTCGACTACATCTCGATGGCATCGGCCTGCTTCATCGGCGACGACCCCGAACAGGCCGACCGGTACGCCAGGTTGGCGCTGGTGTCCATCGGTGAGAACTCCTCCCACCGCACCTGGGACCGGCTTCGCGAAATGTTCCGGCTGACCGGGCAGTATGCGAACTACGCCAAGATCCAGGATCTGCGCGAGGAGATCCAGCAGGTCCTGCCCAAGGCGAAACCCAAAGCCAAGGCCAAGGGGTCGGGCCTGGGGCCGGGGATCGGTTCCGGAGTCGGGCTGGGACAGAACTTCTCGGTCTGAACTGGCCGGGTGCCGGACCTGGTGGTACGGCGAGGTGGCCGAAGCGGCAGAGGTGGCGGAGCGTCACGCGCACCCGCGCGTGACGACGCGTCACACCCGGCAGGCATGCCGCTTCACCCGATACCCGGCCAACCCCCGTCCAACGCCTCAGGGCGGCCGGCTCTGCTTCCGCCGGTCCGCCCCTCAGCTGCCGCGATGTGTGTCAGCCGCCGACCCTGGCGACCAGCACACATGCGTCGTCCTCGCGTTCGGTGCTGCCGAACTCCTCGACGACGACGCGGACGCTGTCCTGCGCACTACGGGCCGCGGCGAACCGCGGCGCCAGGGCAAGGAGCCGCTCGGCACCCTCATGGGCGGCCTCCGCGCCATGCGTACGGCGTGGGGCGAGCCCGTCGGTGTGCAGCACGAGCAGGTCGCCGGGCTCCAGTTGCTCGGTGTGCTGGGTGTACGCCGCTCCCGATGTCGCCCCGAGCAGTACGCCCTCCGGTGGGTCCAGCGCGCGCCCCGTGCCGCCGCGGAAGAGCAGCGGTGCGGGGTGGCCCGCCTGAGCCCACTCCAGTGTGCGCGTCTCGGGGTCGAAGCGGCCGCACACCGCGCTGCCGAGGGCCGGCTGGGAGGCGGTGTCCAGCAGTTGGTTCAAGAAGCCCATCAGCGGCCCGGGCCGCTGTCCGGCGACCGCCATACCGCGCAGCGCGCCCAGCACCATCGCCATGCCCGAAGTGGCGGTGACGCCATGGCCGGTGAGATCGCCGACGCTCAACAGCGTGGTGCCGTCCGGGAGTTGCAGCGCGTCGTACCAGTCGCCGCCGATCAGGGCGCTGGTGCCGGAGGGCAGATAGCGCCCGGCGAGATCGAGGGCGACCGGGCCGCCCTGCGGGAACCGCAGGGAGCCGCGCCACGGCGGTAGCACGGCTTCCTGCAGCTCGACCGCAAGCCGGTGCTCGGTCTGCGCGATATGCCGCTCGCGGTGCAGCGAGTCACGGGTCTCGCGTACCGCCTGCTGGCTGCGGCGCAGCTCGCTGACATCCCGCAGCACGGCCCACATGCAGGCGGTGCTGCCATCGGCGTCGAGAACCGGCTCGCCCACCATGTGCACCGTGCGCAGACTCGCGTCCGGCCGCACGATGCGGAACTCGCCGTCGATCGGCCGGCCGTCCACCAGGCAGTCGGTGACCATCGTGGCCAGCCCCTCCTGGTCCTCGGCGTACACCAGGGACGGCAGCTCGTCGAGGGTCAGCGGGCCTTCGGCGGGCGACCGGCCGAACATCGCGAACAGCTCGTCGGACCAGCTGACCTCGTCGGTGAGCAGATTCCACTCGGCGCTGCCCACGCGGCGCAGCAGCGCGCCGCGCTCATGGGGCGCGGGCTCCGGCGGGGGCGCCGGCAGCTCCTCCTCGACCGCCCCCTCGTCGTCACTCTCGGTGGGCAGGCCCTCTCTCAGCTGGTCGAGATGGCCGCCGAGATCGTCGAGGTGGTGCACGGCGAGGTCGCACAGCGCCCGCTGCCAGCGCAGCTGCGGGTCGGTGACGAGGTCGGTGTCCGCCGTGGACTCCCGTACGGCGTCGAGGCCGCCGCGCAGGCGGCGCGCCTGCGTGATGAGTGCCTCGACCGTGTCGCGCTCGGGGGGCCGGTCGGCTGGATGGTCCGCGAAGAGAGGGGACGGCATGACGTTCTCCGTGATCAGGCGGCGCCGGGCTAAAGGGCCGGTAACGACTGTTGCACAGGCAGCGACCGTCCGTAAGGGATTTGGCACTACCCGATACGGTGGTGCATCTGGCATATGCCAGCGGCCTCCCTGGGGCAACCTCGGGGCGAATCTGCGGAATGACAGCTTCCAGGCTAGGCTTCGGCCGCCGTACCGCAGGTGTTCTCGCCGATTCCACGGGGTCGACGAGGCATGCCGTGCATACGGTCCGCGGTCACCGGCAAGAATGCCGGTCAGCGGAAATCCCGTTGCCAGCCTGTCCCCCGCACCGGATGCTGACCTCATGTTCGATCCAGACATAGCGCCCAGTGGCACCCTGCTCGGCCTCCTGCAGCGAGGCCGCGGCGACGGGACCCTGCATGCCCTCGCGGCGCCCCGGGCCGAGGCGCTCGCGGCGCTCAACGACAGCGTGCTGCGCGACCCCCGGCGCGACTGGCAGGTCGAGAACCGCTCTCTGTACTACGCGCGCCTCTACATGCAGCTCGACGGCGGGCTGGAAGAGATCGAACGCCACCTCTTCCACCCCGACGACCTCGTCGACACGAGCGAGGAGCGCACCGGCCTCGCCCTCGCCGTCCTCGGCCACCTCGCCGCGTACGGCAGGGACGCCGCCCGGCTGCTGCTGCGCAGCTACGCCGCGGCCGGCAGCAACTGGCGCTGGGCCCTGGACGAGCTCGCGCTGCGTGACGACGACGCCGGGCTGATGACCCTCGCCCCCGCCGTGCTCGCGCGCTTCCCCGAGACCGAGCAGGGCGCGGCCGAGCTGGCCGCGGCCGTCCGCGACGCCTTCGAGCCCCGGCCGTGGCGCCTGTGGGCCGAGGACCCCCGCTACGGCGCCCGCCTGGCGGCCGCCGGTGAGCAGGGCTCCTTCGACCGCTGGCAGCGGCAGCTGCGGCCCCGGGGGCCGCGCCCCGGCTGGAGCGTGACCGAGGTCCTGGCGTGGGCCCAGGAGGGCCTGGACCTGGAGCCCGCGGAGCACCGCCACCTCGCCGCCGCCCGCTGCCTGTCCGCGGTCGTCGGACCCGAGGACCGCCCCGAGCTGCTGCGTGCCGGGCGCAGCGGACCGGACGCGGCGCGCGCCGCCGTCCTCCACCACCTCGCCGAACGCGGCGATCCCGACGTCCTCGACCTGATCGAGGCCGCGGCCACCTGCCCCTTCTCCGGCGAGCAGCTGATCTCGGCCGCGCTGACCTCCTTCGAACGGATGCGCAGTGTCGCCGCCGTCGAGCGGGCCCGCCTCTGGGCGCCGCGCGCCGACCGGCTGGGCGCGTCGGCCGCCGCGATGCTCGCCCGCCGCGGCGCGCAGGGCGACGCCGGGCTGGTGCTGGCCGCGCTGCGCCGGACCGTACGGGAGGAGGGCCCGGACGCCGACGGCCTGTGGGAACTGGTCGACGGCACCGGCCGCCTCGGCGTGGTCTGCGCCGCCCCCGTCCTGCGGCACGTCTACCGCGAGACCTCCTCCTCCCATCTCCGCGGCCGGGCCGCCGCCGCGCTCGCCGCCACCGACCCGGGCTTCGCGGCCGGCTTCGCCGTCGAGTGCCTGTGGGACTGCGAGGAGACCACCCGGGAACTGGCCGCCCGGCACGCCGCCACGGGCGACGACCGGGTCGTCGAGCAACTCCGCCGCCTGGCCGCCGATCCGGCGGAGGAGGCGGAGGTCCAGACGGCGGTCCGCAGCCGAATCGGACCAGACGCGTAGCGCTGCGCTTGGCCCGCCTCCCACGTTTCGCTGCGCTTTGCTGCGGCCCACGTTGTCGGCTTTCCCGCCGTGGGGGTTTCTCTGGGTTCGCCTGCGGCGGGCTGTTGCCGCTGCGCGGGGCTTTCGGGTGCCGGTGTCGGTCCGGAGGGGTAGGGGTTCCGGACTGCTGCGCTTTACGTCCGGAACCCCTACCCCTCCGGCCCGCCCCCTCCCGTTGAGTGTGGGAGAAGACCGGTGGGGGTGGACGTCGGCCTTCGTGCGCGTGCGGTCGACGGATCAGGCTCGCCCCCACCGGACCGTCTTCCCCCCACCCACGGGAGGGGACAGACCGTAGGACGGAGTCCGTAGGGCTGTCACCGCACCCGACAAGCAACCGCCCGCCGCTGGGGGTACCTCCCACGCCCTTTAGGCAGTGGGGGAGCAACGGCGAGACGAGGCACGGCGGGAAAGCCGACAACGTGGGAAGCAGGCTAAGCGCAGCGGAACGCTCATGGGACGTTCTCCGGCTGGAAAGATCCACGTGGTCCCCTCCACGCACGGCGCGCCGACAACAGCGTTATGCGTGTCGTCCTCGTCACCGAATCCTTCCCGCCCGATGTCAACGGCGTCGCACACTGCGCCCTGGAAACCGCCCGGCACCTCGTACGGCGCGGGCACGAGCCGCTGGTCATCGCGCCGCTCGGTGGCGGCGCGACCGGCGCCCCGACGTACGAGAGCCCCTGCCCCGTCGTCCGGGTGCCCTCGATGCCGCTGCCCGGGTACCCGCAGGTGCGGATCGCGCTCCCCGGGCGCCGGCTGTCGGCCGCCCTGGAGGGGCACCGGCCCGATCTGGTGCACCTGGCCAGTCCCTTCGTCCTCGGTGCCCGCGCGATGGCGGCCGCCGCCCGCCGGCGGGTGCCGGCGATCGCCGTCTACCAGACCGACCTGGGCCGCTATGCCCGCACCTACCTCGGCGGCGGCGCGGCCACCGCCTGGCGGCGCATCCGGGCCGTGCACGCGGCCGCCGACCGCACCCTGGCGCCCTCCAGCGCGGCGCTGCTGGACCTGACCGAGCACGGCGTGCCGCGGGTCCACCTGTGGCCGCGGGGCGTCGACTCCCAGCGGTTCCACCCGGGGCGGCGCGACGCGGTGCTGCGCAGCTCGCTGGCCGCGGGACGGGAGCTGCTGGTGGGGTACGTGGGACGGCTCGCGCCGGAGAAGGACGTCCGGCTGCTGGCCGAGACCTCGCGGCTGCCGGGCGTCCGCACCGTCGTCATCGGCGAGGGCCCGAGCGCGGCCGGGCTGCGCGCCGCGCTGCCGGAGGTCCGCTTCCTGGGCCGCCGCACCGGTGACGAACTGGCGCGCCTCTACGCCTCCTTGGACGTGTTCGTGCACACCGGCCCGTATGAGACCTTCTGCCAGACCGTGCAGGAGGCGATGGCTTCCGGTGTGCCGGTGGTCGCACCGCGGGCGGGCGGTCCGGTCGACCTGGTCGACCACGGCCGTACGGGGCTGCTGGTGACGCCGGGCGACGGCGGCGCGTTCCGGGACGCGGTGCGCTTCCTCGGGGGCAGCGCCGAGCTGCGCGTACGGTACGGCGCCGCGGCCCGCCGGGCCGTGGCGGACCGCACCTGGGAGGCGGTGGGCGATCAGCTCCTGAGCCACTACGAGGCCGTGCTCGCCGGCCGGACGGCGGTGGCGGCATGAACCGGCGGCGCGCGACGGGCACCGGACTGCGGATCGTACGGATCGCCAACTTCGTCACCCCGGCCTCCGGCGGGCTGCGCACCGCACTGCGCGCGCTGGGCGAGGGCTACCGGGCCGCCGGGCACGAGCCGGTGCTCATCGTGCCCGGACCACCCGAAGGGGACGGTCCGGCGGGCGGGGTGCGCGACGAACTCACCGGCCAGGGGCGGGTGATCACCCTGCCGGGGCCGGTGCTGCCCGGAAGCGGCGGCTATCGCCTGCTGGCCGACCGCCGGCGGCTGCAGCGCCTGCTGGCCGCGCTGGCCCCCGACCGGCTGGAGGTCTCCGACCGTACGACCCTGCGCTGGACCGGCGAGTGGGCGCGCCGGGCCCGGGTGCCCGCGGTGATGGTCTCGCACGAGAGCGTGGACGGGGTGCTGCGCACCTGGGGCGTGCCCCGGCCACTCGCACGGGCCGCCGCGGACCGGCTCAACCGCCGCACGGCGCACGCCTACAGCCGGGTGGTGTGCACCACCGACTGGGCGGCGGCGGAGTTCACCCGGGCCGGGGCGCGCAATGTGGTGCGCGCACCGCTCGGCGTCGATCTCGACGCCTGGCATCCGGACTGCCGCAGCGCGGAGCTTCGGCGCCGCTGCGCGGGCCGGGCCGAGTTCCTGCTGCTGATGTGCTCGCGGCTGTCGCAGGAGAAGCGGCCGGGGCGGGCCCTGGACGCGCTGGTGGAGCTGCGCCGGCGCGGGGTCGACGCGGCACTGGTGGTGGTCGGCGACGGGCCGCTGCGGCCGCGGCTGGAGGCCCGGGCGCGGGCCGAGCGGCTGCCCGCGGCGTTCCTCGGCCATCTCGCCGACCGGTCCCGGCTCGCCGCGCTCCAGGCGAGCGCCGACCTCACCCTGGCGCCCGGGCCCGCCGAAACGTTCGGGCTGGCCGCCCTGGAGGCGCTCGCCTGCGGGACCCCGGTCGTCGCCAGCGCGGCGTCGGCGCTGGCCGGTCTCGTCGACGGCGGGGGTGACACGGCGCTCGACGACGGGCCCTCCTTCGCCGACGCGGTCCAGCGGGTACTGGCCCGGCCCGAGCCCGCCCGGCGCGCCGCCGCCCGCCGCCGGGCCGAGGGCTACGGCTGGCAGCCCGCCGTCGACGCCTTCCTGGCGGCGCACGACGCGCCGTCGGTGCTCGGTCGGCCGGTCGTCGCACCCGTGGCGCCGTACCCGGCGGGCCCGCGGGGCGGGTGGTGACCATGGGACCGGAGGGGATAGCGGGTGCGACGGTGGCACCGACTGCCGGTCCGGGCTGCTTCGTCGCGCTCGGCGACTCGCTGACGGAGGGGCTGGGCGACCCGCTGCCGGGCGGCGGCTGGCGCGGCTGGGCCGCGCTGCTCGCCGCGGCGCTGGGCGAACGGCCGGGGAGCGTACCGCTGGTGAACCTGGCCTTCAGCGGGGCCCTGGCGGCGGATGTGGCCGAGCGGCAGCTGCCCGCCGCGCAGAAGCTCAGGCCGCGGTTCGTCTCGCTGGTCGTCGGCGCGAACGACACTCTGCGGGCCGCCTTCACCATCGAGCGGGTGGCGGCCGCGCTGGACCGGACGCACGGCGCCCTGAGCGCGGGCGGGGCGGTGGTCCTGACGGCGTGTCTGCCCGATCCGGGCCGGATGCTGGGGCTGCCCGGGCCGCTGGCCCGCCCGCTGGCGCGGCGGATGCGCGCCGTCAACACCGTCGTCCACGCGGTGTCCGCCCGCCACGGGGGAGTGCATCTGCACATGGCCGACCACCCCTGGGTCGCCGAGCGGGCGTCCTGGAGCGTCGACCGGCTGCACCCCAGCGAGCGCGGCCACCGGCTGCTGGCGCGAGGGTTCCATACGGTGCTGGCCGACGTCGGCGTGCCCGTCGGACCGCCGCCCTCGCTCACCCTCGACGGCCGGCCGCCGACCCGTACCGCCTCCGCCCTGTGGATGGCGACCAAGGGGACGCGCTGGGTCGCCGACCGGTGCACGGATCTGCTGCCCGGTCTGCTCGCGCTGGCGGCCCAGGAGTGCCGGCACGCCCTGGCCGGATCCGGGCGGCTGCTGGACGCCGCGGCCGACCACGCCACCCGCAGCGCCCTCGCCGCGCTGGGGGCCACCACGCCGCCGAAAGACGCCGGTGCGGTGAAGGGCGCTGCGACAATGGCGGGATGACCGGACGCTGGGAGTTCTGGATCGACCGGGGTGGCACGTTCACGGACGTCGTCGGCAGGCGGCCGGACGGGCGGCTGGTCACCGGCAAGCTCCTCTCGCACCACCCCGAGCGCTATCGGGACGCCGCGGTGGCCGGTATCCGGATGATGCTGGGGCTCGGCCCGGACGAACCGGTGCCCGCCGAGCGGGTCGGCGTCGTCAAGATGGGCACCACCGTCGCCACCAACGCCCTCCTGGAGCGCACGGGCGAGCCGACGGTGCTGCTGACGACGGAGGGCTTCCGGGACGCGCTGCGGATCGCCTACCAGAACCGGCCGCGGATCTTCGACCGGCGGATCGTGCTGCCCGAGGCGCTCTACGACCGGGTGATCGAGGTGCCGGAGCGGATCGGCGCCCACGGCGAGCCGGTCCGGCCGCTGGACACCGACCGGGTCCGCGAGGCGCTGCTGCGGGCCCGCGCCGACGGGCTGCGCAGCGCCGCCGTCGTTCTGCTGCACGGCTACCGGCACGCCGACCACGAGAAGGCCGTCGCCGAGTTGGCCAGAGCGGCCGGCTTCGCCCAGGTCAGCTGCTCGCACGAGGTCAGCCCGCTGATGAAGTTGGTGCCGCGCGGCGACACCACGGTCGTCGACGCCTACCTCTCCCCGATCCTGGGCCGCTACGTCGACGAGGTCGCCGCCCAACTTCCCGGCATCCGGCTGATGTTCATGCAGTCCAACGGCGGGCTGCGGCAGGCGGAGCACTTCCGCGGCAAGGACGCGGTGCTGTCCGGGCCCGCGGGCGGCGTGGTCGGCATGGTCCGTGCGGCCGCCGAGGCCGGCGACGGGTACGACCGGGTGATCGGCTTCGACATGGGCGGCACCTCCACCGACGTCTCGCACTACGCCGGTGAGTTCGAGCGGGTCTTCGGCAACGAGGTCGCGGGTGTACGGATGCGCGCCCCCATGATGAACATCCACACCGTCGCGGCCGGCGGCGGCTCCGTACTGCACTTCGACGGGCGCCGCTACCGCGTCGGACCCGACTCGGCCGGCGCGGATCCGGGGCCGGCCTGCTACCGGCGCGGCGGGCCGCTCGCCGTCACCGACGCCAATGTGATGGTCGGCCGGATCCAGCCCGCCCACTTCCCCGCGGTGTTCGGGCCGGACGGCGACCAGCCGCTGGACGCCGAGGCGGTCCGCACCCGCTTCGCGGAACTGGCCGCGCGGATCGCCGCCGAGACCGGGGACGACCGCGGCCCCGAGGAGGTCGCGGCCGGGTTCCTGGACATCGCGGTGCTCAACATGGCCAACGCCGTCAAGAAGATCTCCGTCCAGCGCGGCCACGACATCACCCGCTACGCCCTCACCAGCTTCGGCGGCGCCGGCGGCCAGCACGCCTGCGCGGTCGCCGACGCGCTGGGCATCGCCACGGTCCTCGTCCCGCCACTGGCCGGGGTGCTCTCCGCCTACGGCATCGGGGTCGCCGACGCCACCGCGATGCGCGAGCAGGCCGTCGAGGCGGAGTTCACCGACGACGCGGCCCTCGACCGGGTCCGGGAGGTGTGCGCGGCGCTCGCCGGGCGGACCCGGCGCGAACTCCTCGACGACGGGGTGCCGGACGAGTCGATCACCACCCGTGCCCGGGTGCTCGTCCGCTACGCCGGAACGGACTCCACCATCGGCGTACCGCTCGCCGACGCCGCCACCATGGCCGCGGAGTTCGTCCGCGCGCACCGCGAGCGCTACGCCTTCACCATGGACAAGCCGCTGGTGGCCGAGGCGGTCTCGGTCGAGGCGCTGGGGGAGGCCGGCGGCGCGCGCGGCTACGAGGCCGGGCCCGGCGGCCGGGAGGGGGAGCCGGCGCCCGCCGCGACGGTCCGGATGTACGCGGGCGGGCGCTGGCGGGACACCGGCCTCTACCGGCGCACCGACCTGCGCCCCGGCGACACCCTCACCGGCCCGGCGATCATCGCGGAGGAGGACGCGACCACGGTCGTCGACCCCGACTGGCAGGCGGCGATGGGCGACCGCGGACACCTGACTCTGACCCGGACCCGGCCGCGCACCGACCGGGTCGCGGTCGGCACCGAAGCCGATCCGGTGATGCTGGAGGTCTTCAACAGTCTCTTCATGGCCATCGCCGAGCAGATGGGGGTCCGCCTGGAGAACACCGCGCACTCCGTCAACATCAAGGAGCGCCTGGACTTCTCCTGTGCGCTGTTCGACGCCGACGGCAATCTGATCGCCAACGCACCGCACATTCCGGTGCACCTGGGCTCGATGGGGGAGTCCATCAAGGAGGTGCTCAAGCGGCGCGGCCGGGAGATGCGCCCGGGCGACGTCTATGCGATCAACGATCCTTACCACGGCGGTACCCACCTCCCGGATGTCACGGTCGTCACCCCCGTCTTCGCGCGGGCTCCTGACGCTGTTTCGGATGCCACTTCTGATTCCGTAACGCACAGTGACGAGTTGTTGTTCCTCGTCGCCTCCCGCGGCCACCACGCCGAGATCGGCGGGATCACCCCGGGCTCGATGCCCGCCTTCAGCAGCACCATCCAGGAGGAGGGCATCCTCTTCGACAACTGGCTGCTGGTGCGCGACGGCCGGCTGCGCGAACGCGAGACCCGCGAACTGCTCACCTCCGGGCCGTACCCCTCCCGCGCACCCGACGCCAACCTCGCCGACCTGCGCGCCCAGATCGCCGCCAACGAGAAGGGCATCCAGGAACTCCACCGGATGACCGAGCAGTTCGGCCTGGACGTCGTACGCGCCTACATGGGCCACGTCCAGGACAACGCCGAGGAGTCCGTACGCCGGATCATCGCGCGGCTGGCGGACGGCAGCTGCCACTACGAGACCGACAGCGGCGCGCGGATCCATGTCGCGCTGCGCGTCGACCGCACCGCCCGCAGCGCCGTGCTCGACTTCGCCGGCACCTCACCCCAGCAGCCCGGCAACGCCAACGCGCCCACCTCGGTGGTGATGGCGGCCGTGCTCTACGTCTTCCGCACCCTGGTCGCCGAGGACATCCCGCTCAACAGCGGCTGCCTCAAGCCCGTCGAGGTCCGGATCCCGGAGGGCTCGATGCTCGCTCCCGTCTTCCCGGCGGCCACCGTCGCGGGGAACGTGGAGACCTCGCAGGCCGTCACCGGCGCGCTCTACGCGGCCCTCGGCGTCCAGGCGGAGGGCTCGGGCACGATGAACAACCTCACGTTCGGCAACGACCGGGTGCAGTACTACGAGACCGTCGCCAGCGGCTCGGGGGCCGGTGAAGGCTTCGACGGGGCGGACGCGGTGCAGACCCATATGACCAACTCACGGCTGACCGACCCCGAGGTGCTGGAGTGGCGCTACCCCGTCCGCGTCGACGGCTTCGCCATCCGTGCCGGCAGCGGTGGGGCGGGGCGCTGGCACGGCGGCTGCGGTGTCGAGCGCCGGCTGCGCTTCCTGGAGCCGATGACCATCGCCCTGCTCACCAACCACCGCAGGATCCCGCCGTACGGCATGGCGGGCGGTGCCCCGGGTGCGCTTGGCGTGAACCTCATCGAACGGGCCGACGGCTCGCGCGAGCAGCTGAAGGGCTGCGACGCGGCGGAGGTCGGCACGGACGATGTGCTGGTGATCCGCACGCCCGGGGGCGGTGGCTACGGGGAGGCGTAGCCGCCGCCCCCGGGCGCGGACCCGGCCGACCCGCGACCGGGGTCACATCCGGCGCTACTCCTGGGAGGAGCGGCGGCAGGCTCCCATGGCCAACCGTGGCGTCGGTGACGCGGGAGGGGGCGGGGCGTCGGGGGCGAACGGCGGGCGTGCGCAGCGCACTTCGGCTCGCGGTGCGCTCCGGTGTCAGCCGGGCCGCGATGCCGGGGCCGGCCGTCGGCCCAGGGGCAGGAACCGCACCGGGGTGCCCGGCACCGCCTGCGCCGCGGCGGACAGGAAGCGTGCGGGCACGACGCCGACGACCGGGTAGCCGCCGGTGGTGGGGTGGTCGTGGAGGAAGAGGACCGGGAGGCCGTTCGGCGGGACCTGGAGGGCGCCCAACGGCATGCCCTCGCTGGGGAGTTCACCGGGACGGGCGCGTTCCAGGGGCGGGCCCTCGGTGCGCAGGCCGATGCGGTTGCTGGCCGGGGAGACCCGGAAGCGGCCGGTGGCGAGGGTGCGCAGACCGGCCCGGGTGAACCAGGCGTCGCGGGGGCCGGGCAGGAACGGCAGCAGGAGTTCGGGCGCCGGGCCGGGGTGCGGGACGGCGTCGGCGGCCGCGGGCGGGCCGTGCGGGGCGCCGAGGGGGAGGACCGCGCCGTCGGTGAGCGGGTCGGGGCCCAGGCCGGAGAGCAGGTCGGTGGCGCGGCTGCCCAGGATCTCCTCGGTCTCGATGCCGCCGGCGAAGGCCAGGTGGGACCGCAGGCCGTGGGTGGCGGGCCCGGCGTCCAGTACGGCGCCGGCCGGGACGCGGAACGGCGCGCCCCAGGGGGCCGGGCGGCCGTCGACGGTCACCGGGCAGGCGGCTCCGGTGACGGCGACGGTGGTGGCCGTGCGGACCCGTATGGCGCAGCCGGTGAGCGTGGTCTCCAGGGCGGCGGCCGACTCGGGGTTGCCGACCAGGCGGTTGGCGAGGCGGTGCGCGGGTTCGTCCAGGGCGCCGGCCCGCGGCACCCCGAGGTGGGCGTGGCCGGGCCGGCCGAGGTCCTGGACGGTGGTGAGCGCACCGGCTCGGACGACCGAGAAGGCGCGGTCGGTCATCGGGCGGTCTCCACGCTCTCCAGGGGGACGAAGCGGACCCGGGTGCCCGGGGTGAGCAGTGCGGCGGGCTCGCGGTGCGGGTCCCACAGCACGGTGTCGGTGGTGCCGATCAGCTGCCAGCCGCCGGGGGAGGAGCGCGGATAGACGCCGGTGTAGGGGCCGGCGAGCGCGACCGAGCCCACCGGGACCTTCGTACGCGGGGTGTCCCGGCGGGGTACGTGCAGCGGCTCGGGCAGCCCGGTCAGATAGCCGAAGCCCGGGGCGAAGCCGCAGAAGGCGACGTGGAATTCGGTGCCGGCGTGCCGGCGGACGACCTCGTCGGGGGTGGTGCCCCACAGGGCGGCGACATCCGCGAGGTCGGGGCCGTCGTAGCGGACCGGGATCTCGACGGCCGGCCGGTCGGCGGCGGTGCGCGGCGGGATGACCCAGGTGGCCAGCTCGGCGAGGAAACCGCGGGGGTCGGCGAGGCCGTCGAGGAAGACCGTGCGGGCGGCCGGCACGATCTCGGCGATCCGCGGCAGGGTGCCGTCGGCGGCCCGGCGCAGCAGTTCGGCGTGCAGCGCCTCGACCTCCTCGGCGCCGGCCAGCTCGATCAGCAGCCCGTGTTCGCCGACCGGCAGCGGCCTCATGTGAAGCTCCGGACGCGGACGCCGGCCGCGGTCAGCTCGGACCGTACGCGCCGGGCGAGGCCGGCGGCGCCCGGGGTGTCGCCGTGCAGGCACAGCGAGCGGGCGGCGACCGCGACGCGGCGGCCGTCGCGGGAGGTGACGGCGCGGTCGCGGGCCATGCCGACGGCGCGCTTGACGACCTCGTCCGGGTCGTGGATCACCGCCCCCGGCTCGCGACGGGGGACGAGGGTGCCCTCGGCGGTGTAGGCGCGGTCGGCGAACGCCTCGCCGACGACGGGGAGCCGGGCGAGCCGGGCGGCCTCGTGCAGCCGGGAGCCGGGCAGGCCGAGGACCGGCAGCTGGCCGCCGGCGGTGCGC
The DNA here is from genome assembly GCF_055567415.1 of Streptomyces sp. NPDC026575. NCBI lineage: Bacteria > Bacillati > Actinomycetota > Actinomycetes > Kitasatosporales > Streptomycetaceae > Streptomyces > Streptomyces sp. NPDC026575. Next base: position 108,844 of record NZ_JBVHQM010000023.1, read on the forward strand.
ACGCCCTCGACGACCGCGCCGGCCTGCTCCGCGTCGTGCACACAGCGGTTGTAGAGCGCGCCGTGCGGTTTGACGTAGGAGACGCGGGTGCCGGCGGCGCGGGCGAAGACCTCCAGCGCGCCGATCTGGTAGGCGATCTCGTCGGCCAGTTCGTCCGGGGGGACGTCCATCGCGCGGCGGCCGAAACCGGCCAGATCGCGGTAGGAGACCTGGGCACCGATCACCACGCCGCGCGCGGCGGCCAGGTCGCACACCCGGCGCATCGTCGAGGGGTCCCCGGCGTGGAAGCCGCAGGCGACGTTGGCGCTGCTGACGACGGAGAGCAGGGCCTCGTCGTCGGTGAGCTGCCAGCGGCCGAAGCCCTCGCCGAGGTCGGCGTTGAGGTCGATGACACAGTCCACCGCGTCGCTCATGTGTGTCCGTTCCAAGGATTCCGTCGGGCCGTCGGGCGGACGGGAGCGGTCCGGCCGGCCCGTATCCGTAGCGACTCTCCCCCGAGGGCCGTCGAGCCGACCGGCGTGGGGAACAACGTAGAGGATCGTTGAACGATCCGACAAGGGGTGTGCGGCCCCTGGTCCCGGCTCCGTTGTTTTGTCCTCCGGTCTGGGATTGACTGCCGCTCGACAGGGCACCCGGAGGCCCGCTGCGGCCGCCGGGTACGGACACGAAGCGGGGAGCGGCGGCATGGCCGGCCAAGGGGCGAAGAACGATCAGGGGCGGCTCGCCGAGGTCGCGGGCCTGGAACGGGACCGCGCCCTGCTGGGGCGGGCCAGCACGGCCGAACGGGTCGCCGACATCCTGCGCGACCGGATCACCGAGGGCTACTTCCCGCCCGGCGCCCGGCTCTCCGAGGAGAGCATCGGCGGTGCGCTGGGCGTCTCGCGCAACACGCTGCGGGAGGCGTTCCGGTTGCTCAGCCACGAGCGGCTGCTGGTGCACGAGCTCAACCGCGGGGTCTTCGTACGGGTGGTGACGGTCGAGGACCTGGACGACATCTACCGGGTGCGCGCCCTCGTGGAGTGCGCGGCGGTACGGGGTCTGGGGCAGGGACCCTACGACGCCCGCGTCAAGGACTCCGTCGCGGCGATCGAGGCCGCCGTACGGGCCGGCGAGGCCGCCTCCGACGAGCGGGAGTGGCAGGACCTCTCGACCGCCAATATCCGCTTTCATCAGGGCATCGTGGCGCTGGCGGGCAGTCCGCGCACGGACGAGCTGATGCGGGGCGTGCTGGCCGAACTCCGGCTGGTCTTCCACGTCATGGCCGACCCCCGGCGCTTCCACGCGCCCTACCTCACCCGCAACCGGCAGATCGTCGAGGCGCTCCAGGCCGGCGACGCCGCCGAGGCCGAGCGGCTGCTGCACGCCTATCTGGAGGACTCACGCGTGCAGTTGTCGGGCGCCTACGCCCGGCACATCGCGGAGGAGTGAACGGAGTTTCGAGATTGGCCGCGCACACCCCTTGTCGGATCGTTGAACAATCGCCTAACGTCCGCTGCATTCTCGTAACCCCTCTTCACGGACCCCCGCGGTCCCGTACGCGGAAGGCGGATCCATGATCGTGCTTCTCGGGGTGCTCGTGGTCGTCGTCGGCTTCGCCACGAAACGCAATCCCCTGCTGGTCGTGGGCGTGGCCGGTATCGGCACCGGCCTGCTGGGCGGGCTGTCGCCCGGCAAGGTGCTCGCCGCCTTCGGCGAGGGCTTCGCCGGCAGCCGGGCGGTGACGATCTTCGCCATCACCCTCCCGGTCATCGGGCTCCTGGAGCGCTACGGCCTCCAGGAGCAGGCCCGCAACCTCATCGCCCGGTTCGCCAAGCTCACCACCGGCCGCTTCCTCGCGCTCTACCTGGGCCTGCGGCAGATCGGCGCCGCGGTCGGGCTGACCAATGTCTTCGGGCACGCCCAGACCGTCCGCCCGCTCGCCGTGCCGATGGCCGAGGGCGCCGCCGAGCGCAGATACGGCCGGCTCCCCGACCGGACCCGCGAGAAGGTCCGCTCGTTCTCCGCCAGCGCGGACAACGTCGGCCTGTTCTTCGGCGAGGACGTCTTCCTCGCCGTCGGCTCGATCCTGCTGATCACCGGATTCGTCAACACCACCTACGGCACCCACCTCGAACCGCTGCACCTCGCCCTGTGGGCCATTCCCACGGCCGTGTGCGCCTTCGTGGTCCACGGCTGGCGACTGCTGCGCCTGGACCGCCAGTTGGAGCGCGAACTACTCACCGCCAACGTCCAGCCCAGCGCCGCAGTGGAGGCAGCCCAGTGATCAAGGCAGAGTGGTTCTACTGGCTGGTCGGCCTCAGCTTCCTGGTGATGGCCGCTCAGATGGTCACCGACCGGAGCAACCCCAAGCGCTACGGGACCGGCGCCTTCTGGGGCCTGATCGGCGCCGGCTTCGTCTACAGCAGCTGGGTCGTCACCAAGCAGGCGCCGGCCGAGCCGCTGGGCGTGGCCGTACTCGCCATGGCCGCGCTGGCCGGCTTCGGCTGCACCGGTCGCGGCACCCCGCGCACCACCACTCCCGAGCAGCGCGCCGCCAGTGCGGCCAAGCTCGGCAACCGGCTGTTCGTCCCCGCGCTCACCATCCCGGTCGTCGCCATGGCCTGCGCCATCGGTGTCAAGCACCTCTCCTTCGGGGGCCGGCCGGTCCTCCAGGAGGGCAGCGAGACCATCCTGGGCCTGGGGATCGGGGCCGTCGTCGCCCTCGTCGTCGGCATGGTCATGCTGCGGGAGAAGCGGATATCGGTGCCCGTGCAGTCCGGCCGCTCCCTGCTGGAGGCGATGGGCTGGGCCATGCTGCTGCCCCAGATGCTGGCCACGCTGGGCGCCATCTTCCAGGTCTCCGGCGTCGGCGACCAGGTCGGCAAGCTCGCCACCTCCGTACTGCCCGAGGACTCGCTCTACATCGCGGTGGTCGTCTACTGCCTGGGCATGTTCGCCTTCACCATCATCATGGGCAACGCCTTCGCCGCCTTCCCCGTGATGACCGCGGCCGTGGGCTGGCCCGTCCTGATCGGGCACTTCGACGGCAACCCCGCCGCCGTCCTGGCCATCGGCATGCTCGCCGGATTCTGCGGCACGCTCGTGACCCCCATGGCCGCCAACTACAACATCATCCCGGCCGCCCTGCTGGAGTTGAAGGACCAGTACGGGCCCATCAAGGCGCAGCTGCCCACCGCGGGCGTGCTGCTCGGCTGCAACATCGTGATCATGGCGCTGTTCGCCTTCTGAGCCGGCCGCCCGCCCCGCTCGCCCGCCCCGTCCGCCCTCCCAGCTCTGCCGAGGATGTCCGTATGACCCGGGTACTGCTCACCGGCTTCCAGCCCTTCGACGGTGAGGCCACCAACCCCTCCTGGCAGGCGGTCCGCGCCGCCGTGGCCGAACCGCCCGCCGGGATCGAGGCGTCCGCCGTCGAGCTGCCGTGCGTCTACGGGGCGTCGGTGGCCGTGCTGCGCGCCGCCATAGAGGAGGCCCGCCCCGAGGTCGTGGTCTGCGTCGGGCAGGCGGGCGGCCGCCCCGACATCACCGTCGAACGCGTCGCCATCAACGTCGACGACGCCCGGATCCCCGACACCTCCGGAGCCGAACCGGTCGACGAGGCGATCGTGCCCGGCGGCCCGGCCGCGTACTTCTCCACCCTGCCGATCAAGGCGTGTGTGGCGGCCGTCCGCGCCGCCGGGCTGCCCGCCTCGGTCTCCAACACGGCCGGCACCTTCGTCTGCAACCACGTCTTCTACGGCCTCGCCCACCTCATCGCCACCGAACTCCCCGATCTGCGCGGCGGGTTCGTGCACGTCCCCTACGCCCCCGAGCAGGTCACCGACCGTGCCCAGCCGTCGCTGCCGGTCCCCGCGGTCGCCCTGGCCCTGCGGGAGATCGCCGCCACCGCGGCGCGCACCCGCACCGACATCCGCGTGGCGGGCGGGGCCACCCACTGACCGGGGACGGCCCTGGCGTCCGGCCGCGACGGGCCGCACCGTAGACTGGCGCATCGGCCCGCGAGCGGTTTGTCAACGGACCCACCGGCCGTTCCACCCACGAGCGGATCCGCGCCGTTTCGTCCGTTGTCAGTGCGAGCGCCTACTCTGTGCGACGTGACTTTTCCCGCCCCGGGGCCCGCTGCGCCCCAGCTCAACGGGGTTAACCGCCCCGCGCCGGGCCCGGCCGCCGATGAGGGCCTGGCCCGCCGGCTGCGCGCCCTCGCGTGCACCGCGCCGCTGCACGACCTCGACGTGCGCAAGGCCAACCTCGCGGGCGAGTACGGCTGCTACGCCATGGCGGAGGTAGCGCTGGCCGTCATCGACCTCGTCACGCTGAACATGGACTTCGACACCGGCGCCGACCACGAGGAGATAGTGGCGAAGGTGCTCCCCCGGGTGGCCGCCCAGACCCCCGGCCGGCCCGCGGGCGAGCACGAGCGGGTGGCCCGCTGGGTGCTGGAGAACCTGATCAACGTCGGCAGTGTGGACCGCGGCTTCCGCGCCGTCTACGGCACGTTCACTACCGAGGGCGCGTACGTCCGGCGCGACTACGACTTCAAGCTCATCGAGGAGGTCCCCGGCCCCGGCGGCACCGTCTACCTCCGGGCCACCGACGAGGCGGTCAACGTCCTGGTCGGCGCGCTCGACACCGATGTCACCAGCGCCCAGATCGCCGCGGAGGTCAAGCTGGAGGTGCTGATCAACCGCGGGCGGCTGGCCGACGCCCAGCTCGCCGCCGAGCAGGCCCGCTACCGCACCGTCCAGTACGCCGAGACCCTGCGCCGGACGCTGGACGCCACCCGGCGCAACGTCCGCGCGGTCGACTGGCTGGAGACCGTCCCCGACATGATCAGCGAGGCACTCGACCACGTCGCGGACCGCTACCGCCACGAGAACGCCATCCTGACCAACATCCGCAAGGCCCGCGACGAGACGGAGGCCGACAATCCGAAGACGGGCGAGCACAAGCGCCGCGCCGCCGAGCTCGTCGACATCGTCAAGGACTGCATCCGCCGGCACACCCAGCTCCAGTCCCGGCTGCTGGAGGCCGGCCCGCTCTTCCGCGCCGAGCAGGACCGGCAGGCCTTCGCCGCCCCCGCCGCCCGCTCCGGACTCGACCTGTACGGCCAGCTCGTCGCGCCCCTGCTGCCGCTCCCCGCAGAGCAGGCCATCCGCGTCACCGACGCCTACTTCGCACACGGCACGGGCCTGCGCACGCCGTCCGCGGTGCGCGTGGGGGACCTCGTCGAGGTCCTGCTGACCCCGCCCCTGGAGCGCGAGCACCTCGGCGCCGAGATGCCCGAGCCCGATCTGGTGGCCACGCCGGACGACAGCCGCTTCAGCGAGGCCCAGCTCGACGCCGCGATGGCGCTGCTTGACCTGCCGGCCGACGCCCCCCGCCGGCTCTCCGGCCTGCTCGCCGAGGCCCGCCGCAGCGATCCCGAACTCCCCTACCTCGTCGCCCTGCTGGCCGTCCACGCCGCCAGCCCGCCGGTCGGCACGGCCTACCGCCAGGGCGAACCGCAGCTGCTCTTCGCGGTCGACGACGGCACGGAGCTGACCGACCCCGAGTTCGGCGGCGCCGACCTCATCGTCGGTACGGCGCTCCTCGACGCCGCCGGCATGGCCGCCGACCGCTCGGAGGTGGCCTGATGCCCCCTGGCCAGGGCCTGCCGCCGATACCCACCGTGCCGCGCGCCGCCGTCCGCCGCCGGACCGCGCCGTACGGCCGCCCGCCCGCACGCCGGCCCGAACCCTGCCGCCGGCAGCAGATGTCTGTGCCCGTCCCCCGCAAGGAGCCTGTCCCGTGACCCAGTACGACGCCGACGAGGTGGCGCAGCCGGACCCGGCGGCCGGTACCGGCGAGCCGGACCGGAGCGCGCCCGCCGCCGACGCCGAACCGGCCGCGACCCGGCCGTCCCCCAGGCTCTCGGCCCCCGCCCCGCTCGCGACGCTGATGGGGCGAGGCGACCTCCCCGAGCAGAGCGGGCCCCAGCCCCTCGTCCCGGCCGACGCCGCCGACGCCGCGCGGCTGGTCTCCTTCGGCCTCCAGCCCAAGCTGCTGCCGGCCCGCGACGCCGAGTACGGCGAGCTGCTGCGCCGCTATCGGGACGACCCCGCCTTCGCCCGGCTCGCCGACGCCGTAGCCACCGGCCTCGGCCTGGTCGTCCTGGAGGTCTCCACGCGCGCCGGTATGGCCGTCACGGCCGCCGAGGACTCCGTCTTCGCGGTGCGGATGGGCGACTACGCCCGGCGGGCCTCCGCCGACTCCGCCGACCGCTTCCTGCACGGCCTGGCCCACCTCGCGGTCGCCGCGCTGGCCTTCCCGCGGCCCGAAGACCTCGCCGACGACGGCTATATCGGACGGATCACCGTCAACGGCGTCGACGCCTTCGTCCGGCAGGCCTGCCGCCGCCTGGAGGAGCGCGCCGAGCAGGAGGGCGAGAACACCGACCCGGCCACCGACGCCCCCGGCCTGGAGTCCGCCTGGCGGATCTACGCCCGGCGCAGCGCGACCGGCGCCACCAAGGACGCCCGGCGACTGGCCGGCTCGACCACCGGCATCATCGCCAAGGCCGTCACGTTCCTCGTCGACTCCGGCTTCCTGCAGCGCACCGGCGACGACGCCGGCGGCGCCTACCGCACCACCGCCCGCTATCAACTCCAGGTCCGCGACATGGCCGGCAGCGCCGCCATGGCCGAGCTGCTCGACCTGGGCATCGTCCCCGTCGCCGACGGCAGCGCCTCGCTGCTGCCGGGCGAGGACACCGACGACCTCGACCTGGTCTCCGACGCCGGACTGCCCTTCCACTCCGCCTGACGAGCCCGCCCGCCCACCGACCGCCGCATTTTCGCCCCACACCACGAGAGTCCGCCATGTACGAGTTGTCCCGGGTCCGCCTCTACTCCATCGGGCCTGCCGGTGCGCGCTATGCCGACACCGTGCTGGACCTGCGCGGAGTCGGTGCGCCGGTGCCCCGACCGGCCCCGGCGCAGGCGGACTTCTTCGAGGACGACCCGGTCGGCCCGCCGCGCCGCCCGGCCCCCGCCGGCGTGCTCTTCCTGGAGAACGGCGGCGGCAAGTCCGTCCTGCTCAAGTTGATCTTCTCGGTGATGCTGCCCGGTCACCGCAACACCCTGGGCGGCGCCAGCTCCGGCGTACTGCGCAAGTTCCTGCTCGCCGACGACTGCGGCCATGTCGCCCTGGAGTGGCAGCACGTCCTGACCGGCGAGTCCGTCGTCGTCGGCAAGGTCAGCGAGTGGCGCGGCCGGCAGGTCTCCAACGACCCCCGGAAGTTCGCGGAGGCCTGGTACAGCTTCCGGCCCGGCCCCGGCATGAGCCTGGACTCGCTGCCCGTCGCCGAGGCCACCCTCGTCCGCCCCCGCCAGGAGGGCGGCGAGGGCACCTCCGGAGCCCAGGGCCGCCGCCGCACGATGAAGGGCTTCCGCGACGTCCTGACGGAGGCCGGGAAGAACTACCCCAATCTGGACGTCGTCTGGGAGGAGATCCACGAGCGCTGGAACGAGCACCTCGGCGAGCTGGGCCTGGACCCGGAGCTCTTCCGCTACCAGCGGGAGATGAACGCCGACGAGGGCGAGGCGGCCGGCCTGTTCGCGGTCAAGAACGACTCGGACTTCACCGACCTGCTGCTGCGCGCCGTCACGGACACCCGGGACACCGACGGTCTCGCCGACCTGGTGCACGGCTTCGCCCACAAGCTCGGCCGGCGCGCCGAGCTGACCGCCGAGCGGGACTTCACCGCCGGCTCGCTCGATCTGCTCTCGCGCATCGCCGACGCCGCCGAGCAGCGCGAACGCGCCCGCGAGGTGCATGCCGGCGCCGAGCGGCGCACCCGGGGCCTGGCCCAGCGGCTGCACGGCCGCGCCACCGAGGAGCGCGGCCGCGCCGCCGAGCTGGCCGAACAGGTCGCCGCCGCGGCCCACCGCGTCACCGACGCCGAGCGCACCCGCGAGCGCCGCTCCCTGGTCTCCGCCGAACTCGCCTACCGGCACGCCTCGTTGGCGCTGGCCGCCGCGGAGAAGGGCGCCGCCGCCCAGCGCCGCGAGCTGAACGACGCCCGGACGCTGCACAGCGCCTGGCAGGCCGCCGAGATCGCGCTGCGCCACCGCGCCGCGGCCGACCGCTCCGCCCGGGTCGCCGCCGCCATTCGCGAGGCCGAGCGGGACGCCGCCCCGGCGCTCGCCGCCCGCGCCACCGCCGCCGCCGACCTCGTACGGGCCTTGCACGCGGCGGCCGAGGCGGGCGAGCGGGTCGCCAACGAGGAGGAGGAGCGCTCCGCCGCCCTCCAGGAGGCCGGCGAATCGGCGCACCGTGACGCGACCACCGCCGCCACCCACGCCCAGCGCGCCCGCAGCGAGGCCGATCACCTCAAGCAGCGGCTCGCCGAGGTCGCGGAGGAGACCGCCGAGGCCGTCCGGGCCGGCTGGCTGGACGACAGCGCCCCGGACGCCGACCCGGCCCGCGCCGCGCTCGCCGCCTCGGACGCCGAGAAGACCGCCGTCGAGGCATGGGACCAGGCCAGGGAGGCGGCGCGGCAGGCCACCGACCGCGCCCGCGAGGCGACGGCCCGGCACTCCGCGGCGGAGCTGGCCGCGGCCCGCGCCGAGGATGCCGCGCAGGCCGCCGGGCGCGCCTTCGACGCCGAGCGCCGGGCGGCCGAGTCGATCGGCGCCGAGCAGCGGCTCGCCGAACTCCTCGGGCTCGGGCAGTCCGAGGCGAAGGCCGTCGGCGTGCCCGGCCCCCGTACGGCCACGCCCGGTACGGACCCGGGCACCGCCCGCCGCGCCGCCACCGCCGGAGCGCTGACGGCCGAGGAGCTGGACCGCACCGCCGACGCGCTGCGGGAGCTGCTGGAGGAGGGCGTCACCGCCGCCGAGCGGCAGCTGTTCGACCTGCGCACGGCCGCCGCCGACGACGCGCGGATCCTCGGCGCGCTGGGCGACGGCGGCCTGCTGCCGCCGGGCCCCGATGTGCTGGCGGCCGTGGAGTATCTCGGTGAGCACGGCGTCCCGGCGCTGCCGGGCTGGCGCTATCTCGCGCAGTCCGTCGACCCCGCCGACCACGTCCGGGTGCTGGCCGCCCGGCCCGAACTCGTCGACGGCGTGATCATCACCGACCCGGACACCCACGCCCGGGCCCGCGAGGTGCTGGCCCAGGCCGCGCTGCTGCCGCGCTCCGCCGTCGCCGTCGGCACCGCCGCCGCGCTGCTCGCACCCACCCCCGCTCCCGACGAGCGGGACACCGGCGTGTTCCTCGTTCCGCCGAACCCGGCGATGCACGACGAGTCCGCCGCCGATGAGGAGCGCCGGGCGCTGCGGGCCCGCGCGACGGAGCGCGACGAGGAGATCCGGGCACTGGCCGCCCGGCTCGCCGGGGACCGGGCGCTGGCCGCGCGGCTCGGCTCGTGGCGTGCGGGCTGCCCCGCCGGTCGGCTCGCCGAGTTGGCCGCCGCCGCGGAGGAGACCCGTACGGCCGCCGACGAGGCCGCCGCCGGGCTCGCCGAGGCCCGTACGGCCCGCGCCGAGGCCGAGGAGATCGCCGCCGAGGCCACCGGGGTGCGCGACGAGCGGCAGGAGACCGCCCAGCGCGCCCGCCGCGCCGCCGACCTGCTCGCCGGGCTCGCCCACCGGCTGCGCGAGCGCTCCTCCTGGCAGTCCCGGATGCGTGAACTCGCCGACGAGGCGGCCGAGTTCGAGGCCCGGGCCGAGGAGTGCGTGGACCGCGCCCGGGCGGCCGACGAGGACCGCCGGGCCGCCCAGCGCGCCGCCGACGACGCGCGCCGTACGGCCCGCGCACTGCGCGCCGAGCGCGCCGAGATCGCCGGTGTGCCGGAGGACCTGGGCGAGGCCCCCGAAGGGGCGAGCACCTCGCTGCCCGCGCTGCGCGAGGCATACCGCGCCGCCTCCCAGCTCTACGAGAAGGTCGGCGTCGGCGCCGACCTGCGCGCCGAGCAGGCCCGCGCCGAGGGCGAGGAGTCGGCCGCGCTGGCCGAGCTGAACCGCCTCACCAACAAGGTCCGCACCCGCGCCGAGGCCCTCCTGGAGAGCCCGGACGCCGCCGACGGGCCGTCCCGGCAGGCCGCGGCGGCCCGCGCCGAATCGCTGGTGCAGATGCTGGAGTCCCGCGCCTCGGCCGCCAGCGAGCAGCTCGGCCGGCTGCGCGGCGAGGCCGAGCGGCTGGCCCCGACCGACAAGGAGGCGCACACCGAGCTGCCCGAGGAGCTGGTGCCCGCGGACGCCGACCGCGCCAAGGAGCTGCTGCGCACCGCGTCCGGTGAACTGGCCACCGCCACCGAGGCGTTGGCGTCCGCGCGGGAGCGGCACGAGGAGCTGCTGCGCGGCCACCGCGCGGCGGAGGACGCGGCCGGCGGCTTCGACGAGACCGCGGCCCTGCTGCGGGATCTGCTGCGCGACCACCAGGAGACGGAGGAGGCGGCCGGGGAACGGCCCGAGCCGTACGCCGGCTCGCTCGCCGAGGCCCGGCAGGCCGCCGCCGAGTCCCGCCGCTCGCTGCGCGGCTGCGCCGCCGACCTCTCCGCCGCCGAGTCCGCGGTCCGCGAGGCCGCCGACGTCCTGGTACGGCACGCCAACTCCACCCGCTACGAGCAGGTCCGCACCCCCGCCCGGCAGCAGATCCGGGAACTGCCCGCCGCGGCCCTGCCGGACCACGCCGCCAAGTGGGCGGAGGCCTTCGCGCCCCGGCTGCGGGTGCTCACCGACGAGCTGGAGCAGCTGGAGCGCAACCGCGACTCCATCGTCGACCGGCTCCGCGGCCTGGTGGAGTCCTCGCTGACGACACTGCGTTCGGCCCAGCGGCTGTCCCGGCTGCCCGAGGGGCTGGGGGAGTGGTCCGGCCAGGAGTTCCTGCGGATCCGCTTCGAGGACCCCGACCAGGCCACGCTCACCGAGCGGCTGGGCGAGGTCATCGACGAGGCCACCCGCTCGGCGGTGAAGAAGAACAGCGATCTGCGGCGGGACGGGATGTCCCTGCTGCTGCGCGGGGTCGGCGCGGCGCTGCAGCCGCGCGGCGTAGCCGTGGAGATCCTCAAGCCGGACGCGGTGCTGCGCGCCGAGCGGGTGCCGGTCGGGCAGATGGGCGATGTCTTCTCCGGCGGTCAGCTGCTGACCGCCGCCATCGCCCTGTACTGCACGATGGCGGCGCTGCGCAGCAACGACCGGGGCCGCGACAAGCAGCGGCACGCCGGCACGCTGTTCCTGGACAACCCCATCGGCCGGGCCAACGCGACGTACCTCCTGGAGCTGCAGCGCGCCGTCGCCGACGCGCTGGGCGTCCAGCTCCTGTACACCACCGGCCTGTTCGACACCACCGCGCTCGCCGAGTTCCCGCTGGTCATCCGGCTGCGCAACGACGCGGACCTGCGCGCGGGCCTGAAGTACATCAGCGTCGAGGAGCACTTGCGGCCCGGTCTGCCGCAGCCGGACCCGGCCGGCGAGGTGGTGCACGGCCAGATCACGGCGACCCGGATGTACCGCCGCCCGGAGGACGCCGCGCCCCAGGAGGCGGACGAAGCGGCCCGGTGACCCGTGGGCGCGGGGAGCGGACCGCGGGCGGTCATAGCACCACGACCGACCGCAGCACCTCCCCGCGCTGCATCTTGGCGAAGGCCGCTTCCAGGCCGTCGAGGTCGATGGTCTCGCTGACGAAGCGCTCCAGGTCGAGCTTGCCGCTCAGGAACAGGTCGATCAGGACGGGGAAGTCGCGGCTGGGCAGGCAGTCGCCGTACCAGGAGGACTTCAGCGCGCCACCGCGCGAGAAGAGGTCGATCAGCGGCAGCTCGATCCGCGCGTCCGGCGCGGGCACCCCGACCTGGACCAGCGTGCCGGCCAGATCGCGCATATAGAACGCCTGCCGGTAGGTCTCCGGAAGGCCCACCGCGTCGATCACCACATCGGCGCCGTGTCCGGAGGTGAGCGCGCGGACCGCCTCGACGGGGTCCGTACCACGGGAGTTGACGGTGTCGGTGGCGCCGAACCGCTCGGCCGCGTCCAGCTTGCCGTCGTCGACGTCGATCGCGATGACCCGGCGCGCGCCGGCCCGGGAGGCGCCCGCGACGGCGGCGTTGCCGACGCCGCCGCAGCCGATGACGGCGACGGTGTCACCGCTGCCGACGGCCCCGGTGTGCACGGCGGCGCCGTACCCGGCCATCACCCCGCAGCCGATCAGGCCCGCGGCCTCCGGGCGCGCCGACGGATCGACCTTCACCGCCTGTCCGGCCGCGACCAGCGTCTTCTCGGCGAAGGCGCCGATGCCCAGAGCCGGCGTCAGCTCCGTACCGTCCGGCAGGGTCATCGGCCGGGAGGCGTTGCGGGAGTCGAAGCAGTACCAGGGGCGGGCGCGCCGGCAGGAGCGGCACTGCCCGCAGGGGGCCCGCCAGGCGAGCACCACATAGTCGCCCGGTGCCGGCTCCGTCACACCGGGGCCGACCGCCTCGACGACACCGGCCGCCTCATGGCCGAGCAGATAGGGGAAGTCGTCGCCGATCGCGCCGTCGCGATAGTGCAGATCGGTGTGGCACACCCCGCATGCCTGTACGGACACGAGCACCTCGCCCGGGCCGGGATCGGGCACGAGGATCGGCAGCACCTCGACGGGCGCGCCCTTCTTGAGGGCGACGACGGCGCGGGCTTCGTGCGGCATGTCTCACTCCTAATACAGCGCCTGCGGCGACGGCAGGGGCGGGTGACACAGGTGAGGTGGCACGGATGCCTGTGAGGGGGGGAGTGGTGCGCTGCGCTGGGAACGGGGGCGGTGAGGGAGGGGCGCTCCACCACCGTCTCCGGTGTTGCCTATAACGCGCTAGGTTGCGCCATAGGAGACATGCTGGAAGTCCATCAGGGATCCGTCAAGGGGCGATTTTCTGCTAGGAGGCGCCTGCCGTGGAGGAGGCGCCCCGGGGGAGGCGCCCCAGGGCCCCGGAGCGCCCCGGACGCCGTCGCGCGGTCCTCAACCCGCGTACCCCATACGGCGGGAGAGCTCGGCCGCGGCCTTCGCGGCACGCTCCGCGAGCTCGGGGAGCAGCTGACGCTCCATCCGGTATGCCGGCCCCGAGACGCCGATGGCCCCGATCACCGCACCGTCGTGCGCCCGCACCGGCGCCGCCACCGCGTTCAGCCCGATCTCCAACTCCTCGCTGGTGCAGGCGAATCCGTCCGCCAGCGCGACGGTCAGCTGCTCGCGCACACCGGCGGCCGTGGTCAGCGTGTGCTCGGTGAACCGCGCCAGCTTCCGGGTCACCAGGCTCTCCCGGCGCTGCGCCGGCAGATGGGCCAGCAGCACCTTGCCGCTGGCGGTGGCGTGCAGCGGGGTGCGTCGGCCGAGCCAGTTGTACGCGGTGACCGCGGCGGCGCCCCTGGCCTGCATGATGTTGACCGCCGCATCGCCGTCCAGCACCGCGATGTTGGCGGTCTCCCCGGTGTCGTCGGCGAGCGCCCGGCAGACCGGCTGGCCCTCCTGCGAGATGTCCAGCCGGATCGCCGCGGCGCCGGCCAGCCGCAGCACCCCGGCCCCCAGGTAGTACTTCCCGCGCTCCTTCTCCTGCGCCACCAGCCCGCGGTGCTCCAGCACCCCGAGGATCCGGAACGCGGTCGACTTGTGGACGCCCAGCTCCTCGGCGATCTCGGTCACCCCGGCCTCGCCCAGCTTGGCCAGGATCTCCAGCACGCTCACCGCGCGGTCCACGGACTGGACGGATCCCGCCCCGCGCCGCTCCTCGGACCGGTCCTCGGCCGTATCGCTCGTGTTCGCCATGGGTCTTTGCGTCACCACCCCGTCGCCCCCGACGGGCACGTCTGAGGGCATCTGCCGGAAAGCCCTTGACGGCCCGCTCCCCGACTTGGATTCTGTTGCGCATCGCGCTCTGCGATGCGTTATTCAAAACACATGATACCGGCCAGCGCGAGGGGGGCCAGATGATTCCCGTCTGCCGCATCGAGGACCTGCCCGAGGGCGAGTCCGTACGGATCGAGATCGACGACACCACACCGGCCATCGCGGTCTTCCACGCCGAGGGCGGGTTCTACGCCGTCGACGACACCTGCAGCCACCAGGACGCCTCGCTCTCCGAGGGCTGGGTGGAGGGCTGCTTCGTCGAATGCCCGCTGCATGCGGCCCTGTTCGACCTGCGCACCGGCGCCCCGACCTGCCTGCCGGCCCGACGGGCGGTGCGCACCCACGAGGTCAGCGTCCTGGACGGGACGATCCATGTACGGCCCGCCGTGCGGGAGGAGGCGGTGGCCTGAGGGCCGGGAAGCTCTTGAGTGCCTTCGGGGCGGTGCCGGACCGCCGCCCCGATCGTTCACGCGGCCGCGCGGTCCACCCCTGACCGGCCCTCCCGCGAGGCGCGCCGCTCCTGCCGGCGCGCCCGGCGCCGCTCGCGCCGCAACTCCCGGGCCGTACTGCTCGGCTGGGACTGCACGCCGTTGCGCTGCACCCAGACCTGACGGGTCACCCAGACGTCGAGCACGCCCCACGTGGCGACCACGGTGCTGGCGACCGTGCTGAGCACCGCCGGGAAGGCGAACCAGGAACCCGCCAGGGTGCACAGGAACGCCACCATGGCCTGAATCAGCGTGATCGCCACGATGATGACGGCGCGCACCGCGGCCGTGCGCACCGGATCCGCCATCCTGGGCCGCGCCGCCGGCTCCTCCTGCCACAACGGCCGCCTGCCGGTGTCCATGAACGCGTCACACTCCCCGCACTCTCCCCGTGTGTCCGGCTCCTCGGTGGCTGCCCGGGTTTCGCCGGGTACATTCCCTGGGTTCCGCACACCGTCCACGTCCATGGTCACGCACCGAAGCGAGGATGGGTTACTCGGGGTAGGGAAAAACCGGCCAAGTGTCCCGACCTGCGGCCGAATACGGGAGAGACGTCCAGCCCCAGGAATACGGGCGCCTTGTCCGGGAATCAGCGGACAACGTAGGGCGATCCTGCCGCGGGGGCCTCCGTGCCCTCACAAGAGGTCTTCGGGTCCGTCCCCCGACAGTAGTAGGCTCGCGCCGTTTGTTGACGGAACACCGCCCCCGTGCGCCGGGGTTGACGTAGGGGAGGCCATGCGCTTTCGCGGGAAGTCGGTCCGCCGGAAGATCGTGGCGTTGCTGCTCGTACCGCTGGTGTCCCTGACGTCCATGTGGGCGTTCATGACCTATATCACCGGACGTGAGGCCAACCAGCTGCTGGACGTCGGCAACGTCGTACAGAACCTGGGCTATCCGGTCGAGGACGTCGTCCAGGCCCTCCAGCGCGAGCGCCGGCAGAGCCTGCTCTACCTGGCCGACCGGCGCGACGCCGACGCGGAGGGCGAACTCCACGCGCAGACCCGGGCCACCGACGAGGCGATCACCCGGCTGCGCGCCGACGCCGACGCCCGCGACGTACGCGAGGACCTGACCGGCGACGCCGGCGACCGGATGGACGGCGTCCTCAAGGGCCTGACCGGCCTCGGCTCGCTGCGCGCCCAGGTCGAGGACAACACCGTCACCCGCGACGAGGCCATGGAGAGCTACAACTCCCTGGTCGACCCCGGCTATGACTTCCTCGCCGCGCTCCACGCCCTGGAGAACGTGGAGATGGACAAGCAGGGCCGGGCGCTGGTCAACATCACCCGGGCCCGGGAGGCCGTCTCCCGTGAGGACGCCCTGATGTCCGCGGTGCTCGCCTCCGGCAGCATGAGCAAGCGCGATCTGCGCTCGCTGTCCGACCGGGTGGCCGAGCGCCGGGTCCTGTACGACACCAACCTCCCGGCCCTGCCGTCCGCGGACCGCGGCCTCTACGAGGACTACTGGCGCTCCGCCAAGGCCGTCGAACTGACCTCCTACGAGGACCGGGTGATCGCCGCGGGCGCCCGGACCGGACCGCAGGTGGTCAACGCCGAGCGCTGGCACACCGCCGCGGACAAGGTGCTCGACGACCTCGAACGGATGGGCAAGGACGCCGGCGACCGCTACCAGCAGCGGGTCGCCCCGGTCGCCTCGCACATCCTGCTCAAGGCCGCCATCGCCGGCGTCCTCGGCTTCATCGCGCTGCTGGTCTCGATCATCGTCTCCTTCCGCATCGGCCGCCGCCACGTCCGGGACCTGACCCGGCTGCGCAAGACCGCCCATGAGGTCTCCGGCGTACGGCTGCCGAGCGTGATGCGCCGGCTCGCGGCCGGGGAGCAGGTCGACGTGGAGACCGAGGCACCCCGGCTCGAATTCGGTCCGGACGAGACCGGCCAGGTCGGCCAGGCGCTCAACACCCTCCAGCGGGCCGCCATCGAGGCCGCCGTCAAGCAGGCGGACATGCGCCGCGGCGTCTCCGAGGTGTTCGTCAACCTCGCCCGCCGCAGCCAGGTCCTGCTGCACCGCCAGCTGACGCTGCTGGACGCCATGGAGCGGCGCACCGAGGACACCGACGAACTCGCCGACCTCTTCCGGATCGACCACCTCACCACCCGTATGCGGCGGCACGCCGAGGGCCTGGTCATCCTCTCCGGCGCGGCCCCGTCGCGGCAGTGGCGCAAACCGATCCAGCTGATGGACGTGGTGCGCGCGGCGGTCGCCGAGGTCGAGGACTACGAGCGGATCGAGGTCCGCCGGCTGCCGCGGCTCGCGGTGGACGGCCCGGCGGTCTCCGACCTCACGCACCTGATAGCCGAACTCCTGGAGAATGCCACCGTCTTCTCGCCGCCGCACACCGCCGTACAGGTGCTGGGCGAGCGGGTGGCCAACGGCTACACCCTGGAGATCCACGACCGCGGCCTGGGCATGGCCCCGGACCTGCTGCTCGAAGCCAACCTCCGGCTCGCCGAGACCCCCGAGTTCGAGCTGTCCGACACCGACCGCCTCGGCCTGTTCGTGGTCAGCCGGCTCGCCCAGCGCCAGCGGGTACGGGTCGCGCTGCAGCCCTCGCCGTACGGCGGCACCACCGCCGTGGTCTTCATCCCGGGCGAGATCCTCACCGAGACCTCCGACGGCGCCAGGGAGGTCGAGGGGCCGGTCGCCGACGCGCTGTCCGGCCCGCCGGACACCGAACTGGAGCATGCCGCGGGCAAGTTGGCCGCGCTCTCGCACGCGCCGCTGCCGCTTCCGGAGCGGCGGGCCCCCGCCGTCCTCGACGGTCCGGTCGAACTGGAGGCGCCGCTGGGCCTGGACGGGCTGGGGCCGCACGAGGACGAGGAGGACCTCTTCCGGGGCCGGGAGCGGGACCGGGACCGCGACGCCGGCCGTCGCGCAGCCGGGACCGGGCCGCGCAGCATCGCGCCGGTGCCGCCGGTCCCCGACGGCGAGCAGCACCAGCAGACCCGTGACCAGGCGCCCGGCGGCGGACTGGCACCGCTGCCGCGCCGCCCCCGGCCTCCGGTGCTGGTCTCGGACCACGGCAGGACGGTCGACGGCCGCGACGGTGCGGACGAGCCGGCCGACCGCGAGCCGACCGGCGAGCGCCCCTCCGGCGAGGACGCCGGCGAGCCGGGCCCGCCCGCCGACCCGCCCACGCCGATCACGCCCACGGGGCTGCCCCGCCGGGTCCGGCAGGCCAGCCTCGCACCGCAGCTCAAGGCCGAGGCGGCCGGTCCGGCCGCGCCGGAGCCGCCCGCCGCACCGCCCGAGGACGACCGCGACGCCGCGGAGGTGCGGGCCCGGATGGACTCGCTCCAGCGGGGCTGGCAGCGCGCCCGCCGCGAGAGCGGCGAGGAACCGCGCCCCGGCGCGGCACCGTCGGACCAGGACGCGCCGGCCGGGAACCCGCCGTCCGCGGACACCACAGACCCGGATGCCCCCGACCGGACCGCACAGCGCGGCGAGGACACGGGCACCGCAGCACCAGGAACCACATCGGGAGGGGACGGTCCATGACCGCACCGAAGGCAGCAGCCACCAACGCATCGTTCTCGGCGAAGGGGTCCGGTGAGCTGAACTGGCTCCTGGACGAGCTGGTGGATCGGGTCGGCTCCATCCGCAAGGCCCTGGTGCTCTCCAGCGACGGGCTGGCCACCGGCGCCTCGAAGGACCTGACCCGCGAGGACGGCGAGCATCTGGCCGCGGTCGCCTCCGGCTTCCACAGCCTGGCCAAGGGCGTCGGCCGGCACTTCGACGTCGGGCAGGTCCGCCAGACCATGGTCGAGCTGGACGACGCGTTCCTGTTCGTCAGCGCGGCCGGCGACGGCAGCTGCCTGGCCGTGCTCGCCGACGCGGACTCCGATGTCGGACTGATCGCCTACGAGATGACCCTGTTGGTCAAGCGCGTGGGCGCGCATCTGGGCACCGCGCCCAGGTCCGGCCTCTCCACCTGAGCACGACGACGGGGACGCCATGAGCGATCAGGACGGCCGGGCGGCGCGGGACCGGGAGGCGGCCCGCTGGTTCGACGACGAGGCGGGGCCCGTCGTCCGGCCGTACGCCATGACGCGCGGGCGCACCCGCACCGACGCCGAGGGGCGCCTCGACCTGATCGCACAGGTGATCGCCGAGAGCCGCGCGGAGCGCACGATCGACGATCAGACGCTGTCGCCGGAGCAGGTCGAGATCGTCGAGCGGTGCCGGCAGGCGCCGCTGTCGGTCGCCGAGCTGGCGGCCGAACTCGATCTGCCGGTCGGTGTCGTACGGGTCCTGATCGGCGATCTGCTGGACGCGGAGCTGGTCCGGGTCAGCCGCCCGGTGCCGCCCGCCGAGCTGCCCGACGAGAAGGTGCTGCGCGAGGTGATCGACGGCCTGCGGGCGCTGTGAACGGCCCCTGGGGGGCGCCTGCGCGGACTCCGCGGGCCTCGGGAGTCAGAGCCCTAGCCGCCGTCGTCGCCGGACTTCCTCCGGCGCGGCGGCGGCCACTGGTCCGCGGACGGCTGGGAGTCCAGCTGGCTGACCGCCTCCGAGAGCTGGACGACGACCTGCAGGATCTGCCGCTGGGTGTTGCGCCGCTCGGTGATCACCGCGGCGAGCAGCAGCGCGGTGAGTGCGGTGATCCCGTTGAACGCCTGCAGGATGACCATGTTGGTGAACAGGTCGTGCAGGGCGAACGGCCCCGAGCCCTGGGCGGCCGCCACGATCGCGACCGTCGAGACCAGCAGCGCACAGGGCGCCGCCCCGGCCCGTTCGAACCGGAACGCGGCCCACATCAGACACGGCGAGACCAGGAAGAGCAGATTCATCGAGCTGCTCACGGCGAGCACGGTGACGGTGAACGTGCAGCCGACCAGCAGCACCGCCTCCGCCCACCGCAGGAGGGGGACGCGTCCGGCGAGCGGCCACCGGGCGGTGCTCAGGAGCAGCAGCACCGGCGTGATCACCAGCACCCCCATCGCATCACCGGTCCACCACACCGCCCAGGTGGCCCAGAAGTCCGACGCCGGGAGCGCGCCGGAGAGCACCAGGACGCCGCTGCCGGCCGTCGAGCTGACCAGCATCCCGGTCAGCGCGCCGAGCACCACCAGCGCCAGGGCGTCGCGCAGCCGGTCCAGCTCCGTATGGAACCCCACCCGGCGCAGCAACCGGTAGGACAGCACCGGGCCGACCGTGTTGCCCGCGACGATCGCGAGGACCACCAGCAGCGACGGCCCCAGCGAGACATTGACCAGGAACGCGCCGAGGGCGATCCCCGGCCACGTCCGCACACCGAACAGCAGCAGCGCCGTCAGGGCGATGCCGGTCGGCGGCCACAGCGGGGTGACCTGGCCGCGGACCAGCTCCTGCAGGAGGCCGAGCCGGGCGCTGCCGTAGTAGATCCCGGCGGTCACCAGGATCTGCACGAGGGTGGCCCGCTGCCGCCACAGGGCGGTACGGAGCCGCACGGCGGTGCCGTCGTGCCCTCCGTGCCGCTCGTCGTGCACCACACCGGCCTCCGCTTCGTCGCCGCGCGCCGCCCCTAGGCGTAGGGGCCCCCGTTGTGGCGGAGCACGAGGACGGCGGCGTCGTCGGTGTGCCCGGTCAGATCGGCCACCGCGATCACCTCGCCCGCCAGGTCCTCGGCGTCCTCGGCGTACCCCTTGTCCACCAGGTCCACCACCCGCGCCAGTCCGTTCTCGATCGGGTAGGACGGCCCCTCCACCACCCCGTCGGTGAGCAGCACGAACGCCCCCACCTCGGTCAGCCGGCGGTGGGTGACCGGATATCGCTGGTCGGGGAAGACCCCCAGCGGCATCCCGCCCGGATCCATCAGCACCTCCGTGCCGGAGGCGGTGCCCCACACCGCCGGGACATGGCCGGCGCGGGCACCGGCCAGTTCGCCGCTGTCCGGGGCGAAGCGCAGGAAGGTGCAGGTCGCCAGGAGGTCCGAGCTCATCGACAGCAGGAGGTTGTTGGCCCGCTCCAGGACGTCGCCGGGGTCGGTGGTGGCGCCCGCGACGGCGCGCAGGCCGGTGCGCACCTGTCCCATGAAGGCGGCGGCCTCCACATCATGGCCCTGGACGTCGCCGACGGCGAAGCCGAGCGAGCCGTCCGGCAGCCAGAACGCGTCGTACCAGTCGCCCCCGATGTCCAGGCCCGTCTGCGCCGGTACATAGCGGGCCGCGGTCTGCAGTCCGGGCAGGCCCGGCAGCTCCGGCGGGAGCATGTGCCGCTGCAGCTCCACGGCCAGGGCCACCCGCGCCTGCTGCAGCTTGATCCGCTCCATGACCCGGCCGGTGAGCTGGCCGAGGAGCCGCAGCAGCTCCTCGGACGGCGGGCCGGAGGTGGTGCGGTGACCGTTCATTCAGCACCCCGCTCCGCATCGCCGATCCCGTAGGGACGAATCGCGCTGAACTCTCACATTACCCCCGGCTCGTTGAGCACTGCTCAACACCGGAGTAGGCTCTATTAAGCAACTGTCAACAGGAGGAGCACCGCCGCCATGCCCACGGACGCCACCCCGGCCCCCGTCGAGCGCCTGGAGATCCAGGTCGGTCCGCACACCTACGACGCCCTGGCCTCGGGCCCCGCCGACGGCGAGCTGGTCCTGCTGCTGCACGGCTGGCCGGAGTTCGCCGACTCCTGGAGCGCGGTGCTCCCCGCCCTGGGCGCGGCCGGCTACCGCGCCCTCGCCGTCGACCAGCGCGGCTACTCCCCGCGCGCCCGCCCCGCCCGGATCGCCGACTACGCCGTCCCCGAACTCGTCGCCGACGCCCTCGCCTTCGCCGACTCCCAGGGCGCCGGCCGCTTCCACCTCGTCTCCCACGACTGGGGCGGCATGGTCGCCTGGGCGCTGGCCGGCGCCCACCCCGAGCGGCTGAAGTCCCTGACGGTGCTGGCCACCCCGCACCCGGACGCGCTCAACCGCGCCGCCGCCGAGGACCCCACCCAGCACCACCGCCTCGACTACGTCCGCTTCTTCCGCCGCGACGACGGCGCCGCGGAGGCCGCCCTGCTGGCCGACGACGCCGCCCGGCTGCGCGCCGCGTACGGCGGAAAGGTCCCCGACGCGCTCGTGGAGGACAACGTCCGCCGGCTGTCCGCACCGGGCGCGCTGACCGCCACCCTGAACTGGTACCGCGCCCCCGAGTCCGTCATCTCGGTGCCCGCGGGCCGGATCACCGTCCCCACCCTCTTCCTGTGGGGCAGCCAGGACATGGCGCTGGGCCGCGGCGCGGCCGAGTCGACGGGGGAGTGGGTGGACGGCCCGTACCGCTTCGAGGCGCTGGAGGGCGCCAGCCACTGGCTGCCCGAAGAGGTCCCCGACCTCGTCACCCCCACCATCCTCGACCACCTCGGGCAGTACGCCTGACGCCGCGGCGGCGGGCCGGGGACAGCGCGAACGCGCCCGGCCCGCCGCCGTAAACTGCGGGCATGCCCGGCAAGCGGACCACCCGACTCACCCCCGACCAGCGCCGCGCGCAGCTGGTCGGCATCGGGCTGGAGATGCTCGCCGACCGCTCCCTGGACGAGCTGTCCACCGACGAAGTCGCCCGGCGGGCCGGTATCTCGCGCGGACTGCTCTTCCACTACTTCGACTCCAAGCGCGACTTCTACCGCGCCGTGGTCCGCGCCGAGTGCGACCGCTTCACCGCCGCGACCGAACCGGACGGCTCGCTGGAGCCGGTCGCCTGGATGCGGGCGTTCATCGCGGGCTTCGTGGCGTACGTCCTGGAGCACCGGCAGGCGTACCTCGCGCTGGTACGGGGCGCCGCCGGCAGCCACCCCGCGATTGCGGACATCATCGGAGAGACCCGCGAGACGATCGCCCGCCGGCTGCGCGACGGGCAGCGGCGGCTCGGCATGCCGGACGCCCCGCGCCTGGAGCTGGCCTCGCGCGCCTGGATGGCGTTCGCCGAGGAGGCGGTCACGACCTGGCCGGAGTCGGACGCCGCCGCCCGCGAGGAGCTGTGCGCCTTCATCGAGGCCAGCTTCGTGAGCCTGCTGGGACTGCTCGACCGGCCCGAGGCGCTGGGAGCCCGGCGGCCCTGACCTGCTGTGGCTCAAGCGTGACTCATCTCAAGTGGGCGCCGCGCGGCGTACGTTGTACCGTTCCCTTGCAGCCGCTGCCCTGTGCGCCGATGCGCGGGAAGAGGTGAGCTCCGCCCGTACTCCCGGCAAATCAGGAGAAGAATCCCATGGCCTTCGGGCGTTCCGACCGCTCCCAACGGACCGCCCCCGCCGATCCCGTGACGCTCAAGATCCTGGTCGCGGGCGGCTTCGGGGTCGGCAAGACCACCCTGGTCGGCGCCGTCAGCGAGATCAAGCCGCTGCGCACGGAGGAGCGGCTGACCGAGGCGGGCCGGCTGGTGGACGACCTCGACGGGGTGGAGGCCAAGACCACCACCACCGTCGCGATGGACTTCGGACGGATCACCCTCAACGAGGAGCTGGTCCTCTACCTCTTCGGCACTCCGGGCCAGGACCGCTTCTGGTTCCTGTGGGACGAGCTGGCGCTCGGTGCGCTCGGTGCGGTGGTGCTCGCCGACACCCGCCGGCTCGCGGACAGCTTCTCCGCCATCGACTACTTCGAGCGGCGCGGTCTGCCGTTCACGGTCGCCGTCAACTGCTTCGACGGCGCCGACCGCTATCCGCCGGAGGCCGTACGCGAGGCCCTGGACCTCAACCCCGAGGTGCCGGTGATGCTCTGCGACGCCCGCCGCCGCGAGTCCGCCCGGGACGTACTGGTCTCCGTCGTCCAGCACGCGCTGCACACGGACGCCCGGCGGCGGGAGCCCGCGCTGCCCTGACCGGGCGCCGAAGTGCGGCCCGTCCCCCGCCGTCCGAGGCACGGGCCGCACGCCCCCTATGCCGGGCCGCCCTCGGGCAGCCAGCCGAAGCTCCGCTCCACGGCCTTGCGCCAGTTGGCGAACTCGCTCTCGCGGGCCCGGTCGTCCATCCGCGGCTCCCACTGCCGGTCGCGCTTCCAGTGGCTGCGCAGCTCGTCGAGGTCCTGCCAGACGCCGGTCGCCAGCCCGGCCGCGTACGCCGCGCCCAGACAGGTCGTCTCCGAGATCACCGGGCGGATCACCGGAACCCCGAGCACATCCGCCTGATGCTGCATCAGCAGGCCGTTGGCGGTCATCCCGCCGTCGACCTTGAGCCGGGTGATCCGTACGCCGGAGTCCTGGAACATGGCGTCCACGACCTCGCGGGTCTGCCAGCTGGTCGCCTCCAGTACGGCGCGGGCCAGATGCGCCTTGGTGACGAACCCGGTCAGGCCGGTGATCACACCGCGGGCGTCGGAGCGCCAGTACGGCGCGAACAGGCCGGAGAACGCCGGCACCACATACGCCCCGCCGTTGTCCGGGACGCTCGCCGCCAGCGGCTCGATCTCCTCGGCCGACGCGATGATCCCCAGCTGGTCGCGGAACCACTGCACCAGCGCGCCCGTAATGGCGATGGAGCCCTCCAGGCAGTACACGGGCGCCTCGCCGCCGAGCTGGTAGCCCATGGTCGTCAGCAGCCCGTTCTTGGACGGTACGGGGCGGTTGCCGGTGTTGAGCAGCAGGAACGAGCCGGTCCCGTAGGTGTTCTTGGCCTCGCCGACGCCGTAGCAGGTCTGGCCGAACACCGCGGCCTGCTGGTCGCCCAGCGCGGACGCCACCGGCACCCCGTGCAGCTGCCCCACCGCCGTGCCGTACACCTCGGCCGAGGACCGGATCTCCGGCAGCATCGCGGCCGGCACGTTCATCGCCGACAGGATCTCCGGGTCCCACTGCAGGGTGCCGAGGTTCATCAGCATCGTGCGGCCCGCGTTGGTCACGTCGGTGACGTGCACCCCGCCGTCGGTGCCGCCGGTCAGATTCCAGATCAGCCAGGAGTCGATGGTGCCGAACGCGATCTCGCCGCGCTCGGCGCGGGCCCGCAGCCCCGGCACCTCGTCCAGCAGCCAGGCCGCCTTCGGCCCGGAGAAGTAGCTGGCCAGCGGCAGACCGGTGGCGTCCCGGAAGCGGTCCTGGCCGTCCTGGCCGCCGAGCTGGGCGCACAGCTGGGCGGTGCGGGTGTCCTGCCAGACGATCGCATGGTGCACCGGTCTGCCGGTGGCCCGGTCCCAAAGGACCGTGGTCTCCCGCTGGTTGGTGATGCCCAGCGCACTGAGCTGGTCGGCGCGCAGCCCCGCCTTGGCGAGCGCGCCCGCCACCACGGCCTGCACCTTCGCCCAGATCTCGGCCGCGTCGTGCTCCACCCAGCCGGGCTTGGGGAAGATCTGCCGGTGCTCGCGCTGGTCCACGGCGACGATCGCCCCGCCGTGGTCGAAGATGATGCAGCGGCTCGACGTGGTGCCCTGATCGATCGCGGCCACATACTTCTCGGTCTTCCCGGTTCGCTCGGTCATACCGTCACGCCTCCTGACGTCCTGGCTCGAAGTGGGTGCGGGGCCTACCGGGTCAGAACACGCAGTTGTGGACCAGACCGGCCAGCACCGCACCGATCAGCGGTCCGGCCACCGGGATCCAGGCGTAACTCCAGTCCGAGGAGCCCTTGTTGGGGATCGGCAGCAGTGCGTGCACCACGCGCGGGGCGAGGTCGCGGGCCGGGTTGATGGCATAGCCGGTGGGCCCGCCGAGCGACAGCCCGATGCCGACCACCAGCAGCGCGACCAGCAGCACATTGATGCCCGAGCCGTAGACCCCGGCCTGCGCGCCGGGCACCTGGCCGATGCCGATGCCCTTGTTCTGGCCGAAGAACAGCAGGGGCAGCACCAGGCCGATGGTCGCGATGATCTCGGTGACGAGGTTGGCGGCCGGTTTGCGGATCTCCGGAGCGGTGGAGAAGATCCCCAGCGTCGGCTGGGCCTTGTCCCGCTCCGCGTTGGCGGCGAACTGCGCGTAGTACAGCGCCCAGGCCAGTACGGCGCCGATCCCCGCGCCCAGCATCTGCGCCAGGATGTACAGCGGCACCTTGGACCACTCGGTCCCGCCCGCGACCGCCGAGCCGACCGTCACCGCGGGGTTGAGGTGCCCGCCGGACAGCGGCGCCGCGGTGTACGCACCGGCGAGTACGCCCATGCCCCAGCCGAACGCGATCACGACCCAGCCGGCGGCCCTGGCCTTGGAGTGGTGCAGGGTGACGGCGGCGCACACGCCGGCGCCGAAGAGAATCAGCATCGCGGTGCCGATCACTTCACCGACGAAGATGTCCCCGTTGGAATACATGGCGGCTCCTTGGCTCTCGCCCCGGGGACGGCCCCCGGTCCTCCGTAGGGTGCGTCCGGAAGTGTTCACCCGAGGTGATGGGCCGTCAAGGTCGCACACAACAAAGGATGTTGAGCAGTCAACCGACCGCTCGGCCGCCCTGCCCGGGGGGCAGTGCACCGCTCTGGCCGGGCGCGGCGGGGCATCCGGGCCCGGCCGGACCGGGCATCCGCAGCGGCGACCCGCGCCGGATCTCGGTGCGCTCCGAGCCCGGCCGGCCCAGCACCCAGCTCGCCCCCGGCAGGGCCTTCGCCGCCTTCTTCAGCGGCGCCAGGGCCGCCGCGGCCGCATGGTGCCCGCCGACGCTGCCGGGCGGGCACACCGCGGTCGCCAGCGACAGCGTGACCGGCCGCCCGCCCGCGGACCAGACCACGTCCAGCAGCGCCGCGGCGAACGGCTCCAGGCCGTCCGGCTCGGTCAGCACCAGGAAGTCGTCGCCGCCGATGTGGCCGACCCGGCAGGCCGGTTCGCCCGCCGCGACCCCGGCCAGTGTCCGCCCCACCGAGCGGATCAGCTCATCGCCGGCCGCGAACCCGGCGCCGTCGTTGACCTGCTTGAAACCGTCCACATCCAGCCAGCTCAGCGCGAACGCCCGGCCCTCGGCGATCCGCCGGTCCACCTCGCCGTTGACCTCGTCCGAACCGGGCAGCCGGGTCAGCGGGTTGAGCCGCGCCGCCTCCTCCACCCGGCTCTCGGCCAGCGCCCGCACGATGTCGGCGAGGTGCACCACCCCCATGCACCGGCCGCGCTCGTCCACCACCGCCACATCGTCGCCCGTACGGTCGCGGTCGCCCTCGGCGATCACATCGAGCACCTGCCAGGCGGTGGCGTCCGCCCCGACCGTCCGGGGCCGGTCGGCGAGCCGCAGCGCCGGCCGGTCGGCGTACAGCGCATGCCCGTACCGCCCGGACAGCGACAGCAGGAACCGGTCCCGGTCGATCGCCCGGACCGGCACCCCGTCGGTGTCCACCAGCAGCACCCCCGACACCTCGGGAAAGCCGGTGAGATGGCTGCGCACCGCGCCCGCCGACGCGGACATCGGCAGCAGCGCGGCGGGCTGCAGGAACTGCGCGACCGGCGGCCCGGCCGGCGGGTGGTACGGCGCCGCCGGCCCGTTCACCGCCCGCGCGGCCGGCGGCGGCAGATAGATCTCGGTGGCGGGCCGTCGCGCGGGCGGCGCGAACAAGTGGCCCTGCGCCAACTGCACCCCGGCCTCCCGCACCGCCGCGTACTGCCGCTCGTTCTCCACCCCCTCGATGGCCAGCAGCCCACCGATCCGCTCGCACAGCTGCCGCATCGCGGCCACCGCGGCCTGCCGCCCCCGATCGGTGTCCAGCCGCGCGCACAGCGACGCGTCGAGCTTGACGAGGTCCGGCGCGAGCTCGCCGAGCAGCCGCAGCGGCAGATCGCCGTCCCCGACCCCGTCCGCGCAGATCCGGTAGCCCTCGTCGCGCAGCACCGCCACCGACTCCAGCAGCGCGGCGCGCGGGACATGGGTGAACGGCCCGACGAGATCGAGGGTGATCTCCCACGGCCGCCGGCCGATGTCGTGCACGGCCTTGCCCAGCGACGTCAGTCGGGGCAGCTCGGCGACGGTCGTCGCGAAGACGTTGACATGCAGCGGCAGCAGCGTCTCCTGGTGTGCCGCCGTCCGTACGGCGAGCGCCGCGAGTTCGGCGTCCAGGTCGGGACAGCGCCGCGCGGTGGCCAGAACGTCGACCTCGCCGGGCTCGGGGCGGGCGAGTATCTCCAGCGCCGCGACCGAACCGGTCGAGAGGTTCACGACGGGCTGGAAGGCGAATCGAAGCTGGTCCGTCCAGGCAGGCACGGAGAGCAGCATGCCCCGCCCCCACCCTCAACAGGGTGTGATTAACGCACTGTTCATGCACCCTTCCGGAGCGTGCGGGCGGCTGCCGCGCGATGCACACAGGACGTTCGAGGGGGTGACGCGGACCGGCCCGAACGCCTGATGATCCGTCAGCTGCGGCTACCGTCTGGATGTCGGGCGCACCCCGCTGCTAAGTTATTCTCGTTCCGAGAAAGACTCAGATTGAGAATGAATCGCGAGGGGGCGCGGCACGTGGACACGGACCCGCAGGGCGGCAGGCGCGGTGGCGCCGACGACGGCGAGCGCGCCTTCCTCGCGGCCTACGACCCGCGAGACTTCCCGGCCATCGCCGTGACCGTCGACATCGTCGCGCTGACCCTGCGCTCCGGGGTCCTGCACATCCTGCTCGTCGAGCGCGGCGGCCCGCCCTTCCAGGGCGCCTGGGCGCTGCCGGGCGGCTTCGTCCGGGCCGGGCGGGAGTCGCTCGACCAGGCCGCGGCCCGCGAACTGGCCGAGGAGACCGGGCTGGACGCCGCCCAGCTGGAGCGCGTCCACCTCGAACAGCTCGGCTCGTACGGCGACCCCGGCCGGGACCCGCGGATGCCCGTGGTCACCGTCGCCTACCTCGCCCTCGCACCCGACCTGCCCGAGGCGCGCGGCGGCGGCGACGCCAGGGCCGCGGCCTGGGTCCCGGTCGGCGCACTGGCGCTCGACGAACCGGACGCGGCCCGGCCGCGTCCCCCACAGCAGGGTCCGGGGCGCGGGATCGACGGGGGTGATTCCGCGCCCCGGACCCCGGCCGACCGGGCACCCGGTCAAGGCGTCGCCGAGGCCCTGCTCCCGCTCGCCTTCGACCACGCCCGCATCGTCGCGGACGGCCTCGACCGGGCCCGCGCCAAGATCGAGTACACCCCGCTGGCGACGGCCTTCCTCGGCGCGGAGTTCACCATCGTCGAACTCCGCGGCGTCTACGAATCCATCTGGGGCAGCCCCCTGCACGCCGGGAACTTCCACCGCAAGGTGCTCTCCGTCCCCGGCTTCGTCGAACCCACCGGGGCGACCGCGGCCCGCGGCGGAACCCGCGGCGGACCGCGCGCCCGCCTCTACCGGGCGGGCGACGCCCGGCTGCTGCACCCGGCGCTGCTGCGCCCCGAGGAGAGCGCGCTCTGACCGCCACCGGGGGCGGTCACCGGCAAGGTCACTGCACGGGGAAGTCGAAGTACGTATCCGGGAAGGGCTCCGGCTTGAAGGTGTAGTGCCACCACTCCTCCGGCAGATTCACGAACCCGGCCCGCTCCAGCCCCTTCTTGAGCAGCAGGCGATGGGCCAACTGGCGCCCATGGACACGCGGGTCGAGGGTGTGCGCGAGGGTGTCGAAGCAGTCGAACCCGGTCCCCATGTCGAGCGAGTCGTCCGGGAAGCGCCCGGCCTTCGGCCCGTAACAGGGCGTCAGCGGCTCACCCGGCACATACGGACGGGTGGGCACGGCCGGCAGTCGCACCAGCGTGACATCGAGCGTACTTCCCCTGCTGTGGCCCGACTTGGCCGCGATATAGCCGTCGTCGAACAGCCTGGTCTTGTCCACCCGCGGATAGAACTCCGCCTTCATCCGCTGGTCGTCCAGGTCCTTGGCCCACCGGACGAAATGGTCCACCGCGCGCTGCGGCCGGTAGCAGTCGTACACCTTCAGCGAGAGCCCCCGCTTGAGGAAGGAGAGCTGCGCGCGGTGCAGCGCCCGCGCCGCCTCCCGGGTCAGCAGGCACGTCGGCCTGCGGTAGCCGTCCACCGGTACGCCCATGAAGTTGTGCGGGGTGACGTAGCGCATCTCCTGGATGATCGTGGGGTCCACCTCGCGCAGCGCGACGAACCCCTTAGGCGGCGCGGACGGGGGCGCCGCCCGATGGGCGGCCCCCGCCGACGCACCCGACGGCAGTGTGGCGACGGTCATCAGGGCGGCGGCGGCAACGGCCAGGCCGCGCAGCGCGGTTGCGAGTCTCGGCATGGCCCCTCGTCTACCAGGCGGGGCAGGCGCGGGGGAAGAGCGCCACCGGGCGGGGCCCTAGGGCCTGTCCGATGGGTCGGGGTCGGAAAGGCCGCGGCGTCTGGTGCGGTGCATCGCAAGGCGCCGGAGCGTCTCGATAGCGGAGCT
>NZ_JBVHQM010000024.1:0-132777 GCF_055567415.1 Streptomyces sp. NPDC026575
GCCTCGCCGCCGATGGACTTCCACATCTCCGACTCGTACTTCGTGGTCGCGCACTTCCACTACGTCGTGTTCGGCACGGTCGTCTTCGCGATGTTTTCCGGCTTCCACTTCTGGTGGCCCAAGTTCACCGGCAAGATGCTCGACGAGCGGCTCGGCAAGATCACGTTCTGGACGCTGTTCATCGGCTTCCACGGCACGTTCCTCGTCCAGCACTGGCTCGGCGCACAAGGCATGTTGCGCCGTATTCCCGACTACCTCGCCGCCGACGGTTTCACCGCTCTGAACACCGTCTCCAGCATTTTCTCCTTCGTCCTCGGACTCTCCCTCCTGCCGTTCCTCTACAACGTCTGGAGGACGGCGAAGTACGGCAAGAAGGTCGAGGTCGACGACCCGTGGGGCTACGGCCGCTCGCTGGAGTGGGCGACGCCCTGCCCGCCGCCGCGGCACAACTTCCGCACCCTGCCGCGCATTCGCTCCGAATCCCCGGCGTTCGACCTGCACCACCCGGAGGTCGCGCGCGAGCTGGCGGCCCTGGCCGATTCCGAGGGCACGCACAGCACGGAAATCGGAGCCCGCATATGAACGAGCCCATGCAGCGGGAACGTGCCATCAACGAGATCGAGGGGTATCTCCTCTGGGAGGCGGAGAAGGACCGTGCCCGTACCCGAGCGGCTGCCTTCTGCGCCGGTCTGCCCTGGCTCACCGACACCCAGCGGCAGGAAGTGGAACTGCGCTATTGCCAGGACCAGCGCGACGCCTCGCGGGCCTATCTGGAACGCATCGCGGTCCGCAGCGCCACTCTGCGGACCGAATACCAGGGTGTGTACCGGGCGCTCAGGCGTCGGCTGATCACCGCATTCGTCAGCGGTACGGTGGCGGTGTCGGTGACCGTGGCGGCCGTCGGGCTGGCCACACGCTGAGCGGTCCTCACGCGGATTCCTGCGCGGTTCCGGCATCGTTTCCGCGTAATGCCCGCAGGATCCTCGCGAGGCCCGCTCTCAGCCGCCGGTGACGGAGATCTGGGATGCGGGATCCGTGGTGTCACTGACCTTATAGGTGGCGTTGAACGTCGAGCTGGTCGCACTGGTCGGGCAGCCGAAACCGCCCACCACCTTCACAGGCACCGCCGCATTGGTGAAGGCGAGCGTGGACGGCGCGCCATTGGTCCAGGTGCCGTTCACCGTCGCCGCCGCGGTGGGGGCCGCGGTGACGGTGCAGGATGCCAGTCCGCTGGTCTTGAGGACGAACCCGCCGGACGGAATGGTCAGTCCGGCGGTCACCGGCGCTCCGTTCTGCATGGCCACACCCCAGGTGCCGGACGTGCTGACGGTTGCGCTGACACCCGGCATGCTCGTGGTGCAGGAGCTGTAGGTGGCCGGGGTCGTGGAGCTGCTCACCGGCCCGGCCTCGTTGTGGTTGCCAGGCGCGGCGGGCACCTGCCCACTGGAGGCCGAGACCGTACAGCTGACGGTCACCGAGCCGGCGGTGAAGGTGGCCTTGCCGCTGAGCGCGGCGGTGAAGGCGTGGCCCGCGGGGGTCACGGTCGTGGCTGCCTCGGCGGCCGCCGGCGCCCCACCAGACTGCGCCGCGGCGGAGGCCGGCACACCGATGGACAGTGCGGCCAACGCGGCGATCCCGGTGCCGGCGGCCTGCACGGCGCGCACGATGTGCAGGCGGTGTGCGGGCTGCGGGGGTTGCGTCATCGTCATCGTGAGGTTCCTTCCCGAGGGGGGCGGGAGTTGTGGGGTGTGAGGTGGGGGAGCCGTGGGGTCAGGCTTCGGTCGTGTGGTGCTCGCCGACGACCGGCTGCCAGGCGAAGATCATCGAACCGCCGAGAATTCCGATGACCGTGCCGATCAGAAAGCCCCCGAGGTTGGACATCACCAGTGCGGCCGCCGCGCACAAGACGGTCAGTACGCCCGCGATGCCCCGGTACTGCGGCGCGAACCACGCCGAGAGCCCCATCACGATCATCACCAGCCCCATCAGCACCGAGGGGATACCGGCGATGCCCTGTTGCAGCATGACTTTGAGTGGCGCCAGAGGGAGGGCGCAGATTTCGGCGCCGGCGACGAGGGTCGCCAGACCGCCCCAGAAGGGCCGCCCCGTCCGCCAGCGCCGCCAGGTCAGAAGCATTCCTTCTTGCCCTTGGAGATCTTCATGCTCAGCCCGGAGAGCTTGAACGTCCCCGCGTTGGTGGCCCAGGCGGTCTGCCGCAGTTTGCCGATGCTCACATCGTCGGCCTGTTGGGCGAAGAGGTCCTGCAAGCCCTGGGCACTGGCCGGCCCCTTGTCCAGGGTGGAGGCGTCCCGGCCGATCTCGATGTTGTTGAAGGACGCGTTGCCGGAGAGCTGAGTGGCGTCCACGAACAGATTGGCCGCTTCGACGGGCTGGGCGCCCGTCCCGGCATGGAGGTTGAGCGAGATATCGCCGATGACCGGCAGATGAGTGACCACCGACTGACAGAGATTGTTCAGCTGTGCCGTTTTGATGGCGGTGACCGCGACCGGGAGGAGGTCCCCCCTGGCGTTGGTGTCGATGCTGCCGTACTGGGCGAATCCCTCGCCCTTGAGGCTGTCCGCGGACACCTTGAACTGCTGTCCCGATACGGCGAACGACGCCGCCAGCGCCCCGTTGGCCAGGGCGATGCCCAGGGCCGCCGTGCCGGCGAGGGCCGGGACGGACAGCACGGCGAACCTCCGCCAGCTGATGCGTCCCGTGACAGGTCTGCCGTGTGCGTCCTTCATGGTGTGAGTCCCCTTC
The DNA here is from genome assembly GCF_055567415.1 of Streptomyces sp. NPDC026575. Taxonomy (NCBI): domain Bacteria; kingdom Bacillati; phylum Actinomycetota; class Actinomycetes; order Kitasatosporales; family Streptomycetaceae; genus Streptomyces; species Streptomyces sp. NPDC026575. The sequence continues at coordinate 2,764 of NZ_JBVHQM010000024.1, forward strand.
GAAGAGCGTGGAGCGCACTGTCGCAACACGTGGGGGGAAGAGACGTGGAGGTGCATCGCGGTACGGGGCGTGGTGCGCCGCGGTACCGCGTGGTGCTGAAGACGCGCGTGAGGTGCCGAGCCGGGCCGGCGTGTCCATGGGGGAGCGGGAACGTGCGGCCCCACCCGGCGCGCCACCGCACCGTGCCCCAATACGGTGAGCCGGGTGAAGCGAGCGAGCGGGGTGAACTGGACGATCTCGGTGAACTCGGCGAACCGAGCCAATCGCCAGGTGTTACCGGCGAGTTGAGTTGAATGTAAGTCTGCCCTCGGCGACTGGCAAGGTTGAGAGAGGAACAGTTTCGGACATACCGCTGCGCCCCATGGTCGGTGATGACCACCGAGCGCAGCGCATTCCAGAGGCGTCTGCCGACCGTCAGCCGACCCGTCAGCCGCTCACCCGTAGCGAACCTGGAGCTCCTTCACGCCGTTGAGCCATGCCGAGCGCAGCCGACGCGGATCGCCGACCAGCGAGATATCGGGCATGGCGTCCGCAATGGCGTTGAAGATCAGGTTGATCTCCAGGACCGCCAGGGACTTGCCGAGGCAGAAGTGCGGCCCGCCGCCCCCGAATCCCAGATGCAGATTGGGATCACGAGTGATGTCGAAGACCTCCGGATCGTCGAAGACCTCGGGGTCGTTGTTGGCGGAGGAGTAGAAGAGCCCGACCCGCTGGCCCTTCTTGATCTTCGCCCCGCCCAGTTCGGTGTCCTGGGTGGCGGTGCGCTGGAAGGAGACCACCGGCGTCGCCCAGCGCACGATCTCCTCGGCCGTCGTCGCGGGGCGTTCGCGCCGGTAGAGCTCCCATTGGTCGGGGTGGGTGAGGAAGGCGTGCATGCCGTGCGTAATGGCGTTCCGGGTCGTCTCGTTGCCGGCGACCGCCAGCAGAAGGACGAAGAACCCGAATTCGTCGGAGCCGAGATTCCCCTCGTGCTCGGCCGCCACCAGTTGGCTGACGATGTCCTTGGCCGGGCATTCCTTGCGCGCGGCGGCGAGGTTCATCGCGTACGAGATCAACTCCATCGCCGCGTTGGTGCCGACCTCCTCGGTGATGGCCAGTTCCGGGTCGTCATAGGCGACCATCTTGTTCGACCAGTCGAAGATGCGGGCCCGGTCGTCCTGGGGGATGCCGATGAGTTCGGCGATGGCCTGGAGGGGCAGCTCGCAGGCGACGTCGGTGACGAAGTCCCCGGCGCTCTTCGCCCGCGCCTCGGCGACGATCCGGGCCGCCCGATGGCGCAGCGCCTCCTCCAGGGCGCGAATGGAGCGCGGGGTGAAGCCCCGCTGCACTATCTGGCGGACCCTGGTGTGCTCGGGCGGGTCCATGTTCAGCATGATCAGCTTCTGGACGTCGATCTGGTCGCGGGTCATGGCCGAGTTGAAGCGGATGATCGAGGTGTTGAGGTTCGCGGAGAAGATGTCCGGCTTGGTGGACACCTCCTTGACGTCCTGATGACGGGTGACGACCCAGTAGCCGTCGTCGTCGAAGCCGGCGATGCCGTGCGGCTGGGCGTTCCACCACACGGGCGCGGTCTGCCGCAGCTGCGCGAACTCGGGGAGCGGAACGCGGGACTGGTAGACGTCGGGGTCGGTGAAGTCGAACCCCTCGGGCAGCGCTGGGCATGGCATCGGCGACTCCTGGTCCGTTATTCCATCCGGGACTTCTGACGGCTCATCAGGTGTGGGGTCGCGGTGAAGGTAGTAACGAGTTCTATAAGTGGCAAGGGTCATGGCGACTCCTGTTGCGGACAAGGGGCTTGCACGCCTCTTGCGCGCCGGAGGGTGGCTCATAAGACTGTTTGCGGAACTAGAACGCGTACTAGTTCTTCTTCCGTGGGTGCCGGGACGCCTGCGGGCGCGAGGAGAGGACGAGTCAGTCATGGCCGCGGAACCCGTCATCGTCGAAGCAGTACGCACTCCCATCGGCAAGCGCCAAGGCGCGCTCGCCAACCTCCACCCCGCCTACCTCCTTGGCGAGACCTACCGCGAACTCCTCGCCCGTACGGGCATCCAGCCCGACTGCGTCGAACAGATCGTCGGCGGCACCGTCACCCACGCCGGCGAACAGTCCATGAACCCGGCGCGCAACGCCTGGCTGGCGATGGGCCTCCCGTACGAGACCGCGGCGACCACCGTGGACTGCCAGTGCGGCTCCTCCCAGCAGGCCAACCACCTGGTCGCCAACATGATCGCGGGCGGTGTCATCGACATCGGCATCGGCTGCGGCGTCGAGGCGATGTCCCGGGTGCCGCTCGGCAGCGGCTCCAAGCACGGCCCGGGCAAGCCCTGGCCCGATGAGTGGAACGTCGACCTGCCCAACCAGTTCGAGGCCGCCGAACGCATCGCCCGCCACCGGGGGCTGACCCGGGAGAACGTCGACGCACTCGGCCTGATCTCGCAGGAGCGAGCCGCCGCTGCCTGGGCGGAGGAACGCTTCAAACGGGAGACGTTCGCCGTCCAGGTGCCCACTACGGAGGACGAGCAGGCGGCCGGTCAGGGCATGTGGCGGCTGGTCGACCGCGACGAGGGACTGCGCGACACCAGTATGGAGGCGCTGAGCGGCCTCAAGCCCGTGATGCCGACCGCCGTCCACACGGCGGGCAACTCCTCGCAGATCTCCGACGGCGCGGCCGCGATCATGTGGGCGTCGAAGCGGATGGCGCGCGCCCTCAAACTCAAGCCGCGGGCCCGCATCGTGGCCCAGGCGCTGGTCGGCGCCGATCCGCACTTCCACCTGGACGGCCCGATCGACGCCACCCGCGCCGTGCTCGGCAAGGCCGGCATGTCCCTCAAGGACATCGACCTGGTCGAGATCAACGAAGCCTTCGCCTCCGTCGTGCTCTCCTGGGCGCAGGTCTTCGAACAGGACCTGGAAAAGGTGAACGTCAACGGAGGCGCCATCGCGCTGGGGCACCCGGTCGGTGCCACCGGCGCCCGGCTGATCACCACCGCCCTCCATGAACTGGAGCGCAGAGACAAGGAATTCGCTCTCATCACGATGTGCGCGGGCGGCGCACTGGCCACGGGGACGATCATTCAGCGGTTGTAGGGGTTGTGGCGGCTGTGGTGGGTGGAGTGGCTGTGGTGGTTGGCGCGGTTGTGGTGGCTGTAGGGGGTGCGGGTGATTTGTTGTTTTCCCCGCCGCCCACCCCCCTTACGGGGGGTGGGCGGGTGTAGTGAGGTCCCGCGCGCGATGGGCGGCGGGCCCTCCCCAACCTGCGGAAAACCACAGGTGAGTTGTGCGGGAAACCGCATTCTGTGACGAGCGGCATCTCCGTACCGTCGAAGACATGACGAACAACGCTCAGCAGCCTTCACCGCATTCACCTGCAGCTTCCGCTTCACCGGCTGCCTCAACCTCAGCTTCGGTCTCACCCTCATCTGCGCCCGGCGCGCGGACGGCATCCAGCGTCCGGGCCGCTTCCGGCGCGGCGCGTCCGCCCGGCGCATTGTGTCCAGCCAACGCGCCGCGCGGACCGAGCGGACGCCCTCGCGTCTCCCGCGGCCTGGCCGTCGGTGCCGCCCTTCTGCTCGCGGCGCTCACGACGGCTCCGGCCCTCGCGACATCCTCGGCCTACGCATCGCAGTCGACTGGGCAGGGGCAGGGGCAGGGGCAGGGGCAGGGGCAGGGGCAGACGAAGACGGCCGGTGCAGGCGCGCTCGCCAGCTCGGGCGGTACGGGTCGAACGGCGGATGAGGAGCCGACGGCCGGCAGCGGACAGAGAGCCGCAGCCCTCACGACTGCCGCCACGGCTGGGTCCCGCACCGCGACCTGGCGCGGGAGGCTCCTCTCCATCACGCCTCTGGGCCGGCAGAGCAGAACCGGGATCATCGCCCAGGCGCAGAAGGCGGGCCTGGACGCGGAGACCGCGCGGCACGGCGTCGCCGCCTACCGCCTCACCTACCGCACGATCTCCCCCGACGGCCGTCCCACCACCGCGTCCGGCCTGCTGGCGCTCCCCTTCGGCACCAGCCAGCATCACCTCCCGCCCGTGGTCCACGCCCATGGCACCCTCGCCTACCGGGGCTATGCGCCCTCCGTCGCGGAAGGTCCTGACCGAGCGGTATCGGTGCTGTACGCCTCCGCCGGTCGCGCCGCCATCGCCCCCGACTACCTGGGCCTCGGCATGAGCCCTGGCCGCCACCCGTACATGGACGCCCGATCCGCGGCGTCGGCCTCCCTGGACATGCTCCGGGCAGCCCATTCGGCCGCTCCGAAGCTCGGCTCCGCCCTTGAACGCACGGTGTCCGTCACAGGCTTTTCACAGGGCGGGCAGGTCAGCATGGAGCTGGGCCGAGAGTTGGGCCGAGGCGCTGACCCCCGATTCCGCCTCGGAGCGCTCGCCCCGGTCGGCGGACCGTACGACCTCGACGGCAGCGAACTGCCCGGCATGTTCGACGGCCGAGTCGACCCGCGGTCCGCCGTCTTCTACGTCTCCTTCTTCCTCACCGCCCAGAACCGCCTGCACCCGCTCTACAAGGATCCGAGTGAGGTGTTCCGAGCCCCCTACGCCGACCGCGTCGAGGACCTCTTCGATGGTGACCACCCGGCCGAAGACATCGCCGGCAAGCTGCCCGACCGCCTCGAAGACCTGCTGACCGACACCTGGTACAAGAAGCTCCAGCACCCGTCCGGTGCCCTGCTGGAAGCCCTTCGTACCCACGACCGCACCTGTGCCTGGCAGCCCGGCCGAGGCGTCCGGACAACCCTCTATTCCGCCACCGGCGATCGCGACGTACCGATAGCCAACACCCGCAGCTGCGCGCGGGAACTGGCGCGCCACGGCGCTCGGGCCACGGTCGTCGATCAGGGTGCAGACGCCGACCACTACACCTCGTTCCAGCGCTCGGAGCCTTTGATAGCCCGGTCCTTGCCCGTCTCCCGCTGAGCCCGGTTCCGCCTTCCGCACGGGTCCTGGCAGCCCGCGAAGCGGGGCACGGTCTACAGGTCAGGCGGCCCCTCGGGGCGGATCAGGGGTGAAGGCTACGGGGACGTCGAAGGCGGCGCGGCGGGTGGCGCGGCGCAGGGCCTTGAGGACGGTGCCGCCCAAGGTGAAGGTGAGGATCACAGTGACCAGGGCACGGGGCAGGTCCCAGCCGAGGGAGGTGGCAAGGCAGTAGGCGAGATAGCGGGCGAGGTTCTCTTCGAGCGGGTCGCCCGGGACGAAGGAGACCCCCGAGGCCATGCCGGCGATATAGGGCCACCCCTGGAGGTTCATGATGAGGCCGTAGAGGACCGCGGAGACCGCGCCGTAAACGGCGAGCATGGCCAGCTCGCGGCGGCCGCGCAGCCGGTCGGGCCCCGGCAGCAGGCCGGCGCCCATCGACACCCATCCCATCGTCAGCATCTGGAACGGCATCCATGGGCCGACTCCGCCGGTCAGCAGGGCCGACGCGAACATCGCCACGGATCCCAGCACAAAGCCGAATCCGGGCCCGAGCACCCGGCCCGACAGCACCATCAGAAAGAACATCGGCTCGATTCCGGCCGTCCCCGCGCCCAGCGGGCGCATCGCGGCCCCGGCCGCGGCCAGCACGCCGAGCATGGCGATGGCTTTGGCGTCCAGGCCGGTGTCGGCGATGGTCGCGACCACCACGGCGAGCAGCAGCGGCAGCAGCGCGGCGAACAGCCAGGGCGCGTCCTTGGAATGGGCGAGGCCGGAGGCGGAGTCGGCGAGCAGCGGCCATCCGAAGGCCATCACGCCGATGGCTGAGACAAGGGCCAGTGCGGCGACGGACCGGGGACCGAGCCGTACTGCCCGAGCCTGACGGTGCGTGCGGAGACCGGAGCCGGCATCGGTAGCAGCACCGGCACCGGCACCGGAGTCGATGTCGGAGCCGGAGCCGGAGCCGGAGTCGGAGCCGGAGCGGGGGTGGTTGTCGTCGGGGTGTTGGGGGAGCGACGTGTAGGTCATGCGGTGGTCTCCAGGGCGTGGGCCACCTGAGGAACGGTCAGCCAGGGCAAGGGAGCGAGCACCTTGGCGACCTGCGGAGCAAAGGAGGGAGAGGAGACGACAATCTCGTCGGTGGGACCGTCGGCGACGACCTCACCGTCCGCGAGGATCACCACGCGGTGTGCCAGCTCGGCGGCGAGTTCGACGTCGTGAGTGGCCAGGATGATGGCGTGGCCGTCGGTGGCCAGAGTGCGCAGGACTTCGATCAGGCGGGCCTTGGCGGCGTAGTCCAGGCCGCGGGTGGGCTCGTCGAGGAGGAGCAGCGGCGGACGAGCGGTCAGTACGACGGCGAGGGCGAGCGCGAGGCGTTGGCCCTCGGACAGATCACGGGGGTGGGCGGAGTCCGGAACATCGGGCAGCAGCTGGGTCACCAGTGCCCGGCAGCTGCCGGCGGGGGCGCCCGCGTCCTGGTCGGCCATGGTGCATTCGGCGGCGACGGTGTCCGCGTAGAGGAGGTCACGAGGCTCCTGGGGCACCAGCCCGACGTGCCGCAGAAGGGCGCGGGGGCTGGTGCGGTGAGGAGTGGCGCCGCCCACGCGGACCGTACCGGCGGACGGTTGGTGCATTCCGACGAGTGTGCCGAGGAGCGTGGACTTTCCCGCACCGTTGCGCCCCATCAGGGCAACGGTCTCGCCGGCCCGGACCTTCAGATCCACCCGATACAACGTGTCCATCTGGCCCCGGCGCACGCCGAGCCCGGAAACCGCCGCGGCGGCATCCGCCCCGGCACTCGGCGATGTGACTCCGGGGGCCGGGGAGGTGGACGTGGATGAGGACGGGGCCGGGGCCGGGGACGGGGCCGTCCGAGGGGAGCCCGGGCCTGTCCCTGGTGCCGGTGGGGTCACGCCCGTCAGGCGTTCGCGGAGGGCGGTGGCCTTGCGGCGGGCATCGCGGACGGTGAGGGGGAGGGGGGACCAGTCGGCCAGGCGGCCGAGGGCGACTACCGGGGGGTGGACGGGGGAGACGGCCATGATGTCGGCGGGCGTTCCCATCACGGGGGCGGCGCCGGGGGAGGGGAGGAGGATGACCTGGTCGGCGTATTGGACGACGCGCTCCAGGCGATGTTCGGCGAGCAGGACGGTCGTGCCGAGGTCGTGGACCAGACGCTGGAGTACGGAGAGCACCTCTTCGGCGGCGGCCGGGTCGAGGGCGGAGGTCGGCTCGTCGAGTACCAGGACCTTGGGGTGGGTGGTGAGGACCGAGCCGATCGCCACCCGCTGCATCTGGCCGCCCGAGAGGGTGGTGAGAGCGCGATCGCGCAGGTCGGCCAGGCCCAGCAGATCCAGGGTCTCCTCGACGCGGCGGCGCATCACATCGGGGGCGAGCCCGAGGGATTCCATACCGTAGGCGAGTTCGTCCTCGACGGTGTCGGTGACGAAGTGCGCCAGCGGGTCCTGGCCCACCGTGCCGACGACATCGGCGAGTTCGCGTGGCTTGTGGGTGCGGGTGTCGCGGCCGTCGACGGTGACGCGTCCGTGCAACGTGCCGCCGGTGAAGTGGGGGACCAGTCCGCAGACGGCGTTCAGCACGGTGGACTTGCCCACGCCGGACGGGCCGACCAGGAGGCACAGTTCGCCTTCGGGGACGGTCAGGTCGATGCCCTGGACAGCGGGTGCCGCGGCGTCCCCGTAGGTGACCGAGACCTGCTCGAACCGGATCACTGGGTCGGCTCCTTCGTGAACGGAGGGGGATCGTCGGGGTGGCTGTGGCCCTCGCCGGGGCCGTCGCGATGAACACGACCCTGGCCCTGACACTGCCCGTGCCCGTGCCCGTGCCCGTGCCTGTAGCCCTGGCCCTGACGCTGGCCGTGGCCGTGGTCGTTGTCCTGCCCCTGCCCCTGCCCCTGCCCATGCCCCGGCCCCTGCTCCTGGCCGCGGCCGTGACCGCGGCCGTAAGGCTCGGCAGGAGCGTGAGCGGGGCCCCGAAGGCCCGATCGGCTGCCGCGCTCCTGCGTGCCCTCCGGCCGGGCGTCGCCGCGTCGCGCTCGTTCCGTCGGCCTCGGGAGGGGGGCCACCACCGCGGGGAGCAGCCCGATCAGTACGGATGCCGCCGGCCAGAGCGGAAGCACGGGGGCCGTGAGGGGGACGGCGGGTGGGTGGAGGGCGGCCGGTGCGTAGGTGTTCGCCCAGATCATCAGGGTGGCCACGGCGATGCCGGAGCCGGCGACGAGCCAGGCCCGCGGGCCCCAGCGCTCGGGGCGGTAGCGGGTGCGCAGCGTGCGGCGGCCGCCGAGCCACAGGCCGGCGAGGGCGGCGGCCAGCCCGGCGAGGAGCAGCGGCAGACCATAGCCGGCCCCGGTGCCGCCGAGCAGGCCGTAGGTGCCGGCGCAGATGCCGAGGAGACCGCCGAGGGTGAGAGCGGAGGTGAGGCGACGTACGGCGCGAGGCACTTGGGCGCTGCGGCCGTAGCCACGGGCGTCCATGGCCGCGGCCAGGGCCACCGAGCGCTCCAGCGCGCCCTCCAGCACCGGCACGCCGACCTGGAGCAGTGCCTTGAAGCCGCGGTCGGGGCGGCCGCGCAGCCGTCGGGCGGCGCGCAGCCGCTGGACGTCGGCGACCAGGTTCGGCGCGAACGTCATGGCGACGACGACCGCCACCCCCGCCTCGTACAGCGCGCCGGGCAGGGACTTCAGCAGCCGCGACGGGTTGGCCAGGGCGTTGGCGGCGCCCACGCAGATGAGGAGGGTGGCCAGCTTCAACCCGTCGTAGAGCGCGAAGACCATGCCCTCCGCCGTGACCCGCCCGCCGATCCGGACGCCCTTCGCCCAGTCGGGCAGCGGAACTTCGGGCAGTGTGACGAGGGTGTGGGTACCGGGGATGGGGGAGCCGAGGACGAAGGCGAAGGCCAGCCGAATGGCGATCACGACCAGACCGAGCTTGACGAACGCGCCGTAGGAGCGGGCCCAGGGCGCGTCCGTGCGCCGCGCCGCGACGACATAGCCGGCCACGCCCACCAGCAGCCCCAGCAGCAGCGGGTTGGTGGTGCGCGAGGCCGCGGTGGCCAGGCCGAGGGCCCACAGCCACCAGGCGCCGGCGTGCAGCGCGGTGGTACGGGTCGCCTGCGGGGCGCTCATCCGCGCCGGCGGCGCGCCTGCCACACGGCCGCCGCGCCCAGTACGACGACGGCCGCGACACCGCCGAGCAGCCCGGCGGACGGTCCGCCGTCACCCCCGGAGCCGGCCCCCTTCGCCCCGTCCGCACCCTGCCCGTCGGCGGACTGCTTCGGGTCGGCGGACGCCTTCGCCCCGCCCGATCCGCTCACCTGGTCCGCGCACCCCGTCTCCGGATAGCCGGCGATGGCGCACAGCAGCGCATTGGAGTCATAGCGCAGCCGCCCGGCGACCGCGGCCAGCGCCTCGCCCGCCGAGGCGTCCTCGGCCACCTGGGCGCACTCCGTCCGCGCCTTCGGCGGGCGCTCGCCATCGGGAGCGTCCTTCGCGGTACCGAAGTCGATGACGACGCCGATCCGCTTGCGGCCGTCCTTGGCGGGCGTCTCGCGGCAGATCGCGTCGAAGTCGGCGGCTGCGCGCGGTTTGCCGGCCGCGGCCGAGTCGGCGCTGACGGTGAAGCGGAAGCCCTCGACCGCGCCATCGGCCGGGCGCACGGTGGCCGGCCCCTGGGTGGCGTAGGCCCAGGAGCCGCCGCTCCCGCCGTCCCAGAAGGACCAGTAGCGGTACTCCTGCGCCTGGGCCGGCCCGGCGGCCAGCCCGGTGACCGTGCCGGCCAGCAGCAGCGCGCCGGCGATCCGGGTGCGCCGCGTCGGCTGCGGCAGCTGCCTCGGCCGCATCAGAGTGCGTTCTTCTTCTTACGGCCGCTCAGCAGGAAGCCGATGCCGGCGCCGAAGGCGAGCGCGACGCCGACGACCCACCAGACGTTGACGCCGCCGTCGCCGTCCTTGTGGTCCTCGGCGGCCGGCGCGGCGGTACCGGCCGGCTTGGGTCCGGTCGCGTTCAGCGCGGCCACCAGATCGCTGCCCCCGAAGGAGCGCGGGTCGGTGCCGGTGGCGTGCGCGGCGAGCACCAGCTGGGCGTACGCGGCCGGGCCGTTCTCCTTGGCCCAGCCCGCGGCGTTCTTCTCCAGCCACTTCAGCGGCTTCTGGGCGGCGGCCCCGTGCGAACCGGCCGCCAGCGCCACCACGGCATCCGCGGTGTTGCCGACATCGGGCTGCTTCTCCTGGCCCGGCATCGCGGAGAGCAGATGCTGTCCGTTCCGGTCGAGCTGGGCGACGAGGTGGGCGGCGCCGCCGGCCGCGGCCGACGCCGCATCGCTGGACTTCTCCGGCTTGCCGTCCTTGCAGGTCAGAGGCTTGACAGGGGTGTCCGCGCGCTTCCCGGCCGGTGCGACGACGAAGCCCTTGCCCAGCGCGCCGGTCGCGGCGGCCGCGGTGGCGTCCGCGTTCGGCGCCGCACCCTTGAGCTGGAAGGCGAACGCGCCGCGCTCGTCCTCCTTCGCCGCACAGCCCAGCTGGAAGGTGAGCAACGCGTCGTAGGGGGTCTTGCCGCCCTTCTTCGACGTGACCGACTCCGGCTTCTCGCCGGCCGCCGTGAGCGCGCCGATCACGACGGAGGTGGAGTTGGCGTCGCTGGGCGAGCCGGCCATCGAGCTCCAGCCGCCGTCGTCGTTCTGCACCGACTTCAGCCAGCTCACGGCCTTCTTCACGGTCTCGCCGTGCCCGCCGAGCGCGGCCAGCGCCTGCACCGCGGCGGCCGTCTGGTTGGTGTCCCGCATCGTCTTCGCGTCACAGGACCGCTTCGGCTCGGCGCGGAAGGCGGTGAACGAGCCGTCGGCGCACTGCTGCCCGACCAGCCAGTCCACGGCCGACGCCGCCGGCCGTACGCCGACCGTGTCCTGCGCCAGCAGCGCGAGCGACTGCCGCCAGACACCGTCGTACTGCGGGTCCTTGGTGCCGTACAGCCCGTCGGGCAGCTTCTTGGGGGACGCCGAGGGGGCGGCCGCGGGCTCCGCGAACGCGGCGGGGGCGGTGGCCGTGCCCAGCACCGCCACGGCCGCCAGCGCCATGGCGGCGCGGCGCGCCAGGAAGGCGACGGGGTGCGTCGAAGGGGCCTGGGGAGCCATGGAAGCCATGGGGGCCATCGGGTCGGTGCCTCTCGGGTCGGGTCGCGGCGGTGGTACGCAGCCGCGCTCGGACGACCGCCGAGCGCCGATCCTGCGATCGGGCGCGGTGGCACCGGGCTCAGCTCCGTATACCTCGACGGTGCCGCGCACCGGACCGTCCGCGCGGGCGGCGGTTCCGGTGGCGGGAGCCTTGGTCGTGCCCCAACGGGTGCTCCGGCTCGTACGGCCATCTGCGCCGCGCACTGCGCGGGCCGCCGGCCGTCCTCACGGTTGCGGGTCAGCGCCGGATTTCCACCGGCTTCCCCCGATCGGGTACGGATGAAGTTGTCCCGCACACCTTAACCGGCGCCCGGACGGGGCCCGCCCGCACGTACGAGCCGGGGAAGGCCGACGGTGGCCACGCGCGGCACAGGAACAGCGCCGACGTCGCCAGGCCGCGCACAGGCGCGAGGTGCGTCACACCTCCCTCACGCGTCACACCGACTCGGCGGCGCGAGTGCCCTCGCCCCGCCCGCCGCCTCGCCCGAGGCTCCCGCGCGTGCGTCACACCGCCTCGCGCCTCACACCGCCCGGTAAGTCGCCGGCTCGGAGCCCGGTACCCGCTCCACGCCCCCCTGCTTCACCAGGCGGCGCAGATGTGCCTCGGCCTCCGAGACGGCGATGTTCCGGGAGCCGTAGGGGATCTGCTCCCAGGGACGGTTCCACTCCATGGCCACGGCGAGCTGCCAGGGGGTGAGGGGTTCGCGGAGCAGTGCTCTCAGTCCGGAGAGCCGCTCTTCGTGGTGGGCGATGAGTTCGCGCACCCGGCCCTCGGCGTCGGTGAAGGCGTGCTGATGGGCGGGCAGTACCTCGGCGGGGGCGAGCCGGCCGATGCGTTCGAGGGAGGCGAGGTAGTCGCCCAGGGGGTCGGTGACCGTGCTGTCGTCGGGGTCCCCGTACAGGCCGATGTGCGGGGTGATGCCGGGGAGGAGGTGATCGCCGGAGAAGAGCCGGCCGAAGCCGTGCGCCCGCCCGCCCGGATGCTCCTCCTCCAGATGCAGGCACACATGCCCCGGCGTGTGCCCCGGCGTCCAGATGGCGCGCACCCGGCGTCCCGGCAGGTCGAGCAGCTCGCCGGGCTCGATCCCGCGGTCCGGCAGCGCGGCCCGCCGGCCGGGCGGCCTCCGGCCGCGCCCGCTGCCGCGCGCCTCCCGCAGCGGTGCCAGATGATCGTCCGGCGCGCCCGCGCCCGCGAGCTTGGCGATCAGGTAGTCGAGCCACTCGCCCGGCTCGGCCTCGCGGGTCCGGCGGACCACGGCGGTGTCCGCGGCGTGCATCGCGATCCAGGCGCCGGACGCCTGCCGCACCTTGGCGGAGAGGCCGTGGTGGTCGGGGTGGTGGTGGGTGATCAGGACGCCGTGGAGATCGGTGAGGGCGAAGCCGCAGGCGGCGACGCCGGCGACGAGGGTGTCCCAGGAGTCCGGGTCGTCCCAGCCGGTGTCGATGAGCACCGGTCCGCGGTCGGTCTCCAGGAGGTGGACGAGGGTGTGGCCGAGCGGGTTGTCCGGGATGGGGACGGCGATGCTCCACACCCCGCCCCGGTGGTCGATCACCTGCGTGGTCATCCCGGTCCCCTCTCGGTGTGGCACACACCCCGACACCCCGCACCTGCCCTCTCACTATAACTAGAACCGGTTTCAAGGAGGCGCGAAGTCACCTACCGTGGGCGGCGGTTGGGGTGGTGGTGGGGATTTGGTCCGCGCCGTGGACTCCTCCAACTAGAACTGGTATCAGTTTCTGACGTGGTGAACCGAGCGGCGCCGAGGCGATCGACTGACACGGCGTCACCAGTCGGCGCGGTAGCGCGGCACAGGCCCCTCGGGCGGTCCGCGTCGGTGCGCACCCACATCGGACAGGCGGCCAACCCGCAGGAGGCGGCAGCGATGAGCGACCTCGTCGAGCACGGAAAGCTCTACATAGGCGGACAGCTGGTCGATCCGGCCGGCCGGGACACGATCGAGGTCGTCTCACCGCACACCGAACAGGTCATCGGCCGCGTCCCGCACGCCTCGCGGGCCGATGTCGACCGTGCGGTGGCCGCGGCCCGTACGTCCTTCGAGTCCGGGGTGTGGGCGAACGCCCCGTTGGCGGACCGGATCGCGGTGGTGACCCGCATCAAGGACGCCTTCGCCGCGCGCAGCGAGGAGATCGCCAGGGTCATCAGCTCCGAGAACGGCACCCCGTTCACCTCCGGCGTCATGGTGCAGTCGCTGGCCTCGGTGCTGGCCTGGGACTCGGCGCTCACGGTGGCCCGCACCTTCGAGGGCGCGGACGGCGGCGCTCCGTTCGAGGAGCGGCGGGCCGGTGTGCTGGGGCCGATCCTCGTACGGCGGGAGCCGGTCGGGGTGGTCGCGGCCGTGGTGCCGTGGAACGTCCCGCAGTTCACCGCCGCGGCCAAGCTCGCGCCCGCCCTGCTGGCCGGCTGCTCGGCCGTGCTGAAGGTGTCGCCGGAGACCCCGCTGGACGCGTACCTCCTCGCCGAGATCGCGTCCGAGGCCGGACTGCCGGAGGGCGTGCTGTCGATCCTGCCGGCGGACCGCGAGGTGAGCGAGTACCTGGTCGGGCACCCGGGAGTGGACAAGGTGTCGTTCACCGGATCGGTCGCGGCCGGCCGGCGGGTCATGGAGGTCGCGGCCCGCAATCTCAGCCGCGTCACGCTGGAGTTGGGCGGCAAGTCCGCGGCGGTGATCCTGCCGGACGCGGATCTGGACGCGGCGGTGGCCGGCATCGTCCCGTTCGCCTGGATGATCAACGGCCAGGCATGTGTGGCCCAGACGCGGATCCTCGCACCGCGCAGCCACTACGACGAGATCGCCGAACGGTTCACCGCGGCCGCCTCCGCGCTCACCGTGGGCGACCCGCTGGATCCGGCCACGGAAGTGGGCCCGCTGGTCGCCCGCCGCCAGCAGCAGCGCTCGCTGGACTACATCGCGCTCGGCCAGCAGGAAGGCGCCAAGGTCCTGACCGGCGGCGGCCGGCCGAAGGGGCAGGACACCGGCTGGTACGTCGAGCCGACCCTCTTCGGCGAGGTCGCCAACTCGATGCGGATCGCCCGCGAGGAGATCTTCGGCCCGGTCATCTGCCTGCTGCCGTACGACGACGAGGCGGCGGCGGTCCGGATCGCCAACGACTCCGACTACGGGCTCTCCGGCTCGGTGTGGACCTCCGACGTCGACCACGGCATCGACATCGCGCGCCAGGTGCGCACCGGTACGTACTCGGTGAACACCTTCAGCATCGACATGCTCGGCCCGTTCGGCGGCTACAAGAACTCCGGTATCGGGCGGGAGTTCGGCCCCGAGGGCTTCGACGAGTACCTGGAGCACAAGATGATCCACCTGCCGGCGGGTGCCTGATGGCGGACCGCTGGCAGGTGGAGGTGGACCGGAGCGTCTGCATCGGGTCGGGGATGTGCGTCGGCGCGGCACCGGACGGCTTCCGGCTGGACGCGGCCCGTCAGTCGCACCCCGTGGCGCCGGAGGCGGAGGCCGCCGAGAGCGTTCTGGCGGCGGCGGAGGGGTGCCCCGTGGAGGCGATCATCATCACCGTCGCCGGCAGCGGCGAGGCGGTCTTCCCGCCGGAGGAGTGAGCGGCTCGGGCGGGGGTGGGGCCTTAGGGGGTGGGGGCCTTAGGGGGTGGGGGCGGCGATCCCGTAGGGGTTCGATGGGCCCCTTGCGGGCCAACTACCCGGGCGGGCGGCGGGGCGAACCTCGGCGGACCCGGGTACGCCCCTACCTCGGCCCCTCCGGTGCGGTCAGGTCGATCAGGCGGCAGACCGTCTCGATGTCTATCTTCACCTGGGCGATCGAGGCGCGGCCCGACAGCCAGGTGATCAGTGCCGAGTGCCAGGTGTGCTCGATGACCCGTACCGCGGAGAGCTGCTCCGGGGTGGGCGCGGCCTCCAGCCCCATCGCGTCCAGGATGATCGCCGTCGTCAGCCGGGAGACGGTGTCCACCTCCGGGCTCACCGACCGGTCGGCGAAGGTCAGCGCGCGCACCATCGCATCCGCGAGGTGCGGTTCGCGCTGCAGTGCGCGAAACGCCCGCATCAGGGTCTGGGCGACCCGCGCGCCCGGATCCTGCTCCGACGGCGGGCGCTTGCGCAGCGTCTCGTGCATGTGCTGGAGCTGGTCCTGCATGGTGGCGACCAGCAGATGCACCTTGGAGGGGAAGTAGCGGTAGAGGGTGCCGAGCGCGACGCCCGAGGACTCGGCGACCTCGCGCATCTGCACGGCGTCGAAGCCGCCGCGGGACGCCAGTTTGGCGCTGGTGTGCAGGATGCGGCGGCGCCGGGCCTCCTGACGCTCGGTCAGGGGAGGACTCGCGGGAAGCGCCGCCTTGGCCGCCTTGGATTCCGTAGTCATATTTCCCATTCCATGGCATTCCGTCCGCGATGCGGTGAGTGCCGGTGGTTCGATCGGCACAGCATGGCAGGGGGGCGGGTGGTGGCGCGAATCACCTGGTGCGGCTCTTTTCGCATCGGTCCTGGCCGGTAGATTCGAAGTTCGGTGAACTGATCAGTAGCCCGTCAGTTCTGTAACTTGTTCTAGATTACCGCCAGCGGTTACGCTCCGGCGAAAGTCCAGTGAGAAGGGGGCCGAGCGTGACCGCAGAGGCCGTCCAGGCAGCCGCGCCTCGCCCCGCAGAGGTCTCCTCGGCCTCCGCCCCGACGAACGGCGAGCGCCTGGAGCGCACCTCGGTCGCCACTCCGAGCGACCACGGGCGCCCCCTGCGGATCGCGATGCTCACGTACAAGGGGAACCCGTTCTGCGGCGGACAGGGCGTCTATGTACGCCACCTCTCGCGCGAGCTGGCCCGCCTCGGCCACACCGTCGAGGTGATCGGCGCCCAGCCCTACCCCGTCCTCGACGAGGGCGTGCAGCTGACCGAGCTGCCGAGCCTGGACCTCTACCGCCAGCCGGACCCGTTCCGCACGCCGGGGCGCGGCGAATACCGCGACTGGATCGACGCCCTTGAGGTGGGCACGATGTGGACCGGCGGCTTCCCCGAGCCGCTCACCTTCTCGCTGCGCGCCCGGCGCCACCTCGCCGCCCGCCGCGGCGAGTTCGACGTCGTCCACGACAACCAGACCCTCGGCTACGGCCTGCTCGGCGGCCCCGGTGCGCTCGGCGCCCCGCTGGTCACCACCATCCACCACCCCATCACCGTCGACCGGCGGCTCGACCTCGAAGCCGCCGACGACTGGAAGCGCCGCGCCTCGGTCCGCCGCTGGTACGGCTTCACCCGGATGCAGAAGCGGGTCGCCCGGCGGCTGCCGTCCGTGCTGACCGTCTCCGGGTCCTCCCGCCAGGAGATCGTCGACGACCTCGGGGTGAACCCCGGCCGCATCCACGTCGTCCACATCGGTGCCGACACCGACCTGTTCTCGCCGGACGCCGCCGTCCCGGAGGTGCCGGGCCGGATCGTCACCACCTCCAGCGCGGACGTCCCCCTCAAGGGGCTGATCCACCTCGTCGAGGCGCTCGCCAAGGTGCGCACCGAGAACCCCGACGCCCATCTGGTGGTCGTCGGCAAGCGGGCCGACGACGGGCCGGTCGCCGCCGCCATCGAGCGGCTCGGGCTCTCCGGCGCCATCGAGTTCGTCAAGGGCATCAGCGACGGCGAACTCGTCGACCTCGTCCGCGGCGCCCAGGTCGCCTGCGTCCCCTCCCTCTACGAGGGCTTCTCGCTGCCCGCGGCCGAGGCGATGGCCACCGGGACCCCGCTGCTGGCCACCACCGGCGGCGCGATCCCCGAGGTCGCCGGCCCCGACGGCGAGACCTGCCTCGCGGTGCCCCCGGGCGACGCCGACGCGCTCGCCGGCGGACTCCTGCGCCTCCTGGGCGACGAGGCGCTGCGCCGCCGGCTCGGCGCCGCCGGCCGGGAGCGGGTACTGGCCCGCTTCACCTGGCGGCAGGCCGCCATCGGCACCGCCGAGCGCTACCGCGAGGCGATCGCCCTCCAGGCCGCCGCCCGCACCCTGCGCACCTGACCCGCCCCACTGCCTTCAGCTGTTCGCAGCCACCACCGCCCGCCCGTCGCCCGACCTCCACCCCCAGAAGACGGCGCTACGCGCCGACCGCCCACTCACCGCCGGACGAAAGCAGAACCCCGTGCTGACCGTCGACTTTTCCCGTTTCCCGCTCGCTCCGGGCGACCGCGTGCTCGACCTGGGCTGCGGCGCCGGCCGGCACGCCTTCGAGTGTTACCGGCGCGGCGCGCAGGTCGTCGCCCTCGACCAGAACGGCGAGGAGATCCGCGAGGTCGCCAAGTGGTTCGCGGCGATGAAGGAGGCGGGCGAGGCCCCGGCGGGCGCCTCCGCCACCGCCATGGAAGGCGATGCGCTGGCCCTGCCGTTCCCCGACGACAGCTTCGATGTCGTGATCATCTCCGAGGTGATGGAGCACATCCCGGACGACAAGGGCGTGCTCGCCGAGATGGTGCGCGTCCTGCGGCCCGGCGGCCGGATCGCCGTCACCGTGCCCCGCTACGGCCCCGAGAAGATCTGCTGGGCGCTCAGCGACGCCTACCACGAGGTCGAGGGTGGCCATATCCGCATCTACCGCGGCGACGAGCTGCTGGGCAAGATGCGTGAGGCCGGCCTGGAGCCGTACGGCACGCACCACGCCCACGGGCTCCACAGCCCCTACTGGTGGCTCAAGTGCGCCTTCGGGGTGGACAACGACAAGGCGCTGCCGGTGCAGGCGTACCACAAGCTGCTGGTCTGGGACATCATGAAGAAGCCGCTGGCCACCCGGCTCGCCGAGCGGGCGCTCAACCCCGTCATCGGCAAGAGCTTCGTCGTCTACGCCACCAAGCCGCATCTGCCCGAGGCGCCGGCCGCCGCCCCGGCCGAGCCCGCCCGCCGTGCCGCCAAGTCCTCCGCCAAGTCCTCCGCCAAGTCCTCCGCCGGGGCCGCCAAGTGACGAGTCCCGGGCGTACCGAACGGCTCGTCCTGCCGGGGGTGCTCACCGCCGAACAGGCGGCCTCCACGGTCGCCGGCATCCTGGCGACCCAGCGCGAGGACGGCGCGATCCCCTGGTTCCGGGGCCACCACCTCGACCCGTGGGACCACACCGAGGCCGCCATGGCCCTGGACGCGGCCGGCGAACACGAGCGCGCCGAGGCCGCGTACGACTGGCTGGCACGCCACCAGAACCCGGACGGCTCCTGGTACGCGGCCTACGCCGACGGTGACGCCGAAGCGCCCACCGACCGCGGCCGGGAGACCAACTTCTGCGCCTACATCGCGGTCGGCGTCTGGCACCACTTCCTGTCGACCGGCGACGAGGGCTTCGTCGACCGCATGTGGCCCGCGGTCTCCGCGGCGATCTCCTACGTCCTAAAGCTCCAGCAGCCCGGCGGCGAGATCGGCTGGAAGCGCGAGGACGACGGCACCCCCGTCAACGACGCGCTGCTGACCGGCTCGTCCTCCATCTACCAGGCGCTGCGCTGCGCCCTCGCGCTCGCCGAGGAGCGCGAGGAGCCGCAGCCCGACTGGGAGCTGGCGGTCGGCCGACTGGGCCATGCGATACGCAGCCACCCCGAGCGGTTCCTGGACAAGGGCCGCTACTCGATGGACTGGTACTACCCGATCCTGGGCGGCGCGGTCCGCGGCGAGGCGGCCAGGAAGCGCATCGACGCCTCCTGGGACCGCTTCGTGGTCCCGGATCTGGGGGTGCGCTGCGTGCTGCCCAACCCCTGGGTCACCGGCGGCGAGAGCGCGGAGCTGGCGCTCGCCCTGTGGGCCATGGGGGAGTCCGAGCGGGCCGTGCAGATCCTCAAGTGGATACAGCATCTGCGCGCCGAGGACGGCATGTACTGGACCGGCTATGTCTTCGACGACGACGCGATCTGGCCGCGTGAACTCACCTCCTGGACGGCCGGCTCGCTGCTGCTGGCGGTCGCGGCCGTGGGCGGCGACGAGGCGACGACGTCGGTCTTCGGCGGCGAACAGCTGCCGACGGGGCTCGATCCGGACTGCTGCCGGTAGGCGCGGCGCGGCATCAGCAGCGCGGCATCAGCGGCCCCGGCGCGACGGGAACTAGGACGCCCCGGGGCCGCGATGCTCACTACTGTGCGGTACATGACTCTCCAAGGTTCCCTCACCCACGAGGAATACTGCGCCCAACTTCTCGCCGAGACCGCCGAGTTCCGTACGATCCTGCGCGGCGCCGACCTGTCGGCGACCGTGCCGACCTGCCCCGACTGGACGCTCGCCGATCTCGCCCGGCATGTCGGGGGTGCGCATCGCTGGGTCGGCACCCTCGTCGCCACCCGCGCTTCGGAGAACGTCGACCCCGCGGAGGTCCCCGAGGGCGCCGGGCCCGAGGGCGAGGACGCGGTGGCGCTGGACGCCTGGCTGGCGGCGGGCGTCGAGCAGACCGTGGCCGCGCTGCGGGAAGCGGGCCCCGATGCCGAGGTGTGGAGCTGGACGACGGCCCACCACGCGGGGTTCTGGGCCCGCCGGATGGTCCACGAGACGGCCGTCCACCGTGCCGATGCCGCACTCACCGCCGGTGTCCCCTTCGACCTCCCGGCGCCGGTCGCCGCGGACTGTCTGGAGGAGTGGCTGCAGATCTGCGAACTGCCGGCGGTGGTGGCCCGCTTCGCCGAGCGCGGGAGCAAGGCGTTCGGCCCCGGCCGGACGATCCATGTCCACGCCACCGACGCCCCGCCCGAGCTGAACGCCGAATGGCTGCTCGATCTCACGGGGGAGGCGCCCTCCCACCGCCGCACCCACGAGAAGGCCGCGGTCGCGCTGCGCGGCAGCCTCACCGATGCCCTCCTGGTGGTCTATCGCAGGCTGCCCGCCGACAGCGACCGGGTGGAGGTGCTGGGCGAACCGGCGGTGCTCGACCAGTGGCTGGAGTGGGCGAACTTCGGGTGAGCGCCGGGCCGGGCTTCAGGAGTTCAGCTCGGCCAGCACCCGTAGGGTGTGCGGGTCCGGCGCGGTGACCAGCAGGTCGGTGACCGGGCCCGTGCGCCACAACTCCAGCCGCTCCGCGATCCGTTCCCGCGGGCCGACCAGGGAGATCTCGTCGGCGAAGGCGTCCGGCACGGCGCGTACGGCGTCCTCCCTGCGGCCTTCGAGGAAGAGCCGCTGCACCCGCCGGGCCTCCTCCTCGAAGCCCATCCGCGCCATCAGGTCGGCATGGAAGTTCCTGGCCGCGTGGCCCATTCCGCCGATGTAGAAGCCCAGCATCGCCTTGACCGGCAGCAGTCCCTCGGCGACGTCGTCGCAGACCACGGCGCGGGCCATCGGGGCGACGAGGAAGCCCTCGGGGGCGTCCGCCAGCGACGCCCGGTAGACGTCGGTGCGCTGCGGTGACCAGTACAGCGGCAGCCAGCCGTCCGCTATCCGGGTCGTCTGGGCGATGTTCTTGGGGCCCTCCGCACCCAGCAGGATCGGCAGGTCGCCGCGCAGCGGATGGGTGATGGGCTTGAGCGGTTTGCCGAGGCCGGTGCCGTCCGCGCCGCGGTAGGGGTGGGTGTGGAAGAGCCCGTCCACCTCCACCGGGCCCTCGCGGCGCAGGACTTGGCGGATCACCTCCACGTACTCCCGGGTGGCGGTCAGCGGGCTCTTGGGGAACGGTCGCCCGTACCACCCCTCGACGACCTGCGGTCCGGACAGCCCCAGGCCCAGCAGCACCCGCCCGCCCGAGAGGTGGTCGAGGGTCAGGGCGTGCATCGCGGTGGCGGTGGGGGTGCGGGCGGCCATCTGCGCGATGCCGGTGCCCAGCCGGATACGGGAGGTGTGGGCGGCGATCCAGGTGAGCGCGGTGAAGGCGTCCGAGCCCCAGGACTCCGCGGTCCACACCGAGTCGTAGCCCAGCCGCTCGGCCTCGCGGGCGAGTTCGAGGTGCCGGGGGTCGGGGCCGCGTCCCCAGTAGCCCAGTGCCAGACCGAGTCGCATGCTGATCGCCTCTCTCCGACGGTGACCGCTGACCGCTCGCCACCCGCGCTACTGACGATTCGTCAGATCCGGGGTTCCGGCGAACTGTACGGCGGCCTCGCGGGCAGTGCAACGGCCCCCCGCCCGCAAGGGGCGAGGGGCCGCGAAAGGACCGCTGCGCGTCCGGTCGGCCGCCGGGCTCTGCGCCCGGCGGCCCGTTGGGTGTCAGCCGCGCTGGATGCCGGTGGTGTCCTGCAGGACGCCGCGCCGGCCGTCCTGGGTCTGTGCGATCAGGGCCTGACCGCGCTGCTCCACCGCGAGGTACCAGGTGCCGGGCGCCAGTTCGGCGATCGGCGCCGGCGCGCCGTCCTCGCCGTACAGCGGGCGCGCGACGGGCACCGCGAACCAGAACGGCGCGAAGTCCGCCGGGCTCCCGGCCGCCGCGGTGGCGCCGGCCGGGCCGCCGGCCGTGGCGTCGACCGGAGCCTGCTGGCCGTGGGTCTGGCCCGCCTGCGGCTGCTGGCCGCCCGGGTAGCCGTAGCCCTGGCTCGCCTGCTGCTGCGCGCCGGGGTAGCCGTAACCCGGGGTGGGGCCGGCTCCGTACGGGGCGGCGGCCGGAGCCTTGGGGGCCGGCATCAGGGCGACCTTCAGCGCCGGGACGAGCGGCGTGGCGACCGCGCCACCGGCCAGGATCAGCGCGGCGATCAGACCGAGGATCAGACCGGCACCGGCGTTGTGGGCGTCGATGATGGTCCAGAACGCCGTCCACGCGGCGAAGATGCTGAGGGCGACGCCGAACTGCCCCAGGTCGAGCCCGGCGATCTTGCGCGGCTGCGGCAGTGCACGGCTGGCGACGATGATCGCCGCGCCGATCACACCGGCCAGGTACACGCTCATGAGGGTCGACAGCACGTCCCAGGCGTTGATGCTGCTGTAGGACTGGGCCTCGCAGTACTTGGCGAGCGGGCCGGAGCAGTCCGGGCCGCCGGTGGAATCGAGGAACGAGGCGATGAACAGCAACACCGCTGCTCCGATCACCACGCCGTCGCCTCGAGTGAGGGAGCGGATGTTCACGTAAGGGTCCTTTGTCTCTTTCGTGGGTCTGGTCGTCGCTGTCGCGGTGCGAGGCACGGCGGTGGCCACCCATCGTAAAGGGGAACCTATCGCCGAATCCGGCGGGTCGTCGTGTTCGTTTCCGCGTGCTATCGGACGGCGCATCGGAACCGCACCCCGGGCCCGTATCGGCGGGTATCGGATCCGGCCGCGGCGGTCGCGGTCAGTGCGCCAGGAAGTCCGTAATGCCCTCGGTGATCCCGAGGGCCGCTTTCTGCCGCCACTTCGGATCGGTCAATTGCGCGGCGTCCTTCGGATCGCGCATATTGCCGCACTCGATGAACACCTTCGGCACCGTGGAGAGGTTGAGGCCGCCGAGGTCGGAGCGCACGTCGAGCCCGGTACCGCCGCCGATGTAATTGGACGGATCACTTCCGGTCACCGCCATGAACCGGCGGGCCAGCCCTTCGCCGAGCCGCCGCGAGGGCTTGACGATGTGGGAGGTGTCCGCCGAGCCGGCCGTGACGCGGGCGGGCAGGATCACATGGAACCCGCGGTTCCCGGCGCCCGAACCGTCGGCGTGGAGGGAGAGCGCCGCATCGGCGTGCGCCTTGTTCCCGATGGCCGCGCGCTCGTCCACGCACGGCCCGTACGGCCGGTCGCCGTCCTGGGTGAAGACGACCTTGGCGCCCTGGCGTTCGAGGAGCGTGCGGGCCCGGCGGGCGACGTCCAGGGTGAAGGACGCCTCCGGGTAGTCGTCGTTGGTGGCGGTGCCGGTGGTGTCGCACTCCTTGCGCTCGTTGCCGATGTCCACCAGCCGGGCGATCTCCCGCCCGTGATCGCGGTTGTGCGGATTGTGGCCGGGGTCGATCAGCACGGTCCTGCCCTTGAGGCTGCCGCGCGGCGGTCCGGCCGTGCCGGAGCCGTCGCCCGGGGTGTGCCCCCGCCCGTCCGTGCCGTCGGGGGAGCCGCCGTGCCCCGCCGCGCCGTCGGCCGCCTCGCCCCCGGTGGACCGGCCCGGTGCGGGCTGCCCGGCTCGTGGCGGCTCGCCGCCCGACCGCCAGAACAGCCAGCCCCCGAGGCCGAGGACCACCACGGCCACCAGCACCAGGAGCAGGGTGCCGCGCAGGCGGCGGGGCGGGGGGAAAGTGCTGCCGTTCGACACGTTCGCGATGGTAGCCCGCTCAGATTCCGGCGCCGGTGCGCCGCAGGACGTGCAGCGACCCGTGCACGGAGATCTCGGTGAAGGCGCCGGACGCAAGCGCCCTGCGGTAGATGCGGTACGGGGCCTGGCCGCCGTCCGCCGGGTCCGCGAAGACGTCATGGATGACCAGCAGCCCGTCGGGCGCGATATGCGGGGCCCAGCCCTCGTAGTCGGCGCGGGCGTGCTCGTCGGTGTGCCCGCCGTCGACGAAGACCAGGCCGACCGGCGCCTGCCACAGGGCCGCGATCTGCGGCGACCGGCCCACCAGGGCGATCACCTGGTCCTCCAGCCCGGCGGCGTGCAGGGTGCGGCGGAAGGTGGGCAGGGTGTCCATCCGGCCGACCTCGGGGTCGACGACGGAGGGGTCGTGGTACTCCCAGCCGGGCTGCTGCTCCTCGCTGCCCCGGTGGTGGTCGACGGTGACGGCCGTCACCCCGGCGCCGCGCGCCGCGTCCGCGAGCAGGAGGGTGGACCGGCCGCAGTAGGTGCCGACCTCCACCAGGGGCAGCCCGAGCGCCGCCGCCTCGACCGCCGCGGCATACAGGGCGAGCCCCTCGTCCACGGGCATAAAGCCCTTCGCCGCCTCGAACGCGGCGAGTATCTCCGGCCGCGGAGCGGGCTGGGCCGTGGGAGCGGACATGGGCTTCCTCCAGGTGGTGCGGTCAGATGGCTCATCGTGCCGTATGAGGTGGGGCGGGTGGTGTGGGGGTCTGCCTGTGGGGCTTATGAGGTATGGCATAGGGGCGTAAGGCGTAAGGGGTATACGGATATCGGGACGGCGGGTTCGTATTTTCCGCTGTCCGCTCTTCCGTCCGAGGGGTGCATCTTCCGTCCGAGGGGCGCACGTCCCGGCATCCGTCGTTTGGCGTCCGTTCCCGTCGATTTTCGGCGGCCGTTTCGCCGATGCCCGAAAGCGGCGAATCCGCGTGGGCGCGGGGAGGCCGCCGGGAAAAGGCGAACCGGCCGGTACCGGAATTTCCCCCGCCGTTTCCGTGCCCCGCTTCCGGGCCCGCTTCTCCGCTTCCGCGGGCCCGCTCCCGGGCCGGCTGCCGGTTGCGCCCCGACCCCGGATCCCGCCGCATCCGACCTTCCGTCAGATTGGAACGTGTTCTAATCTGCCCCGCATGGGCATCGGAATCACACAGGAGCACCGTGACCTTGCCGAGGCGGCGGGCGGCTGGGCCGCGCGGGCCGTACCGCCCGAGGAAGTGCGCAAGCTGCTCGACGCCGCGCCCGGCCGCCACGGGCGGCCCGCCTACTGGGACGGGCTCGCGGCACAGGGGCTGCTCGGCCTCCACCTCCCCGAGGCCGACGGCGGGGGCGGCGGCGAACTGCTCGACCTCGCCGTCGTGTTGGAGGAGCTGGGCCGCGCCGCGCTCCCCGGCCCGTACCTGCCCACCGTCCTCGCCGCCGAACTACTGCACCGCGCCGGCGAGCACACCCTCGTACGGGCCCTGGTCTCCGGCGAACGGATCGCCGCCGTCGCGCTCGGCCCGGGCTCGCTCACCGCCGCCGCGGCGGCCGACGGCCACGTGCTGGACGGCACCGCGCCCCCGGTCCTCGCCGGCGCCGACGCCGATCTGATCCTGCTGGCGGCCGAAGGGGCCACCGGACCCGTCTGGTGCGCCGTCGACGCCGATGCGCTGGACGTCCGCCCCCAGGAGAGCGCCGACCCGACCCGGCCGACCGCCGAGGTGCGTGCGGAGGGGGTGCGGGTGCCCGGCGAGCGGGTGCTGGCCGTCGACAGCGCCCTCGTCCGGGACCTGGCCGGGGTGCTGTTCGCCGCGGAGAGCTGCGGAACGGCGGCCTGGGCGCTGCACACCGCCGCCGAACACGCCGCCGTACGCGAGCAGTTCGGCCGCCCGATCGGCCAGTTCCAGGGGGTCAAGCACCTCTGCGCCGACCTGCTCGTACGCTGCGAGCAGGCCCGTGCCCTGGTCTGGGACGCGGCCCGGGCGCTGCACCAGGCGCCCGAGGTCCGCGGACTGGTCGCGGCGCTGGCCACCGCCACCGCCCTGGACGCCGCCTTCAGCTGCGCCAAGGACTGCATCCAGATCCTCGGCGGCATCGGCTTCACCTGGGAGCACGACGCCCACCTCCACCTGCGGCGGGCGACCGCGGCCCGCCAGCTGCTGGGCGGCGGCGACACCCACCGGCTGCGCGCCGCCCGCTACGCCGCCGACGGCGCCCGCCGCCCGCTGCGCCTCGAACTCCCCGCCGAGGCGGACGAGTACCGCGCCGAGGCCCGTACCGTCGTCGACGGCGTACGCGGACTGGACCCCGCCGCGGTACGCCGGGCGCTGGCACCCACCGGCTATGCCGCGCCGCACCTCCCGGAGCCCTACGGCCTGGGCGCCGGGCCGCTGCGGCAGCTGGCGATCCAGCAGGAGATGGCCGCCGCAGGGGTCGGGATCAGCGATCTGGGCATCGCCACCTGGGTGGTGCCCTCCCTGATCGCCCACGGCACCCGGGAGCAGCAACAGCGCCTCATGCTGCCGACGCTGCGCGGCGAACTGCTGTGGTGCCAGCTGTTCTCCGAGCCGGAGGCCGGTTCCGACCTGGCGTCGCTGCGGACCCGCGCCGAGCGGGTGGACGGCGGCTGGCGGGTCAACGGCCAGAAGGTGTGGACCTCGGCGGCCCAGTGGTCGAGCCACGGGATCCTGCTCGCCCGCACCAACCCGGACGCGCCCAAGCACAAGGGGCTGACGTTCTTCCTCGTCGACATGGCGACCCCCGGCATCGAGATCCGCCCGCTGAAGGAGATCACCGGCGACGCGCTGTTCAACGAGGTCTACTTCGACGATGTGCTGCTGCCGGCCGACGCGGTGGTCGGCGAGGTCGACGACGGCTGGCGGGTGGCCCGCACCACCCTGGACAACGAACGCGTCCACATGGCCGACCAGTTGTCCTTCGACACCGGTCTGGAGGCACTGCTCGACCGCGCCGCCGAACTGGACGCGTCGGTACACGTCCGGCTCGGCGCGCTGGCCGCCGAGGCGCACGCCCTGGGCTGCATCGGGCTGCGGACCACGCTCCAGCAGGTGTCGGGCCTGGAACCGGGCGCCGGCGCCAGCATCCGCAAGCTGGTGCAGACCCCGCACCAGCAGAAGGTCGCCGAACTGGCGCTGGAACTCCTCGGCCCGGCGGGCGCGGTGCGCGAGGGTGCCGGTGAGCGGGCGCTGCACGGCTTCTTGATGTCGCGCTGTCTGACCATCGCCGGGGGCACCACCCAGGTGCAGCGCAACGTCGTCGCGGAGCGGCTGCTCGGCCTGCCGCGCGACCCGGAGCCCCGTCCCCTCATCTGACGCACCGCGGCTCCTTCATCCGCCGCACCGCTACCTCTCCAGGAGGACACGTATGGCTGGCAAGGCGTACCTCGTCGGCGTCGGGATGACCACGTTCGAGAAGCCCGAGACCCGCGAGTGGCAGTACTGGGACATGGCGAAGGAGGCGGGCGGCAAGGCCCTCGCCGACGCGGGGATCGGCTACGAGGCGGTCGAGCAGGTGCCGGTCGGCTACTGCTACCAGCCCTCGACGGCGGGCCAGCGCGCCGTGTACGAACTCGGCCTGACCGGCGTCCCCGTCTACAACGTCAACAACAACTGCGCGACCGCCTCGACCGCGCTGATGATGGCGCGCCAGTTCGTCGAGTCGGGGATCAACGACTGCGTACTGGCGCTCGGCTTCGAGAAGATGCGCCGCGGTGCGCTGGGCGGCGGTGCGGACGGATCGGACTTCAGTGTGTCCCCGGTGGCCCGCCACTACGGCGTGATGGCGGCCGCCCACGGCTTCGACATGACGCCGCCCACCGCCCAGATCTTCGGCAACGCGGCCCGTGAGCACATGGAGCGCTACGGCACCACGGCCGAGCAGCTCGCCGCGGTCGGCGCGAAGAACCACCGGCACTCCGCGCACAATCCCCACGCCCAGTTCCAGGACGTCTACACCGTCGAGGAGGTCCTCGCCGCCAAGACCATCCACCGTCCGCTGACCAGGCTCCAGTGCTCGCCGACCTCGGACGGGGCGGCCGCGGCGGTCGTCGCCTCCGAGCGGTTCGTCCGCGAACACGGGCTGGCCGACCGGGCGGTGGAGATCGTCGCCCAGGCCATGACGACCGACACCGAGGACGCCTTCGCCTCCGGCTCCTGCATCGACGTGGTCGGCAAGCCGATGTCGCGGGCCGCGGCCCGGCAGGTGTACGCGGCCGGCGGCCTGGGCATCGAGGACGTCGACGTCATCGAGCTGCACGACTGCTTCTCGGTCAATGAGCTGCTGACGTACGAGGCGTTGGGCATGTGCGCGGACGGGGAGTCCGGGAAGCTGGTCGCCGAAGGCGCCACGACCTACGGCGGCCGCTGGGTGGTCAACCCCTCCGGCGGCCTGATCTCCAAGGGGCATCCGCTGGGCGCGACGGGCCTGGCGCAGGTCGCGGAGCTGGTCTGGCAACTCCGCGGCACGGCGGGCGAACGCCAGGTCCCCGGCGCGCGGGTGGGCCTGGCCCACAACATCGGGCTGGGCGGGGCGGCGGTGGTGACGCTGCTGCGGCGGTGAGGCTGGTGGGGCCGGTGGGGCCGGTGGAGTGGGGCCGGTGGGGCGGCCCCGGACTCCGCCTCGCGACCTAGGTCCCCGGGTCCGGTGGTAGATGCACCGATATCCCGATGCGGGGGGCAAGCGGCGAATGCGAGCATGGTCCGCATGCCCCCGATAGCCTCCCCCGCGACCCTGTCCGAAACCCCGCGCCGCACGGTCGCACCGGCCTGGCTGGTGATGCTCCTGGTCTGCGCCGGACAGTTCCTGGTCGTCCTGGACGTCTCCGTCGTGAACGTGGCGCTGCCCGCCGTACGGACCGGGCTGGGGCTGAGCGAGCTGGGCCTGCAGTGGATCGTCAACGCGTACGTCATCACCTTCGCCGGCTTCATGCTGCTCGGCGGCCGGGCCGCGGACCTCTTCGGCCGCAAGCGGGTGTTCGTCGTCGGGCTGGCGCTGTTCACCGTCGCCAGCCTGGGGGGCGGGCTGGCGCAGCAGCCGTGGCAGCTGATCGCCGCCCGAGCCGTGCAAGGCATGGGCGCCGCCGTGCTCTCCCCGGCCACCCTGACGATCCTGACCACGTCGTTCCCGGCCGGTCCGGCCCGCACCCGGGCCATCGCCACCTGGACGGCGGTGGGCGCCGGCGGCGGCGCGGTGGGCGGTCTGGTCGGCGGGGTGCTCACCGAGTTCCTGTCGTGGCGCTGGGTGTTGCTGATCAATGTGCCGGTCGGGGCGCTGGTGCTGGTCGGTGCGGTGCTGTGGCTCACCGAGAGCCGGCAGGGCCTCGTGCGGCGGCTCGATGTGCCGGGCGCGCTGCTGGTGACCGGCGGGCTGGGGCTCGTGGCGTACGGGATCGTGCAGACCGAGACGGACGGCTGGACGTCGGCGTCCGCACTGCTGCCGCTGGCCGCCGGACTGCTCGTGCTCGCGGTCTTCCTCGCCGTCGAGGCGCGGGCCAAGGCGCCGTTGATGCCGCTGGGGCTCTTCCGGCTGCGCCCGGTCTCCTCGGCGAACGCGGCGATGGTGCTGCTCGGCGCCGCGATGTTCTCGATGTGGTACTTCCTGTCGCTCTACATGCAGAACGTGCTGGGCTACCCGCCGCTGCAGGCCGGGCTGTCGTTCATTCCGCACTCGCTGAGCATCGTGCTCGGCTCCAAGATCGGGCCGCGGCTGATGAACCGGATGGGCGCCAAGACCCTGGCCGTCGCCGGTGCGGTGATCTCCGCGGCGGGCATGGCCTGGCAGGGCACGATGGGCGTCGACGGCACGTACCTGGGCACGCTCCTCGGCCCCGGCATCCTGATGGCGCTGGGCGCGGGCCTGACCGCGACACCGGTCGCCGCCATCGCCACCTCCGGCGCCGACCCCGCCGACCAGGGCCTGGTCTCCGGCCTGATCAACACCTCCCGCCAGATGGGCGGTGCGCTGGGCCTGTCGATCCTGTCCACCGTCGCCGCCGCCCGCATCGAGTCCGGGCACGGCGCGAGGGCACTGGCGGACGGCTACGGACTGGCCTTCCAGGTCGGCACGGTGGTCCTGCTGGGCGCCCTCGCGCTGATGGTGATCGCCCTGCCCAGGCGCCGGACGGACACCGCCCACGGGCAGGGCTCCGCACAGAAGTAGGGCCCGCGGAGACGTCGTACGCGCGCAGGCGTGGAGCGCGCCCGGCGCCTCCTCGCCGGGGGCTCGCTACAGCCACCCGTTCTGCCGGGCCGTCCGAACCGCCTCCATGCGGTTGCGGGTGCCGGTCTTGCCGATGGCTGCGGAGAGGTAGTTGCGGACGGTGGCCTGGGAGAGATGGAGCTTGCCGGCGATATCGGCGACCGTGGCGCCGTCCACCGCGGCGGTGAGGACATCGCGCTCGCGCTGGGTCAGCGGACTGGGACCGGCGCTCAGCGCGGCCGCGGCCAGGCCCGGATCGATCACCCGCTCTCCGGCGAGCACCCGGCGGATCGCCGCCGCCAGCTCCTCCACCGGGCCGTCCTTCACCAGGAAGCCGGAGGCTCCCGCCTCCATGGCGCGCCGCAGATAGCCGGGCCGGCCGAAGGTCGTCACGATCAGCACCTTGCAGGACGGCAGTTGCGTGCGCAGGTCGGCCGCGGCGTCCAGGCCGCTGCGGCCGGGGAGTTCGATGTCCAGCAGGGCGATGTCGGGACGGGCGTCCAGGGCGGTGGCGACGATCTGGTCGCCCGCCGCCACCTGCGCCACGACCTCCATGTCCTCTTCCAGGTCGAGCAGCAGCGCCAGGGCGCCCCGCATCATCCCCTGGTCCTCGGCGAGGAGGACGCGTACCGGTCGTACGGGGGGCTGCTGGTCCGGCGCATGGGTCATGCGGCAAGAGTAGCCAGCACCGGTCATGTTCTTGATCACCTCGGTGACTCCTCGAATTCCGGCATATCGGCCGTGCCGACCGGGAGTTCGGCCCTGACGCGGAAGCCGCGTCGGCCGTCGGGGCCGCTGTGCAGGGTGCCGCCCGCCGCGGCCAGCCGCTCGGTGAGCCCCTTCAGGCCGGTGCCGCCGACCGGGCCCGAGGCGCCGGGCCGCGCGGCGTCGCCCCCAGGGTCCGTTGCCGGGGCCGCGGCGGTGCCTGCGGGACCGCGGCCGTCGTCGGTGATCGTCAGCCGTACCCGCTCCTCGTCGGCGTGCACCTCGATCTCGCAGCGGGTGGCGCCGCTGTGCCGGACGGTGTTGGTGACCCCCTCGCGGACCACCCAGCCCAGCAGCGCGCCGGTCTGCGGCGACAGCGGGGGCCCGGCCTGGCGTACGACGGGCTCGATACCGGCCGCCTCCAGTGCCGAACGGGCCCGGTCCAGTTCCGTGGACAGGGTGCCCTCCCGATAGCCGCTGACCGCCTCGCGGATCTCGGTCAGCGCCTGCCGGCCGACCGCCTCGATGTCGGCGGCCTGGGCGAGCGCCGCGTCCAGATTGCGCGGTGCCAGGCGGCGGACCGCCTCGGCCTTGACCACCACCACGGACAGGGTGTGCCCCAGCAGGTCGTGCAGATCGCGGGAGAAGCGCAGCCGCTCCTTCTCCACGGCGCTCCGGGCGAGTTCCTGGCGGGTGGCGTTCAGTTCCTGGATGGTGTCGAACAGGCTCAGGACCGTGGCCGTCACCATGCCGGACAGGAACGTGCCGTATCCGATGCCGAACGAGCCGGAGGGGTCGCCGTCGCGCCAGCCGGACAGATATCCGGCCGCACCGCTGAGCGAGATCAGCCAGAGGGCGAGCTTCTTGCCCCGCAGGGCGCGGACCGTGCCGGAGGCCAGCGACAGCAGCGGGAAGAACAGGAACCAGTTGCCGCCGAACCCGAGCGCGATGGCGAAGGTGATGGCGGTCAGCATCCCCAGGGCGATGAGCGGATAGCGGGAGTCGCGCCGCCGCGGGTTGAAGGAGGACCACACGACGCTGATGTAGAGGGAGTTGAAGGCGAGCAGTCCGAGGCCGGCCAGCCAGGGGCTGTCCGTCTTGCCCTGGAGGATGTTGGAGAAGGCCCCCAGGCCCATCAGGAGCCAGGGCAGGAAGGCGTACTTTCCCGGCCCCCGGTCCGGCTTCTTGTTCCCCGGCCTCGCCGATGTCGTCCGTGTGGCGCACGTCCCGTCCGTGTCGTTCGCCTCGCCGGGGCGCGGCCCGGCCGTGTTCTGCTGCTGTGTCTGCTGCACTGTCGTTTCCCAGGTCCGCCGCATCGTCGATCACACCGTTCGCGCGGCCCGACGGTATGCGTACACCGCGTAACCGCCGAAGAGTGCCAGCCAGGCGGCCAGTACCGCCACCGCGGTGAGGCTCGGAGCGCCGCCCTGGGTGACGCTCTGGCCCAGTTCGGAGAAGCGGTTGCCGGGCGTCCAGGAGGAGAGCGAGCGCAGCCAGCCGGGGAACAGCTCGGCCGGGAACCACAGGCCGCCGATGATCGAGAGCAGCAGCATGCAGCCCGTGTTGACCACGCCGGTGGACTGGGCGGAGAGGCGGTAGCCGTTGCCGAGCCCGAGGAGGGTGAAGGGGGCAGTGCCCACCCACAGCAGCCCGGCGAGCGCCGCCCACTGCCAGGCGGGCATCCGGACGCCGTTGACCAGCGCGCCCACCAGCAGGACGGCGGCGATGGCCGGCAGCACCGTCACCGAGCCGGTCAGCCCCCGGCTCACCACCACCCGCAGCGGACTCAGCGGGGTGATCCGCAGCTGCCGGAGCCAGCCCAGCTGCTTGTCCTCGGCGACACCGGTGCCCGTGCCGATGGCCGCGCCCAGCGCGCCGTACGCGGCCATCCCGACCATCGAGGCGGTCTTCCACTCCGCGGACGCGCCGCCGGGGCCCGCCCCGATGTTCGTCATCAGCAGATACATCAGCACCGGCATCCCGATGCCGAAGATCACAAAGCCCCTGTCGCGCAGTGTGCGGCGGACTTCGAGACGGATGTAGTCGAACATCAGGCGTTCTCCTTCGGGGACGGGGCGCCGGCTTCGGCGGAGGTGAGGGTGAGGAAGGCGTCCTCCAGACTGGCGGGGGCGACCTGCAGGCCGCGGACGAGACCGCGGCCGGCCAGCGCCACGACCGTCGCGTCGGAGTCCGTCGTGCGCAGCAGCGCGCGGTCGCCCCGTATCTCCACGGCGCTCACGCCGGGGAGTCCGGGCAGCGGTTCGGTCGCCGCCCCCGCGAGGTCGAAGGAGACCAGCGACCCGCCGGCCCGCCGCCGGATCTCCTCGCCGCTGCCGTCGGCGACCACCCTGCCGCCGTCGATCACCACGATCCGGTCGGCGTTGTCGTCCGCCTCCGCCAGATAGTGGGTGGAGAACACGATGGTGTTGCCCCGGCGGGCGTAGGCCCGCATGGAGCGCCAGAAGGCCCGGCGCGCCTCGACGTCCAGCGCCGCGGTCGGCTCGTCGAGCACCAGCAGCTCGGGGTTGCCGGCCAGCGCCATCGCGAAGCGGACCCGCTGGGCCTGCCCGCCGGACAGCCGGTCCACCCGCCGTCCGGCGAACTCCTCCAGGCCCGCGAGCTCCAGGGCCTCGGCGACGTCCAGGGGAGCGGGGTAGGTGGCGGCGACGAAGGCGATCAGTTCGCGGACCGTGACCCGCGGGATGGCCTTGCCGTCCTGGAGCATCGCGCCGACCTTGCCCGCCCGCACGGCGGCCTCCGGCGCGCCGCCGAACAGCGCCACCGTGCCCGAACTCGGCGGCAGCAGGCCCAGCAGCAT
The DNA here is from genome assembly GCF_055567415.1 of Streptomyces sp. NPDC026575. NCBI lineage: Bacteria > Bacillati > Actinomycetota > Actinomycetes > Kitasatosporales > Streptomycetaceae > Streptomyces > Streptomyces sp. NPDC026575. The sequence continues at coordinate 35,734 of NZ_JBVHQM010000024.1, forward strand.
GTTGAGGGTGGTGGACTTGCCGGCGCCGTTGCGCCCGAGCAGCGCCACGGTCTCGCCCGGGGCGATCTCCAGGTCGAGACCGTCCACGGCGCGGACCGCGCCATAACTCCGGGTCACTCCGAGGAAGGCGACGGCCGTGCCGCCGTCGGCCCTGCGCTCCGTGCGCAAACCTCCTGTCACCTGCGTTGATTCCGTCATCATGGCCCGCCCCTCCGGTCGGCTCATGGCCGCTCCCCGTGGTGTTTCCCGTCCTGCTTTCCGTCTTCGAGATTACGGAGAGTCGCCGGGCCGCGGCAGATGCGAATGTGTGGGATCCGCACTGACAAATGTCATGGTCCGTCGGCGGGATGCTGCCCGGACACCGATCTGACTGAATGTCAGAGGTCTTCCGGGTGCCGGGAGGATCGGCTATACATGAGGACCATCGGCTAGAACGCGTTCTAGATGTGTCCCGTGCGCCGTCGGAGCGCGGCCGCGCCGACCAGATACGACCCCGGCACGGCCGACGGTGCGGACGGCCGGGCCGGGGTCTTCCCACCGTGGTGAAGGAGCAGCAGCCCCATGCCCATCGACGCCGCCAAGGCCACCTCCGCCGAGCCGCGGACCACCGAACTCGCCTGGGACCACAAGGACGTCCAGCTCTACCACCTCGGCATCGGCGCCGGCGCGGCCACACCGCAGAAGCCGCACCCCGCCACCGACCCGGACGAGCTGCGCTACACCCTGGAGAGCGCACTGCACGTCCTGCCCAGCTTCGCCACCGTGGCGGGCGGCGGGATGGCGGTGGCCGGCGGCCTCTCCACGCCCGGCATCGACGTCGACCTCGCGGCCGTCCTGCACGGCGGGCAGTCCGTCACCGTGCACCGCCCCCTCCCGGTGCGCGGCCGCGCCCGGCAGACCTCCTCCGTCCCGGCCGTCTACGACAAGGGCAAGGCCGCCGTGATCGTGCTGCGCTCGGAGGTCGCCGACGAGGAGGGGCCGCTGTGGACCTGCGACACGCAGATCTTCGTCCGGGGGGAGGGCGACTTCGGGGGCGAACGAGGACCCTCCGTACGCCTCGAACTCCCCGAGCGCGCCCCTGACCTGAACACCGAACGGCATATCCGCGAGGACCAGGCGCTGCTCTACCGCCTCTCCGGGGACTGGAATCCGCTGCACGCCGACCCGGAGTTCGCCAAGCTCGCCGGCTTCGACCGGCCGATCCTGCACGGGCTGTGCACCTACGGGGTCGCACTCAAGGCGGTCGTCGACACGCTGCTCGACGGGGACGTGGCCAGGGTGCGCTCGTACGCCACCCGCTTCGCCGGAGTGGTGTTCCCGGGCGAGACGCTCCGCATCCGTGCGTGGCGGGAGCCCGGCCGGATCCAGGTGTCGGTCACGGCGCCCGAGCGGGACGACGCGGCGGTCCTGGAGGACACCGTGGTGGAGCACAGCTAGGGGTGTCTCCCCGGGCCCCCTACCCGACGCTTGAGAGGACGTGACATGCGCGCAGCCGTACAGCACGAGACGGGTCAGGACAAGCTGGAGGTGCTCGACGACGTCGAGGCGGTGGGGTTCGGCCCCGGGAAGGTCAGGGTCCGCATCCGGGCGACGGGACTGTGCCACTCCGACCTCTCGGCCATGAGCGGGGTGCTGCCGCAGCCCGCCCCGTTCGTTCCCGGGCACGAGGGCGCCGGGGAGATCCTCGACGTCGGCGACGGCGTCACCGGCCTCGGTCAGGGGGACCGGGTCCTGATGTGCTGGCTGCCCGCCTGCGGCAGCTGTCCGTCCTGCAAGCGCGGCCAGACCCACCTGTGCCTGGCCGGATTCCTGAACGCCGGTACGCCCAACTTCAAGCGCCCCGGTGGCGACGTGTTCGGCTTCGCCGGCACCGGCACCTTCGCCGAGGAGGTCGTGGTACCCGCCAACTGCGCGGTCCCGATCCCGGACGACGTCCCCTACGAGATCGCCGCGCTGATCGGCTGCGGTGTCACCACCGGACTCGGCGCGGCCCTCAACACGGCCGAGGTGGAGGCCGCCTCCTCGGTGGCGGTCATCGGGTGCGGCGGCGTCGGCATCTCCACCATCCAGGGCGCGCGGGCCTGCGGCGCCGCCCAGATCATCGCCGTCGACCCGGTGCCGGCCCGCCGCGAGGCCGCGCTGCGCTTCGGCGCCACCGAGGCCGTCGCCCCCGAGGAACTCGCCGACGCCAAGGCCCGGATCACCGCGGGGGAGGGCTTCGACTACGTCTTCGAGGTGGTCGGCAAGTCCGCCACCGCCCGCACCGCCTACGAGACGACCCGGCGCGGCGGCACCCTGTGCGTGGTCGGCGCGGGCGCCATGGACGACACCTTCCAGGTCAATATGTTCGAGCTGTTCTTCGACGAGAAGCGGATCCTGCCGTCCCTGTACGGCGGCGCGGACGTGCTGCGCTCCTACGAGCGGGCCATCGCCCTGTGGCGGGCCGGCCGGATCGATCTGGCCGGCCTGATCACCCACCGCGTGCAGCTCGCCGAGGTCAACGACGCGCTCGACCAGATGCGTTCCGGGGCCGCGCTGCGCACCTGCATAGAGATCTGACCGTGCGCCCGTAGGCCGGCCGCGCGCCCCTGGACCCGCCAGGCGCGCAGGGGCCGACCGGGCACCCGGGCACCCGGCCGGGGACGCCCGGAGAACCGATCGAGAGGACAGGAAGAGCGATGGCACAGCCACTTGAGGGCCTGACCGCGATCGTCACCGGGGCCGGCCGCGGCCTGGGCCGCGCCGAGGCCCTCGAACTCGCCCGGCTCGGCGCCCGCGTCGTGGTCAACGACTACGGGCAGCCGGGCCGCGACGGCTCGGGCGCGGCCTCCGCCGCGCCCGCCGAGGACGTCGCCGCCGAGATCCGGGCGGCGGGCGGTCAGGCGGTCGCCCACCTCGGCGACGTCGCCGACCACGAACAGGCCGGTGCGCTCGTGCAGTTGGCGGTCGCCACCTTCGGCCGGCTCGACATCCTGGTCAACAACGCGGGCATCCTCCGCGACCGGATGGTGTTCTCGATGACCGAGGACGAATGGGACTCGGTCATCCGCGTCCACCTCAAGGGCCACTTCAACACCACCCATTTCGCCGCGGTCCACTGGCGCGAACGTTCCAAGGCCGCCGGCGCCCCGGTGCACGGCCGGATCATCAACACCTCCTCGGAGGCGTTCCTCGCCGGCTCGGCGGGCCAGCCCAACTACGCCGCGGCCAAGGGAGGCATCGTCGGCCTGACGACCTCCACGGCGCTGGCGCTGGCCAAGTACGGCGTGACGGCCAACGCGATCTGCCCGCGTGCCCGCACCCGTATGACCGAGGACGTTTTCGCCGGCTTCGAGGAGCCGGAGGACGGCGGGCTCGACGCGCTCGCCCCGGAGCACGTCGCCCCGCTCGTCGGCTATCTGGCCGCGCCGGCCGCGGCCGGGGTCAACGGTCAGCTGCTGGTCGTACACGGCGGCATGGTCGCGATCGCCGAACGCCCGCGGATCGCCGCCAAGTTCGACACCGCCAAGGAGGTCTTCAGCTTCGAGGAGCTGGACGGGCTGCTGACGCCGTACTACGCCGAGCGCCCGCCGAACGAGACGTTCGCGGCGGCGGAGGTGCTGGGCCTCAAGCACGGCTGACGGGCGGACCGGCGGACCGGGCGGACCGGCGGACCGGGCGGACCGGCGGACCGGGTGGCCCGGCGGGCGGACGGCCCGCCAAAACGGCCGCGGCCGCCGCCCGCCGGGAAGGCGGTGCGGCGGCCACGGCCGTTGCCGCGCGCTCGGCGGTCGGGGTCCGCCGACGTGGACCTGTGCGTCCTGCGGCTACTTGTCCCGGCGGTGCCGGCCATGTGGGGTGGAGCCGGACTCCTCCGTGGCGGCCGGGCCACGGTGCCTGCCGGAGCTTGCGGCCTCGGCGGCCTGGGCGGATGCCTCCTGAGGGCGCGCCTGGGTCGTGTCGGTTCGGGCTTCGGACATGAAGAGAGTCACTCCGTCGGATCGCTTACGGCTTTACGCGTCGGGACCCCGCCCGACGGTCGCCGAGGCTGACCCCGAGCGGAACCGTCGGTGGCCGGTCAACCGGCTGCGTAGCCCCCGGCCCGAAATACTAACGGGGCGGAAAATCGCGCTGCACCGGGTCTACCGCGCTGTGAGAGGTGCCTGTTGCAGGGGCACTGGCCTGCACATTCGAGGATGCGCGGGGGAGCGGTGCGGTTCCGCGCCGACGGGCTGCGGATGTGGGGATCTTGTGGAGTGGTTGTCGGCATCCGCTGCATCCAGGACAATCCCCGCGCCGCTCCCGGCGCTTGCCCCGGAAGGGGAGCGCTCCGGCCGCAACGCCCCCTCCTGTTCCACGGGGCCCGTGGAACCCACCGCCCTCAGCGCCTGCATCAGACCCCCGCGCTCCACGGGTCCCCTGTGCACGACGGGTCCCTCGCGCCCCACCGGGTCTCCGCGCCCCACGGGCTCTTCGCCCCCCACCGGCTCCAGCGGTACGGCCATCCGCGCCACCCCGCACGGCTCCGCGTCCGTCGCGTACGGCAGCAGCAGTTCGCCGCCGGCCGTCCACAGCCCGGCCCCCGCCAGCCACCCCGCCGGTACGGGGAGTTGGCGCAGCCGCCGCCCCGAGGGCCGCCAGATCCCCAGCCAAGTGCCGCTCGCCGCGTCCATCCGGAACGCCACCGCACAGCTCTCCGGCGCCAACATCTGCCCCGGCTGGACGGCGAACGGGGTCACCGCCACATCCGCGGGCCGCAGGCACTCCGGGAAGCGCACCGGCAGGCTGCTGCCCAGTACGCCCCAGCCCAGCCGGTCGTACCCGGGGGCGTCGGACCGTACGAGCAGCAGTCCGCTGTCCGGGTCGGCGAGCAGCAGGCGGTCGTTGCTGTGCTCGGTGATCTGCAGGAGCGGCCCGGTCTCGCCGCCCCGCCCCAGGTCGAGAAGCACCGTCTTGGTCCGGCCGGCCAACTCCCGGTCCAGGGCGAGGAGCCGGCCGGATCGGTCCAGCCAGGCGCCGCCCGTACAGCGGCCCGGGATCTCGGCGATCCGCTCGGGGCCGCCCCCGCCGCCGTGCACCAGCCACAGCCCGGTGCGGTCCACCCCGGGGGCCAGGGCGTAGCCGAGGGTCCCGTCGGGGGCGGGCGGCAGCAGGGTCAGTTCGGGCGCCTCCACGGTGCCCAGCAGTCGCTCACCGGTCCCCGGGCCCGTCGGGTAGAGCAGGGAGAGCGCGAAGCGGTCGGCGACCCGGCGCAGGATCAGTACCCGGCCGTCCGTGAGGGGCAGCAGTTCGCTGTCCGGCTCCTCGGGCTGGCTGCCCGGCAGTGGAACGGCGTACGGCTCGGGTCCGCTCAGCGTCCAGCGCTCCGGGAACCAGCTCCCCGCCGCATCGTCGTGACGGGCGAGCCGGGCGGCGTACGAGCCGTCGGCGGCGATCGTCAGGGCGGCGCGGTGCGGGCTGTCCAGGGCGGTGGCGTCCTCGGTGGCGCAGATCGTCATCGCTTCGGTCACCTCCAGTCGGCAACCGAAGCTAGTTTTCGCACTTGCGGACGATCTTCGCGAGTTGCGGTACTTCACGCATAAGGGTGGCAGTTGTCCGGTTCGCCGGTGCCGGATGGGGTGGTTGTGCTTGCGGTTTCAACCGTGCATTAAGTTAGGTCTGCCTAACCCGGCCTTGCTCGGGCCCTTCCCTTGGAGTACGTGATGCCCCTTCGCCGCCGCGGCAGTGCCGCGATAGCCCTCGCCGCCGCCGGTGCCCTGTCGCTCGCGGCCTGCGGTTCCTCCGGTGCGGGCGGCAAGGGCGGCGACGGGGCGGGATCGAAGGCGGTCGCCCAGGGCGGCAAGGACTTCGCCGAGGCCGCCGAGGAGACCGCGAAGATGGGCGCCGACGCCGCCCCGGGGCGGTTCCCGCGCACCATCGAGCACGCGATGGGCAGCACCCGGCTCAAGGCCGCGCCCAAGAGGGTGGTCGTCCTCGACGTGGGCGAACTCGACAACGTCGTCTCACTGGGCGTCAAGCCGGTCGGCTACGCCCCGACCGAGGGCGACGAGGGCATCCCCGGCTACCTCAAGAAGGCCGCCGGCCACCCCAAGAGCATCGGCACCGTCAACGGCCTCAACCTGGAGGCGGTCGACAAGCTCAAGCCCGACCTGATCCTGGGCAGCAAGCTGCGCGCCGAGAAGCAGTACCGGCAGCTCAGCAGGATCGCCCCGACCGTGTTCTCGATCCGCCCCGGCTTCACCTGGAAGCAGAACTACCTGCTGAACGCCGCGGCCCTGGACAAGACCGCCGAGGCCAAGGCCGAGCTGGCCGGGTACGAGGCCAAGGCCCGCAAGCTCGGCGCGGACATCGGCCCGGAGAAGCCGACGGTCACCATGCTGCGCTACATGCCGCAGTTCACCCGGCTCTACGCCGAGCAGTCGTTCATCGGCACGATCCTCCGGGACGTCGGCCTGCCGCGGCCCGAGAACCAGCGGATCGACGACCTCGCCACCGAGGTCAGCCCGGAGAACATCGACCAGGCCGACGCGGACTGGATCTTCACCGGTGTCTACGGCGACCCCAAGGCCACCAAGCGGGAGAGCGCGGAGCACAACCCGCTGTGGAAGAACCTCAAGGCGGTCAAGGACGGTCACGCCAAGAACGTCCAGGACGAGACCTGGTACCTGGGCCTGGGCGTCACGGCGGCCGACCGCGTCCTGGACGATCTGCGGGGCTTCCTGGCCGGGTAGCCGCCGGCCGGGAGAGCGCCCGCGCCCGTCCGCGTCCCCCGTCGCGCCGTTGGCCCCACCCCCTGTCACAGGCGGGGGGTAACCTTCCCTCCGTGCCCGTACTGTCTGAAGTCCTCACCGCGCTCGACGCCCTCTGGCCCCCCGAGCGGGCCGAAGGGTGGGACGCCGTCGGCACGGTCTGCGGAGATCCCGACGCCGAGGTCCGCCGTGTGCTGTTCGCCGTCGACCCGGTCCAGGAAGTCGCCGACGAGGCGGTGAAGCTCGGCGCCGACCTCCTCGTCACCCACCACCCGCTCTATCTGCGCGGCACGACGACGGTCGCGGCCTCGACCTTCAAGGGCAAGGTCGTGCACACCCTGATCAAGCACGACATCGCCCTGCACGTCGCGCACACCAACGCCGACACCGCCGACCCCGGCGTCTCCGATGCCCTGGCGGGCGCCCTGGACCTGCGCGTCCTCGGCCCGCTGGTGCCGGATGCGAGCGACCCGGCGGGCCGGCGCGGCCTGGGCCGGATCTGCGAGCTGGCGCATCCGATGACGCTGGCCGAGTTCGCCTCGTACGCCGCGGCCCGACTGCCGTCGACCGCGCAGGGCGTTCGGGCGGCCGGCGACCCGGAGCGGGAGATCCGCACCGTCGCCGTCTCCGGCGGCTCCGGCGACAGCCTCTTCGAGGACGTGCGGGCGGCCGGTGTGGATGCCTTCCTCACCGCCGACCTGCGCCACCACCCGGCCTCCGAGGCCACCCAGCACACCCGAAACGGCCCGCTGGCGCTGCTCGACGCCGCCCACTGGGCCACCGAATGGCCGTGGTGCGAGCAGGCCGCGGCCCAGCTCGACGCGGTCTCCGACCGGCACGACTGGGGACTGCGCACGCATGTCTCCCGTACGGTCACCGACCCCTGGACCGCCCACGCGGCGTCCGCCCCTCTCTTCACCCCGACGCACACCACAGGAGCCCCACGCTGAACGCCGCGCCCGCCGACCAGATCCGCCTTCTCGACGTCCAGAACCTGGACGTCCGGCTCACCCAGCTCGCGCACCGGCGCAAGAACCTCCCCGAGCTGGCCGAGCTGCAGACCCTGGAGGCCGACCTCATCCAGCAGCGCGACCTGCTCGTCGCCGCGCAGACCGAGGAGAGCGACACCAGCCGCGAGCAGACCAAGGCCGAGCAGGACGTGGACCAGGTGCGCCAGCGCGCCGCCCGCGACCAGAAGCGGCTGGATTCCGGAGCCGTCACCTCTCCCAAGGACCTGGAGAACCTCCAGCACGAGATCGCCTCCCTGGCGAAGCGTCAGAGCGACCTGGAGGACGTCGTCCTGGAGGTCATGGAGCGCCGCGAGGCCGCCCAGGAGCGGGTCGGCGAGCTGACCGACCGGGTGGCGGCCATCCAGGCCAAGGTCGACGACGCCGTCGCCCGCCGTGACGCCGCGAACGGCGAGATCGACGCCGAGGCCGCCACCGTCACCAAGGAGCGCGAGCTGACCGTCGCCGACATCCCGGCCGACCTCGTCAAGCTCTACGACCGCATCCGCACCAAGGAGGGCGGCGTCGGCGCGGCCCGGCTCTACCAGCGCCGCTGCGAGGGCTGCCGCCTGGAGCTGAACATCACCGAGCTGAACGACGTGCGGGCGGCCCCCGCCGACACGGTCGTCCGGTGCGAGAACTGCAGCCGCATCCTGGTCCGTACGCCCGACTCGGGCCTGTAGGCCATGGCGCGCACGCTGATCGTCGAGGCGGACGGCGGGTCCCGGGGCAACCCGGGGCCGGCCGGCTACGGCGCGGTCGTCCTCGACCCGGAGACGGGCGAGGCGCTCGCCGAGGCCGCCGAGTTCATCGGCACCGCGACCAACAACGTCGCCGAGTACAAGGGCCTGGTGGCCGGCCTCCGGGCGGCGCACGCGCTGGATCCGCAGGCGCGCATCCAGGTGCGGATGGACTCCAAACTGGTCGTCGAGCAGATGTCCGGGCGCTGGCAGATCAAGCACCCGGACATGAAGCCGCTGGCCGCCGAGGCCAGGGCGGTCTTCCCGGCCGGCCAGGTCTCGTACGAATGGATCCCGCGCGCGCAGAACAAGCACGCCGACCGGCTCGCCAACGAGGCGATGGACGCCGGCAAGATCGGCAAGCAGTGGGAGCCCCGGGATTCCCGGGCGGCGCTCGCCACCACCGCGCCGGCCCGCAGCGCCGCGGCCCGGGCCGCCGACGAGGCGGCCGAGGCCGCGGACGAGGTGGCCGCCGCCGCCCCGCCGGCCGGTTGGGGAGCCCCCGACCTCGGCGTACCGGCGACCTTCGTGCTGCTGCGGCACGGCGAGACGGCGCTCACCCCCCAGAAGCGGTTCTCCGGCAGCGGCGGCGCCGACCCCGAGCTCTCCGCCGCCGGCCGCCGCCAGGCCGAGGCGGCCGCCGCCGCGCTCGCCGCACGCGGCACGATCCAGGCCGTCGTCAGCTCCCCGCTGCGGCGCTGCCGGGAGACCGCCCAGGCGGTCGCGGACCGGCTCGGTCAGGAGGTCCGCATCGAAGAGGGCCTGCGCGAGACCGACTTCGGTGCCTGGGAGGGGCTGACCTTCGGCGAGGTGCGCGAGCGCTTCCCCGACGACCTCGACGCCTGGCTCGGCTCGTCCAAGGCGGCGCCCACGGGAGGCGGCGAGTCCTTCGCGACGGTCGCCCGCCGGGTCGCCGTCGCCCGCGACAAGCTGCTCGCCCGCCACGCCGGCAAGACGGTGCTGCTGGTCACGCATGTCACGCCGATCAAGACGCTGGTCCGGCTGGCCCTGGGCGCCCCGCCGGAGTCGCTGTTCCGTATGGAGCTCTCCGCGGCCTCGCTCTCCGCGGTCGCCTACTTCGCGGACGGCAACGCCTCGTTGCGGCTGCTGAACGACACCTCGCATCTGCGGTAGGCGGGGCGTCCGGTGACCGGCGCGTTCCGTACGCGCGCGGTCGCCACGCGGACACCGGCAGACGGGCCCGGCGCATCGGCCATCCGATGCGCCGGGCCCGTTCGCGTCATCGGCGCAGCGGCGGTCGGACCGCCAGCGCCGCCGCCTCCAGGGCGAGCCGGCGCACCCGGTCCCAGTCCTTGGCGGCCAGCGCGTCGGCCGGCAGCATCCATGTGCCGCCCACACAGCCGACGTTCGGCAGCGCCAGATACGACGGGGCCGTCGCCAGGCCGATCCCGCCGGTCGGGCAGAAGCGGGCCTGCGGGAGCGGTGCGGCCAGCGACTTCAGATAGGCCGTGCCGCCGGCCGCCTCGGCCGGGAAGAACTTCAGCTCGGTGACGCCCTCCTCCAGCAGGGTCACCACCTCCGAGGCGGTCGAGACACCGGGCAGGAACGGGATGCCCGAGTCCCGCATGGCGTGCAGCAGCCGCGGCGACCAGCCGGGGCTGACCAGGAACTGTGCGCCGACCGCACCGGCCGCGGCGACATGCTCGGGGCTCAGCAGCGTGCCGGCGCCGACCACGGCCTCGGGCACCTCGCGGGCGATGGCCCGGATGGCGTCCAGCGCGGCGGGCGTCCGCAGGGTCACCTCGATGGCGGGCAGTCCGCCGGAGACCAGCGCCCGGGCGAGCGGAACGGCGTCGGCCGCGTCCTCCAGCACGACGACCGGGATGACGGGGGCGAGCCCGAGGACCGAGGGGGCGGTGGGCACGGGGGAGGAGGAGCTGGTCACATCGCCCATAGTGCGCCCAGGGGCCACTCTCCGCAACGACTGTTGCACATGTTGCAACAGTTGTGGGGGTCCGTTCCGCTCCTCAGACGCCCCGCCGCCCCGCCAGGGGTCCTACAGCTCCGTCACGATCACATCAATGGCCCACGCCGTGCCGCGCTTCGCCGGCGCCTTCGCCTCCACGACGTAGCCCAGCCCGCGCAGCGCCTCCACCAGCTCCGCCGGGTCCGCCGGGTCCAGCCCCGCGGACAGCAGGTCCCGCACCAGCCGCCCCTTGGTCGCCTTGTTGAAGTGGCTGACCACCGACCGCTTCTCCACACCGGCCACGATCTTCGACTGGAGCACCCGCACCGTCGCGGTCCGCCCGGCCACCTCGCCCTTGGGCTTCCACGCCGTGGCGTACGCCGCCGACCGCAGGTCCAGCACCAGCCCGTCCCCGGCCGCCTGCGGCATCACCTCCGCCATCGGCGCCCGCCAGTACGCGCCCAGCGCGCCCAGCCCCGGCAGCTTCACCCCCATCGAGCAGCGGTACGAGGGAATCCGGTCGCCGAGGCGCACGGCGCCCCACAGCCCCGAGAACACCAGCAGCGAGCGCTCGGCCAGCTTGCGCGCCCGTGCGTCCAGGGACCCGGCCCCCAGCGCGTCGTAGAGCACACCGGTGTAGATCTCCCCGGCCGGGCGGGTCCCCGCGGTCCGCAGCTCCGCGTTCTTGGCGATCTCGCCCCGGAGGCCGTCGCTCAGCCCGAGCACCTCCTGGGCCTTGCCCTCGTCCGCCGCGCACAGCTCGACCAGCTCCTCGAACACCGCCTGGCGCGCGCCGGTCAGCCCCGGCAGCGACAGCGCACCGATGTCCAGCGGCGCCCCGGCTCCGGGCGTGGCCTTCCCTTCGGACGGTGGCAACAGCACGAGCACGGTGTTCTCCTTCACGGCGGTACGGGCGGGGGTGCGGCCCCGGGAAAGCGTATGGCCTGCGGCGGGCGGGTGCGGAACCCACCCGCGGCCGCCGCCGCCCCCTCCCGCCCGCGGAGGCACCGCTCAGCCCGTGTACACCGAGCCGATGGCGCCCGGCGGCCATACGCTCGGTTTCATGCCCCGTCGCCATATGCATGTGACCGACGCAGCGGAGGCCCCGCTGCGCGCCGCGCTGCGTGAGCTGCGCGGAAAGCTGGAGATCCCGGACCACTTCCCGCCCACGGCGCAGGCCGAGGCGGAGAGCGCAGCCCGTGCCCCGCGGATCCCGGCCGCCGACGGCGCGGTGGCGACCGAGCACACTCTGGAGGACGCCACCGACCTCCCCCTCTTCACCATCGACCCGCCCGGCTCCCTCGACCTCGACCAGGCGGTGTTCCTGTCCCGGCGCAGCGGCGGCGGCTTCCGCGTCCACTACGCCATCGCCGATGTGGCCTCCTTCGTGACACCGGGCGGCGCCCTGGACGCCGAGGCCCACCACCGCGTGACGACCCTGTACTTCCCCGACGAGCGGCTTCCGCTGCACCCCTACGCGCTGAGCGAGGGCGCCGCCAGCCTGCTGCCCGACCAGGACCGCCCGGCCGTGCTGTGGCAGCTCGACCTCGACGCACAGGGCGCGCTGATCGCCACCTCGGTGCGCCGCGCCCTGGTCCGCTCCCGGGCCAAGCTCGACTACGCGGGCGTCCAGCGGGTCCTCGACGACAAGACGGCCGAGGAGCCGCTCGCCCTGCTCCGCGAGATCGGCCTGCTGCGCGAGGAGCTGGAGGTCGCCCGGGGCGCGATCTCCCTGCACGTCCCCGAGCAGGAGATCGTCGAGCGCGACGGCCACTACACCCTCGAATACCGCGCCCCGCTGCCGGTCTACGCCTGGAACGCGCAGATCTCCCTGCTCACCGGCATGGCCGCGGCCGAGCTGATGCTCGCCTCCGGCACCGGCGTGCTGCGCACCCTGCCCAAGGCCCCGGACGGCTCGGTCGCCCGGCTCCGCCTCACCGCCCGCGCCCTGGGCATCGACTGGCCGCACCACACCTCCTACGCCGCGCTGATCCGCACCCTCGACCCGCGCCGCGCCACTCACGCCGCGTTCCTCCAGGAGTGCACCGCCCTGCTGCGCGGCGCCGGCTACACCGTCTTCGACGGCACCGCGCCCACGGCCTCCGAGGTGCAGCACGCCGCCGTCGCCGCCCCCTACGCGCACGCCACCGCCCCGCTGCGGCGGCTGGTCGACCGCTACACCTCCGAGCTGTGCCTGGCCGCCTCGGCCGGCGAGGAACCGGCCGACTGGGTGCGCGGCGCGCTGCCGGCGCTGCCGGGCGAGATGGAGTCCGGCATCCAGCACGCCAACCGGGTCGAGCGGGCCTGCGTCGACCTCGTCGAGGCGGCGCTGCTGCGCGACCGGGTCGGCGAGACCTTCGAAGCACTGGTCGTCGAGATCCAGGAGAAGGACCCCACCCAGGGCACCGTCCACCTCTACGACCCGGCCGTCATCGGCCCCGTCGACGCCGCCTCGAACGGCCCCGAGCTGCCCCTGGGCCACCGCATCCGGGTCCGCCTCGCCGAGGCCGAACCGGGCCGCGAACCGGTCCGCTTCACTCCTGCGTGATCGCGGCTCGGTCCGGGGCCTTTCCGGTACCTTCCGGGGCCTTCCGGCGCCTGAGCCGGGGCCTTCGCCGCGTCAGGCCGCGCTCTGCGCCGTCTTGGGGCGCTCCTCAGGAGCATCGGCCGTACCCGGCGCCCCAGGACGCTCGCCGCGCGCCGCCCCTTCTGCCACCGCCGCCAGCTCCGCCCGTACGGCCGCGACCGCGCCCCGTGCGTCATCGGCATGGAACCGCACCGTGCGCACCGTCTCCCGCCGTCCCCGCAGCGTCGCGGTCTCGACCGGTTCGGCCAGTTCCACGGTGACCGACGTCTGCCCGCCGACCGCCAGCACCACGACCCCGCCTCCACCCTCCTTGCCGAACCGCAGGTCATAGCGCACGGAGGCGATCCGCTCCAGCGGTATCCGCAGCTCCCGCCGCGCCCCCTCGCGCAGCCGCAGCTCACCGGCGCCCACGACGTGCGGCCGGGTCACCGCCGCCGCCTGGAACCCCAGCATCATCAGCACCGTGTAGACGTCGAGGACCAATATCACCTCGCGCACCACCGGCACACCGCCGAGCAGCACATGCAGCCCGACGGTCTCCACCCCGCACACGAACGTCAGCCCGTACACGAGCGCCGCCTGCGCCCCCGCATAGGGCATCGCCCGGTCGCCGGACGCCACCCCGATCCGCCGCCGCGCCACCCACCAGCCCAGGCTCACCAGCCAGCGGCCCTCGTAGGCGGCCAGGGCACGCAGCGCACCGCCCCGGCTCACCGGGCACGCTCCGCCACGAGCCGGATCGCCTGCCGTACGGCCTCGGCCTGCGCCGGCGCGAAGTGCGCGTAGTACGCCGCGACGAACCCGTCGTCCGTCCCCTCGCCGGCCGCCCGCTCCCAGTCCTCCCCGCCGACCTGGGCGAACATCGCGTCCGGAATGCAGTCGGCGAGCGCCTGCGCGGCCTGTGCCACCCGCGGGTCGTCCGGCGCGGCCGCCGCCAGCGCGTCCAGCAGCCCGTACACCTCGTACGTCCGCTCCATCGCCCCCGGCGCCGACATGGCCTCCTCCAGCAGCGCCGTCACCCGGCCGCCCTCCTCCCCGCCCCCCATCGACTCCATCAGCGCCAGCACCTCACGCTCCTTCGCCGCCATCGCGGGCTCCGGGCCGGGGCGTGCCGCCGAGGTACGGGCCATCTCCCCGAAGACGGCCGCCAGCTCGTCCGAGACCGGCCCCTCCGCCGGAAGCCCCCCGTACTGCTCCGCCTGCCGTCGCAGGGCGGCCAGCCGGGCCCGCCGCTCGCGGAGCTGCTCCTCCTGGCGGGCCAGATCCGCGTCCAGCTCGGCCAGCACCTCGTCCAGCTCGCGCCCGGAGTCGTCGGCGAGCACATCGCGTACCTCCTCCAGCCCGAGCCCCAGCTCCGTCAGCCGGCGCAGCCGCGCGAGCTCGACCGCGTCCCGCAGCCCGTACTCCCGGTAGCCGTTGGCCCGGCGTTCGGGCTCGGCCAGCAGTCCGAGGTGGTGGTAGTGGCGCACGGCGCGCGTGCTGACGCCGATCAGACCTGCGAGCTCCCCGATTCTCATGCGTCCAGTAGAAACGTTGCCGCTGCGACAAGGTCAAGGGCGGACCGGGAGCGCCCGCGGCCGGCGGGCGAGGGGCGGCTCGCGGCCCCTCGACCTGTGGGTACCATGGTCGGCACGGCGGACGAGCCGGCCGGACGGCCGCGTGGGGCTCCTGGCATCTTCGGATGCACGGATCCTCCCGAGGAACGTCCGGGCTCCACAGGGCAGGGTGGTGGGTAACGCCCACCCGGGGTGACCCGCGGGACAGTGCCACAGAAAGTAAACCGCCCGGGCCGCAAGGCGCGGGTAAGGGTGAAACGGTGGTGTAAGAGACCACCAGCCTCCGAGGTGACTCGGAGGGCTAGGTAAACCCCACCCGGAGCAAGGTCAAGAGGGGGCGTCACTGACGCCCCTGCGCGGACGACCGAGGGCTGCCCGCCCGAGTCCGCGGGTAGACCGCACGAGGCTGCCGGCAACGGCAGCCCTAGATGGATGGCCGTCTCCCCCCGGCCCGCAAGGACCGGGGGCGACAGAACCCGGCGTACAGGCCGACTCGTCCGCCTTCCCCCTCCGGCCGTATGCGCCGTACCGCCATGCCTCTTTGCCGTGGCGCAATTCGACATGCCCGTGATCGGGCTCATGAGGGAAAGAAACACGAAATTCCGGCACCACATCGCCAGGACAAGGGTGACTGCCGTCGAAAGGACAGGAGCCCACCGATGGTGGGTGCCTGTGAATATTTTGTGGACGCGCCGTAAGGGGTGTAACGGAAGTAGAGAAAAAGTGGATGAGGTCCCGGTGCGGCGGCTCGGCCGCTCATTACGCCTGGCGCCACGCCGCAGAAAGCAGAAACGGGGTGCGGGCGGTGTCGGTCAATCCGGGCCGACACCGCCCTCACCCCCTTGGCGCTGTGCGCGCAGACGGGCCCAGCCGCCGCAGTCGCCGACCTACTTGCCGAGCTCCTGGTCGAGGTTCTCGAAGGAGTCCGCCGCCTTGTCCAGGTACTGGGCCAGGCCGTCGAGACCCTCGTTGGTCTTCGACATGCCCTGCTTGAACTCGTCGAAGTCGTGGCCGAACTTCTTCGAGGCCGACCGGGTGACGAAGCCGCTTTCGAGCAGGCCGTCGATGTAGGACTTCAGGTCGTGCAGCTTCTCCTCGATGCGCTCCTTCTCGCGGTTCATCTTCTTCGCGGCGGCCCGCATGTCCTCATATGTGACATCAAGGTCCTTGGCCATGACGCTCCCCTTCCCTCGTTCGGCAACCGCGAGGTTCCCCCTCCCGGCATATACGCGTGGCGCGCACCCGAGTTGGGCACACGCCGTTGGGCACCTTAGTCGCTAACCCGCACAGGCGCATAAGCGCAGACCCGGTGTCCGTTTTAACTCTCCTAAATCGGGACGTTGTTGGGACATATCGCGGGTGCGCGGCCGAGTCGCCGGGAGGATATTCTCGATCTCGTAGCGAGGCATTTCGAGGAGGAGTTAAGTGTGCGTTTGAAGCTGACTGTCGTTGACCCTTATACGAACGCCAGCAAAGACCTCGTCCTCGATGCCGACCCCGAGGCCCGAATCGACGCCGTGGCCCGGGAGTTGGCGGTCCGGGTGCGGGGCGGGATCGCGCCCGGGCAGCCAGGGCCGGTGCTCTACGTCGACAACCATCAAGTGGACCCCCACCGCACCGTCACCACCTCTCCGCTGCGCGACGGCGCGGTGGTGAGCCTGGACGACCCCTCCGGCTCGTTGCCTGGCGAGCAGTCCGGTGTCATCGAGATCCGGGTGGCCGGCGGGCCCGACGCGGGTGCCGTGTACCGGTTCGGCATCGGCCGGTACGACATAGGGTCCGGCCAGGGCTGCCAACTGATCGTCAACGACCCGGAGTTGCCCCAGCGCGCGCTGACGCTCTACGTGGTCGCCCCGGACGACCTCCGCCTGGGCGTGCACGCCGGTCTGCAGTCGGCTGGGCAGCGAGGCGGCCAGCCCGGTGCGGCGCCCGAGAGCAAGGGGCCCGAGTTCGAGGTGCGGGTCGATGGCAAGCCGCTCGAAGGGCAGCAGTTGCGCGTCGGCTCCCAGCTCGCCATCGGCAACACCCTGCTCGACGTGGCCCGTTACACGCCCCCGGACGCGGCCCTGAAGTGGTCCGACGACGGCTCCGGGCTCGACTACAACCGCCCGCCGCGGCTGCGCCCGCCGGAGCGCGTCACCAAGTTCCGTCTGCCGGCGCCCCCGAAGGAGTTCGAGGCCCGCCCGCTGCCCTGGCTGATGGCGCTGTCCCCGCTCGTCATGGCCGTCACCATGGCGTTCGCGATGGGGCGTACGACGTACCTGGCGATCGCGCTCTTCAGCCCGCTGATCATGCTCGGCAACTACTTCTGGGACAAGAAGCACGGCCGCAAGTCCCACGCCAAGCAGGTCCAGGAATACGAGGAGCACAAGGCGCGGATCGAGCGCGACGCGCAGGAGGCGCTGGTCCTGGAGCGCGGCGACCGCAACCTCGACCACCCGGACCCCGGCACCATCTGGGCCAACGCCACCGGCCCCCGTACTCGTCTGTGGGAACGCCGCCGCAGCGACGCCGACCACCTGCTGCTGCGGGTGGGCACCGGCCGGCTGCCCTCCGCCGTCGTCCTCGACGACCCCGAGCAGGACGATCACCGCCGCCAGGTCACCTGGGACATCGCCGACACCCCTGTCGCCCTGCACCTGGCCCGGCTCGGCGTGATCGGCTTCGCCGGCCCCGACGACACCGCGCGCAGCCTGGCGCGATGGACGGTGGCGCAGGCGGCCGCCCTGCACAGCCCGCTGGACGTGCAGTTCTACGTGCTCACCGAGGCGCATGCGCAAGGCAGTTGGGACTGGGTCCGCTGGCTGCCGCATGCCCGTCCGAGGGCGCAGGACGCCAACGTCCTCATCGGGAACGACGCCGAGACCGTCGGCGCCCGTATCGGTGAACTCACCCAGATCCTTGAGGCCCGGCAGAAGGCGGCCCAGGAGAACCGCGGTCAGGCGGGCTTCGCCGACCCCGACATCGTCGTCGTCTGGGACGGCACCCGCCGACTGCGCTCGATGCCCGGCGTCGTACGGCTGCTCCAGGAAGGCCCGGCCGTCTCGATGTACGCGATCTGCCTGGACGGGGAGGAGCGCTTCCTGCCGGGCGAGTGCAAGGGCATCGTGATCGCGGAGCCGCGCAATTCCCGGCACGCCGCGCACGAGAAGCAGGCCGGTGGCGGCGCGACCGACGCCATGGAGGTGCTGCGGCGGGCCGCCGAGGAGGAGCAGCGGAAGAAGGCGGCGGCCGAGAAGGGTAAGCGCGGCAAGGGGAAGCGGAGGAAGTCGGCTGCGTCCGACAATCCGGAGCTGACCAACACCGCCGCCGTGATGCTCGCCTTCAACAACCAGAGCGGCGCCCCCGCGCACGCGACGCCGACCGCCGGGGAGCAGTTCGACCCCTCCGTGCTGCGGCTGCGCGTGCAGCAGGAGGGCACGGCCAAGGTCCTGGGCGTACGGCCCGACTTCGTCTCGCCGGACTGGTGCGCCCGGGTGGCCCGGGCCCTCGCCCCGCTGCGCGACATCAGCGGCGAGGCGACGGACAGCGCGCTGCCGGACGCCAGCCGGCTCCTTGACATCATCGGGATGGAGCCGCCGACGGCCGGCGCGGTGGTCGGCCGCTGGCAGACCGGCGGGCAGTCCACGCTGGCGACGGTCGGCGAGTCGTACGACGGTCCCTTCGGCATCGACATCCGCAAGGACGGGCCGCACGGCCTCATCGCCGGTACGACGGGTTCCGGCAAGTCCGAGCTGCTGCAGACGATCGTCGCCGCGCTCGCGGTGGCGAACACGCCGGAGAACATGACCTTCGTGCTCGTCGACTACAAGGGCGGCAGCGCTTTCAAGGACTGCGTCCACCTGCCGCACACCGTCGGCATGGTCACCGACCTCGACGCCCACCTCGTCGAGCGCGCCCTTGAGTCGCTCGGCGCCGAGCTGCACCGCCGCGAGCACATCCTGGCCCAGGTCGGTGCGAAGGACATCGAGGACTACCAGGACCTGGTGCGCCGTCATCCGGGTGTGGCGCCGCTGCCCCGACTGCTCCTCGTCATCGACGAGTTCGCGTCCATGGTCCGCGACATGCCGGACTTCGTCACCGGCCTGGTCAACATCGCACAGCGAGGCCGTTCCCTCGGCATCCACCTGATGCTGGCCACCCAGCGGCCGTCCGGCGTGGTCTCGCCGGAGATCCGGGCCAACACCAACCTCCGGATCGCCCTGCGGGTCACCGACGGTGGCGAGTCGACGGACGTCATCGACTCGCCCGAGGCCGGCAACATCTCCAAGAACAACCCGGGCCGCGCCTACGTGCGCACCGGCGCGGCCTCCCTCATCCCCTTCCAGTCCGGCCGCGTCGGCGGCCGCCGCCCCGGCACCGTGGACCCGATGGCCCTCGCCCCGTGGACCGGGGAGCTGGACTGGGCCGACCTGGGCCGCCAGGCGCTGGCGAAGCCCGCGGCCGCCAAGAGCGAGGAAGAGGAGATCACCGACCTGAAGGTCCTGGTCGACGCCATCCGGGAGGCCAACGCCCACCTGCAGATCCCGCAGCAGCACAGCCCGTGGCTGCCGGCTCTCGCGGAGACCGTGCTGCCCGAAGACCTGCCGTCCGTGCCGGGCCAGGGCGAGCTGCCCCCGGCGCCCTACGGCATCGAGGACCTGCCGGCGAGCCAGTCCCGCCGCGCGGCCGCGATCGACTTCGCCACCTTCGGCCACCTGCTCGTCGCGGGTGCGCCGCGCAGCGGCCGCTCCCAGGTGCTGCGGACGATCGCGGGCTCCCTGGCCCGCACCCTCTCCTGCGCCGACGTCCACCTGTACGGCATCGACTGCGGCAACGGCGCACTGAACGCGCTGACCAAGCTGCCGCACTGCGGCGCGGTGGTGGGCCGCAACCAGAGCGAGCGGGCCACCCGCCTGGTCCGCCGCCTTTCGGCGGAGGCGAGCAGGCGGCAGGAGCTGCTCGCGCAGTACGGCTTCGCGGACATCGGCGAGCAGCGCGCCGGGGTGCCGCGGGACCAGCAGCTGCCGCACATCGTGCTGCTGCTCGACCGCTGGGAGGGCTGGGTCTCCTCGCTGGGCGAGCTGGAACACGGCGAGCTGACCGATGAGTTGCTGACCCTGATGCGCGAGGGCGCGAGCGTCGGCATCCACCTGGTGATCACGGGCGACCGGCAGCTCCTCACCGGCCGGATCTCCTCGTTGACGGAGGACAAGCTCGCCCTGCGCCTTTCGGACCGTACCGACTTCTCGATGCTCGGCCTCAACAGCCGCAAGGTGCCCGAGGAGATCGCGCCCGGTCGCGCGTTCCGTAACGAGACGGGGACGGAGATCCAGTTCGCGCTGCTGAGCGAGGACGCCACCGGGCAGGGCCAGAACGCGGCGATCGTGGCCATCGGAGAGGGGGCGGCCCACCGGGACGCGGAAGTGCCGCGGGCCCGGCGGCCGTTCCGGGTGGACTCGCTGCCCAGCCGCATCACCTTCAACCAGGCGTGGCAGTACGCCGACCCGGCGACGTCCGCCTCGCGGCTGTGGGGCCTGGTGGGCGTCGGCGGTGATGACCTGACGGCCTTCGGTCCGGACCTGGCGCAGGGCTTGCCGGGCTTCGTGATCGCGGGCCCGGCGAAGTCGGGCCGCTCGACCGTGCTGATGAACCTGGCGGCCACGTATGTGGGCCGCCGCGGTGCCCGCCTGGTCATCGCTGCCCCGCGCACCTCTCCGTTGCGCCAACTCAAGGGCCAAAAGGGTGTGTTGGCGGTCTTCACGGGCAGCGACATCGAGGAGGACGAGCTGAAGGAGGCCGTGGCCACGGCGTCTTTGGAACGTCCGATCGTGGTCCTGATCGACGACGGCGAGCTCCTGGAGGACTGCGACGCGGAGGACGAGTTCAAGAGGCTGATCGCGACCGGCGCCGAACGCGGCATCGGCATCGTCATCGCCGGCGACGAGGACGACGTCTGCTCGGGCTTCAGCGGCTGGCAGGTCGACCTGAAGAAGTCCAAGCGGGGCCTGCTGCTGTCCCCGCAGGACACGTCGAGCGGCGAGCTGATCGGCGTACGCCTGAGCCGGAGCGCGGTGGGCGGTCCGGTGACCCCGGGCAAGGGCTTGCTGCACCTGGGGAGCGGGGAGGCGTTCACGGTGGCCGTGCCGGCGGGCTGAGGACGCTCGATCGAGCTTTGCGCCTGTCGGCCCGCAGATGCACGGGCCGACAGGCGGTCTCATACAGGATCAACCAAGGGGGAGGTCGGGCGCATTGAGCGACCTGCGAGTTTCTTACGACGAGCTGTTGGAGATCAAGAAGAACTTCGCCAGGCTCCATCGCGAGTTCAGTTCGTGCGGGGCCAACCAGGAGGCCATGGCGGACGCCTACGGAAATGGCAACATCATCGGGGCCATGCAGGAGTTCGTCGACAACTGGGATGACCACCGAAAAGAGCTTGTGCAGCAGATGGCGGACGCCGAAAAGCGGGTCAAGGAAGTCATCAAGAAGTTCAAAGAAGCCGACGGCGAGAAGGGGGAGTAAGGAATCATGGGTAAGCGTCCGGTCGATTGGTCTCCCCTCTCCGAGAGTGACCCGACTCCCGGAGACCCCTACGAGATCCGGGAAGAAGCTCGGCGGCTCGACAACATCGCAGAGACCATCAGGGAGCAGTCGCGGGCCCTCCGTGAGATCGGTAAGTCCGAGAACCTCAAGGGCAAGTACAAGCAGAAGCTCACCGAGGGCTCGGAGGATCTCGCGGGAAAGCTCAGCAAGGTCGAGGGCCGGTACGAGAAGGTCGCGGGCCTGCTCCGGGAATGGGCGAAGGAGCTGGAATACGCCCAGGGAGAGACCCTGAAGGCGCGCAGTCAGGCGCAGCAGGACGAGAAGGACGAGGACGCTGTGGAGACGGCCAAGTCCCGTATGGACGAGGCCGTGGGTCACTATCTGAGGTTTGGCGCGAAAATCGGCGGCCAGATCGAGGACGCGCTCGATGACGACATCGAGGACAGCCTCTGGGATGACGCGGTCGGCTGGGTGAAGGAGCATTCCGAGGGATTCAAGCTGTTCCTCGACATCCTCGGCTGGATCGGGACGGCACTCGCCATCGTGTCGATGTTCATCCCCGGACTGAACATCCTGGTCGGGATCGGCCTCGCGATCGGCCTCGCGGTGGTCGCCGGTCGAATGATGCTGGTGGCCGCTGGAAAGGCAACCTGGATGGACGTGGCGTTCGACTGCATTGGTCTGGTGACGTTCGCCGCCGGTGGGGTCGCGGTGAAGGGGCTGAAGGCAGCGGGTTCCAGCGTGCGCACCGCGGCCACCGCGAGTCGCACCGCGGGCCTCAAGGAGGGCCTTGCCGCCACCAAGGGCATGCGCAATCAGCTCGCCAGAGGACTGGCCAACGCCGGGGACGACGCCTCGAAGGCGGCCATCAGGTCGGAGATGAACACCCTGCGGAAGCTGATATCCCGCGACGCCGGAAAGGTCGCGGGTGACACCGCCGATATCGGTACGTTGGGCAAGATCCTGAACCAGGGTGACGACGAAGCCATCGGCATCCTCCAGGGAATCCGATCGAACGCCGCCGCGCACGGGGATGCCGTGTCATCAGCGGCCGTCCACGGTGGACAGCTGGCATACGGTGGAGCGGTCGGCATGCAGTGGACCGGTTTCGCCGCGGACGTCGGCGACAAGGCTCTCGGCGACAACGACACGTTGAACGCGGTTGGCGAGCAGACCGGCGGCTGGCAGAAGCCCAGTTGGGACTCCTACAACGATCTCAAGGGCGAAACCTGGAAGGTACCTGCCAGCTCGGCCTGGTAATCGGCCCCCTTCGAAACGCGAGGAATGAGCACCTTGGAAATCCCTCAGACGGCGGTCGGCGGCTACACGCTCCTGATGCCTCCGGGGTGGGACCGCATCCCACTGAGATCGAAGTCCGAGACCCAGGACGCGATCAAGGGAATTGTGGACCACGCCGTCACCTACCTGGACCCGGCGACCCCCAAGGAAAAGGTGACGCAAGCCCGGCTTGAGCTGCACAGCCGGCTCAACCGAGCCGTCGCCGACGCCAGGCGTCGGAACGGTGTCGACGTCTACCTTCCCGTGGAGCCGATCCACGGATTCGTCGCGCCCGCGTCGTTCCTGGTCTCCAAGGTCTTTCCGGGTTTCGCCGCGGAGACGTCGCCGAGCGAGATCATGAGCCATCTGACCAAGGACTTCGGGCCGTCGGAGGGCATCGAGCTGGACCACGTGCCCGGCGTTCGTTGTCAGCGTTCCGTCCCCGCCAACCCGAAGGAGGAGGATTCGGTACCCAGTCGGCAGGTCAACTACGTGGTGCCGGTGCCGGATTCCGGGGAGGTGAGCGAATGGCTCATCGTCTCGTTCACCACACTCACGCCCGAGGGCACCCCGCAGGACTTTCTGGAAATCCTCACCGAACTTTTCGACGCCGTCATGACCACCTTCCGCTGGAGCACAGCATGAGCATTCCGTACGCACTCGACTTCACCGAAGACCCGGAAGACTGGATTTCCGTCCCCATCCTTGAGGGGAGGGGCGCCGACCGGCAGCGGCGGAAGTGGTCGAAGAAGAGCGCCGAGTTGCGCTGGGCCCTTGAGGACGAGGGGCCTCGCGACAAGTCGCAGGTGAAGGAGCTGGCGCGCATGCTTGAGGGCTTCTCCGAGCAGTTGCCGCAGAGGATCCCTATGCACTACATGTTCGTGTACGCTCCGGATCTCCGCAGGCATCTCGTGCCGTTCTTCTTCTACGGCGCCGGGTCGGAAGGGCCGCTGGAGCAGGTCCTGGACGCACTGGTGCAGCGCAACGAGCCAGGGGCCGCGCAGGATCCCCAGATCGTGGATTTCACCACGGACAACCTCGGCAAGGGGCAGCGCTCCATCCGCCACTTCGTGCCGAAGGGCGGCGAAGCTCTGTGCATGTCGGTCAACTACGGGTGGCGCGTGGAGTCTTACGGCATCGATCTGTCCATGCGTACCGTCAGTGACGACCTCGGCTGGGTGTCCGCGAATATCGACGCGTTCGACGCGTTCGCCCGCAGCCTGAAGGTGGTGCACCCGAACGACGTCGCGGTCGACTGATGGCGAGGCGACGAGCCTCCAGGAGTGGGGCGATCCCGATTTCGGCTCGTGTGCTGACGGCTTCGGAGTGCCGAAGATTGCGCACGCGGCCTGTATCCGAACTATCAGCGGCACACCGGAAGTAAGGGCAGTAAATGGCACGCGAGGAAGGCGAGTTCGCCATCGGGGAGGGAGTTGCTTCCGAGAAGCAATCCCGGGAAGTCCGATCAGTGTTTCTGCGCTGGCTGTTGTTCTACCTTGCGTGCCTGGCCGGAATCATCGGGCTCACCTGGTCGGCACCTGCGATCCCGCTGGATCCGTGGATCCGGGGTGCGGTTCCTGTGGTGGGATGGCTCCTCTTGCCGCTCGCTTCGCTTATGGTGCCGATCTTCGGAATTCGGCGTGCCCCCCACATTCGGCGGAAGCTGGCGTGGCAGCTTGTGCTGCCACTTTTCGCCGGATCCGTACTGGCATTTGTGTCACAGGGGGCGGGCGAGGACGCGGCGTTGCAGGAGCGCGGCCGTTGGGCCAACGCCAAGATCGTGACGGTAGCGAATGACCATTCCAACAAGACCCGTCAGTGCACCTTGCAGAAGCTGGATGGGCAGGAGATAGAGCCGGATCTCAGGGAGAATCACGGTTGCGAGGACGGGGTTGAGCGGGGTGAGGTGTTGCGGATCCGATACGACCCCGCGGGGGTGGCCGGACCGGAAGACGAGTCTTGGGAGCCGGGCTCCCAAGGTGGCCTGATCGCCGTTCTGGCGATGCTGTTTGTGGCGTTTGGTATGTGGGGCTGCATGCGGATGTCCCGGGGCGAGCGCGAGTAGCCGCCGCATCGTGGCAGGTCCAGGGCACGGCGGCGAGCGTCTGCTCGGCCGCGGCGCGGTCGGCGGGGTAGTGGGTGGTGCCGCCGAGGAGTACGTCGTACACGCGCGCCGCGTGCGGTCTGTCGGGGTGGAGTTCGACCGGCGGCTCGGGGCGGGCCGTCATCCAGTCCTCCGGCATCGGCATGCCCCGTACTCCCTCCCCGCCCGATGTGCGGCGGTCCCAACGTGGCCGTCACCGTAGCGCGTTGACCGGCGGCCGCACGCGGACCTTGTGAGGGGTGTGGTGCGTGTCTGGTGGCGGGGTGCGTCGTTCTTTTCATAAAAGCCCATCTCCCCACCTCCCTAAGGAGTTTTGATGCGACGAGTCCTCACTGCAGCCGCTACCGCCGCAGCCGCCCTGACGCTGGGATCGACCGGTGCAGCCCAGGCCGTCGAGGCGCCGCAGGTCCCCGACCTGGGCGGTGCGAGTGCCGTTGACCCCGGTGAGGTCGGTGGTGCGGTGAGCGGGGCCGCGCAGGCGGTCGCGCCGCTGACCAGCGATGTCGCCGGATCGGCCGGAGGCGTCCTGGGGGAGACGGCGAAGACGGCCACGACCGGCGGAGCGCTTATGGGCGGGCTGCCGACCAAGGCGCTTCCGGGCAAGGCGCTTCCGGGTAAGGGGCTGCCGGCCAAGGGGCTGCCGCTGTCGACCGCCGGACCGTCCACGGACCAGCTGCCCACCGACGGAGTGTCGACCGACAAGCTGCCCACTGGCGGAGCTTCGACGGACAAGCTGCCCACCAAGGGCCTGCCGGTTTCCACGGACAAGCTGCCGACCAAGGGCCTGCCGGTGTCGACGGACAAGCTGCCGACCAAGGGGCTGCCGGTGTCCACGGACAAGCTGCCCACCAAGGACCTGCCGGTGTCCACGGACCAGGTTCAGGCTGTGGCCAAGGGCCTGCCCCTGGCGTGACGCGTCCTGCCGGGTCCTCCGGGCCCGCAGGCCGTCGGCCCCGCCCCGCCCCTCTTCGAGGGGGTGGGGCGGGGCCGTTTTGTCGCCGCGCCCCAGAAGGAGCATCAGGCGCCCCAATGCCACCCCGGCCTGAAGCACGGCTCAAAACCCCTCAGCGGTGTGGGTGTGATGCAGGCTCCACATGGGTAACACGCCTTCTTCGTAAGGGTGTTGGGGGTGGTGTGGTGCGCCCCCTGATGTCCATCAATGGGGGAGAGCTGGATGTCCGACCTGGCGACCGTGTCCACCGAAATCGCTCCCTATCTCACCCTGGCCGCGAACAGCCTGGGCACCTCCGTGATCACCGCCGCCCAGCAGCGGATCGCCGAACGCACGGTGACGGCCGGCGAGGGCTTCTTCCGCCGGCTGCTGCGGCGTGGTGACGGCACCGACGGCGACCTCGGCGGGGACGCTGGCGGCGGCACGACCCATCGGCTGGACGCCGACCGTGCGGACGCCCTCGACGAGCTGCTCGCGACGCTCACCGACCAGGAGCGCCGACTGCTGTCCGACGCGGTGACCTCCTGGCTGCGGGCCCCGGCTGCCCGGCGCGACGCCGCCCACCTCCTGGACCACGTCGGTCGGCTCGCCCCGTCCACCGGCGGGTACACCGTGCACAACACCCCGACCGCGACCGGCCGGGGCTCCATCGCGGCCGTCGAGATCCACGGCGACATCCACATGGGAGGCGGCGAGCGCACCCGGGACGGCTCATGACCGGCCGCCGACTCGGTGACAGCGGCGGCGTCCACAACAACCCGACGGCGCACGGCGACCACTCCATCGCGGCCAATGACATCCGGAACGTGATCGTCAAGTGGGTGATGCACCCCAGCGCACGCTGGCTGCCCCTGCTGCTGGCCTGCGCCGCCGTGGTGATCGCCGGAACCGACTGGCCGGACGGACCGGCCCGGCAGTACACCCTGTGGGGCACCCTCGCCGCGCTGTCGCTCGGTACCGCCGCCGCCCGCGTTCTCGGCCGAAGGCCCCGCGACGCCCGCGTGGTCGGCGTCCTCTCGCTGGTCTCCGTGCTGGCCACCGTCGGAGGCTGGCTGGCGTTCCGACACGTCTCGACGCACGGCGAGATCGATGTGACCGGGCAGGTGCGTACGGAGGGCGGGCAGCCGCTGGACGGCGCCGGGCATCGCGCGCTGGCCCTGCGGCTGGACGCGTCCGCGCTGGCGAAGCCCCGCAACGCCCTGCGGTTGACGCTGGCCATCGCCGACCACGAACCGGCCGGCCCGACCTGCCTTCCTGACACCAGCGCCACGCTTTCGCTGCTCACTTCGGGCGCCGCGGCGCAGTCGAAGGAGATCCGCCCCGGCGGCACCGCCGAATTCTCGCTGGGCGCGGGGGTCCGCAGCGTACGCATCGACGTCCGGCTGCACACGGCACGCGGCTGCCGCATGGACGTCCAGGCGACGGGCGCGGTGCTGTACGACGCGTAGACGGGGTGAAGGGGAGTACGGGAAGTACGCCGTCGACGGGGAGTACGGGGAGTACGGGGTCAACGGGGAGGACGGGGAGACGATGCGAGCAGGAGCAGGAGCAGGGACAGCGGCAAGGCGTGCGGCCGTGGTGTGGCGGCGTGGGCGTGGCAGGCGTGGGCGGCGGACGCTGCCGGGGGCGTTGCTGCTCGCGGGGGCCGCGCTGACCGCTACCGCCTGCGGGGCCTCCGGGCCGCCCTCGCTCTTCGAGTCCGGCAAGGTCTCGGTCGGGGCGAAGAACGACCAGCCGGGCACCGGCGTGGTCCACACCTACAAGTTCTCCGGCTTCGACATCACCGTCGCCCAGCAGATCCTCAAGGCCGTGGGCGCCGAACCGGACTTCGGGATCGTGCCGTCCGAGGACCGCGGCGCGGTGCTCACGGAGAAGAGGAAGGACCTGGTCGTCGCGACGTTCTCGATCACCGTCGAGCGGATGAAGAAGCTGGACTTCGCGGGCCCGTACGCCTCCACCTACCAGGGCATCATGGTCCGCAAGGACGACCACCGCATCCGCAAGCCCGACGACCTCTTCGGCAAGCGGGTCTGCACCTGGCCCGGGACCACCTCGGTGACCACGCTGGAGGGCCCCCAGTACAGCCGGATCGCGGTCTACGAGCGGCCGGACGCCTCCAGTTGCATCGAGGACCTCAAGGTGAAGAAGGTGGCCGACGCGGTCTCCACCGACCAGATGATCCTCTACGGCTTCACACAGGAGAACCCGGATCTCAGGGTCGTCCCCGACCTCACCTACGGGTCGGCCAACCACTACGGCATCGCCATGGACAAGGGCCACCGTAAGGACTGCCTGCGGTTGCGCGACGCGCTGCGGGACTACGTCGGCAGCAACAGCTGGAGCCATGACTTCTCGACCTCGCTGTGGTCGATACCGAAGGCCGACGCCACCTGGGAGACCGACTACAAGCCGCGCGTCGAGACCATCGACGCCCTCTCCTGCCGGGATCAGCCCCGGACCTGACGCCCGTAGCGCAGCAGCACCACGCCGTTGCCGAAGGTCCGGGTCTCTTCGAGCCGGAGGGCGGTCCTGGTGTCCGCGTCCGGGAACGGGGTTCTGCCGCGTCCGATGAGGACCGGATGGACGTAGACGCGGTACTCGTCGACGAGGTCGTGCCGCAGGAAGGACGTGGCGAGGTCGGCGCCGCCGAGCACCAGATCACCGCCCGGCCGGGCCTTGAGCGCCGCGATCTCCTCGACGACGACCTCCCGCGCCACGGTGGTGTTCCAGTCGGCCCGCTCCAGGGTCCGGGAGTACACGATCTTGGGCATCTCGCGCCAGATGGCGGCGAACTCGGCCACCGGGCCGCTGTTCGCGGGGTCCGCGTCGGCGGTGGGCCAGTAGTCGGCCATCAGTTCATAGGTGAGGCGGCCGCTGAGGAAGGCGCCCATCTCCCCGAGCTGCTCGTTGAGATGGCGGTGCAGCTCGTCGTCGACCAGGTGCCAGTCGATCTCCCGGTTCGGTCCCTCGAAGTAGCCGTCGAGGGACACCGACATCATGAAGATGATCTTTCTCATGGTCCGGACGATACGCCCGGCGGCTCACGTCCTGGGGGACGAGCCGGGGGAACACCCGGGAGGCCGTACGGCGTTCGGACGGTGTCCGGACGGGTCGCCGTACGGCCCCGGGCGCGGGTCGGGCCGTCTGGCCCGGATGGTCTGGGTCAGGCCGTCCGGCTCAGCTCGTCTGGGCCTTCTCGTAGAGGTTCTTGGCGTCGTCGCCGAAGTACGGGCCGAACATCGTGTTGGGCAGGAACTGGTAGCCGAAACTGTTCACCGAGGACTGCAGGCCGGTGCCGGTCTTCTCGTCGAACGAGGTGAACCAGGGGCCGCCGCTGGAGCCGCCGGTCATGTTGCAGGACAGCCCGTGGTCGTTGGAGAACAGCGGGTCCTTGATGGTGTTGCCGCTGCAGTAGATCAGCTTGCTGCCGTCGTACGGGGCGGCCGCCGGGTAGCCGAAGGCGTACATCGCCTTGTTGTAGCCGGAGTTGAAGGACAGGCCCTGGCCGCCGACGACATCGGTGAGCTTCTTGCCGTCGAGCGGGGCGACGACCGCCGCGCCGACGTCGTAGTTGATGTCCTCGCTGGCCGTCCACTGCGGGGTGGAGAGCGTCTTGGCGGCCGGCCACTTGCCGTACGGTGCCTGGCCGTCGTGGTAGCCGGGGACGAAGACCCAGTTGGTGTGCCAGTTGCCCTGGAGCTTCACACAGTGCCCGGCGGTGATCACCGTGCTCTTGTTGCCGCTGGTGACCGCGTCGCCGGAGCAGGAGGCGTTGCGGCCCTGGTAGGTGAAGAACACCCGGCCGGTGGTCTTGGTGACCGCGCCGCCGCCGGTCCAGGGCCCGCCGGCCTGGGGCAGGACCCCGGGCAGCAGAGAGGCGAGCGAGGGGACCTCGGGGAGCCGGGGGAGGGTGGGCGGCACCTTCAGGGGCGCGCTGCGCGGGACCGCGGCGGTGCGGGCGCCCTTCGCGGGTGCGGCCGGGTCCAGGGGGGCGGCGGAGCGCATCCGGCTCGCTGTCCAGAAGACGTCGGCGGCGGTCTGCGGGGCGGGGGAGCGGTGGGAGCCGGACGGGGTGGCGGCGCCGGCCGAGCCGGCGGGGAGCAGCAGGGCGAGCAGCGTACCGGCGGCCGTCAGGGCGCCGAGGGCGGCCCGGGACCTGCGCGCGGGGTGCGCCGCGGGTATGCCGTGAACTGCCGGTATGCCACGAACGGTTCGTCTCACGCGTAACTCCTTCTGCGGGGCCGCGCGAGGCGGGGCGCGCGCGGCCGCGGGGGATGGGGCCGCGCGGGGGCGGCCCGGCAGACGAGTGGTGCGGATCCGAGGTAAGCGTGCCACCGGAAGCGGCGGGAGGGCAGGGGGCGTACGGGGATCGATACCGGCGGGCGGGTAGCCGGAGGGCGGCCGCGCGGCGCCGGTCACGGCAGCGGCGGCTCCGACCGGCACCCGCGACGGCCCCGTGGGGCGGGCACCTCAACCCCGCCCGATGTACGGCATGTTCGTCGCCAGCACCGTCGCGAACTGCACATTGGCCTCCAGCGGCAGCGCCGCCATGTGCACGACCGTACGGGCGACGTCCGCCGCGTCCATCACCGGCTCGATGGCCGTCTGGCCGTTCGCCTGCAGGATTCCGGTCTGCATTCGGCCGGTCATCTCGGTCGCCGCGTTGCCGATGTCGATCTGCCCGCAGGCGATCCGGTACGGACGCCCGTCCAGGGAGAGCGATTTGGTCAGGCCGGTCATCGCATGCTTGGTGGCGGTGTACGCGATGGAGTGCGGCCGCGGCGCATGGGCGGAGATCGAGCCGTTGTTGATGATCCGTCCGCCCTGCGGGTCCTGGGCCTTCATGGCGCGGAAGGCGGCCTGGGCGCAGAGGAAGGAGCCGGTGAGGTTCACCTCGACCACCGAGCGCCAGTCGTCGTAGGACAGCTCCTCCAGCGGTACCGCCCGGCCGAAGGTGCCGGCGTTGTTGAAGAGCAGGTCGAGGTGGTCGAAGCGGTCCTGTACGGCCGCGAAGAGCGCATCTACCTGGTCGGGGCGGGTGACGTCGGTCGGCACCGTCATGACCGTGGGGCTGTTGATGTCGGTGAGGCCCACCAGGCGGGCGGTCTCCGCCAGCGCCTCGGCGCGCCGCCCGGCCAGTACCACCGACCAGTCCTCGGCGATCAGCGCATGGGCGACCGCCCGGCCGATGCCGGAACCGGCGCCGGTCACCACCGCCACCTTCCGGGGCGCCGCCCCGCCCCGCCGTGCCTCCTGCGGCACCGGTGCCGTCTGCGGGCTCTGCCCGGCCGGTGAGGAGGGTGCCGGCAGTGTGGGCCAGGGCGCGGTGGCCGTCCCGCCCACCTGCCCGGCCCGTGCCGTCGGCGTTGCCTGTGCTGCCCGTGCCCGCTCTGTGTTCTGTGCCATGGCGGCAGCGTAAACGCCGTACGGGGAGCGGACCGGGCGACTCAGCCGCCGGCGTGGAAGCGCTGGAGGACGGCCGCCTTCGCGGCGGTGAACTCCGCCTCGGCCAGGATGCCGTCGCGGTGCAGTTCGCCCAGTTCCCGCAGCCGGCGCAGCAGCGCGTCATGGTCCTCGGCGGGGGCTGCGCCGGCCGCCGCCGGGGCAGGCGGGGCGAGTGCCGGGGCCGCGGCGGCCGCCGGCGCGCCGTCGCCCGATGGGTGCGGCAGCCGGAGCGGCCGCCGCCGCCAGCAGTGCCGTCGTGCCGCTCTCCTTCTTGACCAGCGGCACCGTGAACTCGCCGAGGTCCTGACGCAGTTTGTGCACCCCGCGCTCGCGTCCCGGCACGATGCGCACGCTCTCGCCGTCGAAGCTCCAGGTGCCGTCCCGCACCATCAGTTCAGCCACGCGGCGCATCCCACGGAGGCGCCGGATGCCGTGATTGTCCGGCGTCGTCCGGTCCGGGCCCAACCATCATCCAGCTGTCATGCATGCGTCGTACACGGGACAGCGCCGCGCCGTCCCGGGCCACTCCAATCATGGGCGACAACCGCCGTCAGGGGAGGGCCAGATGACGCACTCAGCAGCGTACGAGCAGCAGATCCGGGCCGCCGGAGCGCTTCTCGCGTCCGCAGGGCGACCCGCAGGGACAGGCGCCGCGGCACACGTGGGCCGGCGCCGCTTCCTCACCGGCACCGGGGCCGCCGCCGCTCTCGCCTTCGCGACCAACCTCCCGGGCGCGGGCGCGGCGTACGCCGCCGAGGCCGACGCCCGG
This sequence comes from Streptomyces sp. NPDC026575, assembly GCF_055567415.1. Taxonomy (NCBI): domain Bacteria; kingdom Bacillati; phylum Actinomycetota; class Actinomycetes; order Kitasatosporales; family Streptomycetaceae; genus Streptomyces; species Streptomyces sp. NPDC026575. Next base: position 67,349 of record NZ_JBVHQM010000024.1, read on the forward strand.
CAGATCACCGAGAACCCCTTCACCCTCGGCGTCGCCTCCGGAGACCCGCAGCCCGGCTCGGTCGTGCTGTGGACCCGCCTCGCACCGCGCCCGTATGAGCCGAGCAACGGCTTGCCGAACGCCAGAGTCACCGTCCGCTGGGAAGTCGCCTACGACGAGCGCTTCACGCGGCTGGCCGGCCGCGGCCGGGCCGACGCGCACCCGGAGTTCAACCACTCCGTGCACATCGAGCCCACCGGCCTCGCGCCCGACCGCGTCTACTACTACCGCTTCCGCGTCGGCAGCTGGATCAGCCCCGTCGGCCGGACCCGCACCGCGCCCGCCCGCAGCGCCCGGATCTCCGAGCTGAAGCTCGCCGCGGTCTCCTGCCAGGCCTACCACGACGGCTACTTCACGGCCTACCGGCACCTGGCGCAGGAGGACCTCGACGTGGTCTTCCACCTCGGCGACTACCTCTACGAGTACCCGGTCGGCGCGGCCGGCGGCGCCCGCAACTACACCGACCGCAAGCTGCCCGCGCTCTTCAACCGCGAGACGGTCACGCTGGAGGACTACCGGCTGCGCTACGCCCTCTACCGGTCCGACCCGGACCTGCAGGCCGCCCACGCCGCGCACCCCTTCATCGTCACCTGGGACGACCACGAGGTGGAGAACAACTACGCCTCCGACATCAGCGAGGACAACCTCCCGCCCGCCGAGTTCCTGGTCCGCCGGGCCGCCGCCTACCGGGCGTACTGGGAGAACCAGCCGCTGCGCCGCCCGCAGCGGCCCGACGGCCCCGACGCCCGGCTCTACCGGCGCCTGCAGTTCGGCCGGCTCGCCCAGTTCGACATCCTCGACACCCGCCAGTACCGCTCCGACCAGGCATACGGGGACGGCTGGCACGCACCGGGCCCCGAGTCCGAGGACCCCAGGCGCACCCTCACCGGCGCCGCCCAGGAGCGCTGGCTGATCGACGGCTGGCGGCAGTCCACCGCCCGCTGGAACGTCGTGCCCCAGCAGGTCACCTTCTCCGAGCGGCGCAACGCCACCGGTCCGGGCTACCAGGTCAGCATGGACGCCTGGGACGGCTACGCGGCGTCCCGCGCCCGGGTGCTGGCGGGCGCGGAGTCGGCCGGTGTGGACAACCTCGTCGTGCTCACCGGCGATGTGCACGTCCACTACGCCTTCGACATCAAGAAGGACTTCAAGGACCCCGACTCGCGCACCGCGGGGGTGGAGTTCGTCACCACCTCGATCGCCAGCGGCAAGGACGGCGCGGACAAGCCCGCCAACTGGGCCACCTACATGGCCGCCAACCCGCATATGAAGTTCTACAACGGCCGGCGGGGCTATGTGACCGTCACCCTGGACCAGGACGCCGCCCGCGCCGACTACCGGACGGTGTCCGCCGTCACCACCCCCGGCGCGCCGGTGACCACCGCCGCGTCCTTCGTCTCCGAGGCGGGCGATCCGGGCCTGAAGAGCGCCTGACGGGCCTTTGGGCGGACGCGCCGGGACGTTGGTCCTAGGTCGATGTGACCGGCCCGGAACCGGCCGGTATCGGCCGCGTGCATGACACCATGGTTCAGTCATCAACGACCCATGGAGACGCTCATGACAGAGCCCGGCCCCAGCACGGCCGAGACCCAGGACCCGCCCGCCATAACCGGGCGGGGCGCGGCGGCAGCACTTGCCGCGCCCCGCCGCACCGGCCTGCTGGTCACCCTCGTCCTCGGCGGTCTCACGGCGCTCGCGCCGCTCTCCATGGACATGTACCTGCCGGCCCTGCCGCAGGTCACCGCCGCCCTGCACAGCCCGGCCGCCACCATCCAGCTCACCCTCACCACCTGCCTGGCGGGCATGGCGCTGGGCCAGATGATCGTCGGTCCGATGAGCGACAAGTGGGGGCGCCGCCGCCCGCTGCTGGCCGGCATGGTGATCTACGTCCTGGCCACCGCCCTGTGCGCGGTGGCCACCGACGTCGCCTTCCTCATCGCCTTCCGCCTGCTCCAGGGCCTGGCGGGGGCCGCCGGCATCGTCATCGCGCGGGCGGTGGTGCGCGACCTCTACGACGGCGACGCGATGGCCCGCTTCTTCTCCACCCTCATGCTGATCTCCGGCGTGGCACCGGTCGTCGCCCCGCTCATCGGCGGCCAGATCCTCCAGATCACCGACTGGCGCGGCGTCTTCGTGGTGCTGACCGCGGTCGGCGCGGCGCTCACCCTCCTGGTGTGGCGCACGCTGCCGGAGACCCTGGCGCCCGAGCGGCGCCACCCCGGCGGCCTCGGCCAGACCCTGCGCACCATGCGCGATCTGCTCGCCGACCGGGGCTTCACCGGCTACCTGCTCGCCGGCGCCTTCGCCTTCGCCGCCCTCTTCGCGTACATCTCGGCCTCGCCGTTCGTCATCCAGGAGATCTACGGCGCCTCCCCGCAGACCTTCAGCCTGCTGTTCGGCCTGAACTCCGTCGGCCTGGTCCTCGCCGGCCAGATCAACGGAAAGGTGCTGGTCGGCCGGGTCAGCATGGAGAAGGTGCTGGGCTGCGGCCTGGTGCTGATCGCCGTCGCCGCGGGCGGACTGCTGCTGATGTCCGCCGGCGTCCTCGGCACGGTGGGCCTGGCCCCGATGGCCGCCGGCCTCTTCGTCCTGATGACCGGCATGGGCCTGGTCCTGCCGAACGCCAACACCCTCGCCCTGCTGCGCACCCCGCACGCGGCCGGCTCCGCCTCCGCGCTGCTGGGCACCTCGACCTTCCTGCTGGGCTCGGTGGCCTCCCCGCTGGTGGGCGTCGCGGGCGAGCACACGGCCGTCCCGATGGCCCTCGTGCAGCTGGTATGCGCCGTTTTGGCGCTCGTCAGCTTCCTGGGAATGTGCCGCCCGTGGCAGCGTAGGAAGGAGAGCACCCCGACCGAGGGCGAGAGGACCCGACCCTGAAGGCACCGAGACTCACCTACGGCACGCCGACCCAGGCGGGGCTGGACCCGGCCTGGGTGGAACGGCTGGTCCGCGGTGTGCGCGCGCTGCCCGACGGGCGGCCGCCGTGGTGCCCGGGGGCCGTGGTGCTGGCCGGCCGGGGTCCGGTCGTGGTCGCCGAGGCCGCCGCGGGCTGGGCGCACCGCTACCGTGCCTACGACCCCGAGCGGGACCGGGGGCTGGATCTGCCCCGCGAGCAGTGGGAGCCGATGCGGGTCGGCACCGTCTTCGACCTCGCCTCGCTCAGCAAGCTCTTCACCGCCATCGTCGCGATCCAGCAGGTCGAGCGCGGCCGCCTGGTGCTCAACGACCAGGTCAAGGCCCATCTGCCGGCCTTCGCCCCGGGCATCACCGTCCGCCAGCTGCTCACCCACACCTCCGGACTCGCCCCCGAGCTGCCCTTCTACGAGCGCCGGGACCGGGCCGCCCAGCTGGAGCTGCTGTGGCGGGAGGCGGCCGCCCCCACCGGCCGCCCCGACACCAGCTACCTCTACTCCGACGTCAACCTGATCTCCCTCCAGCTGATCCTGGAGCAGCTCACCGGCCGGCGTCTGGACGCCCTGGTCCACGAGGGCATCACCGGTCCGCTGGGCATGTCCAGCACGTGCTACGGCCCGCTGGCGCCGCCCGGTGTGGCGGCGACCGAGGACCAGCGGCGCCCCTGGGCCAAGGCGGACCGCGGCATGATCCGCGGCGAGGTGCACGACGAGAACGCCTGGGCGCTGGGCGGGGTGGCCGGTCACGCGGGCCTGTTCTCCACCGCCCAGGACCTCGCCGTGCTGTGCCGCACGCTGCTCAACGGCGGCGCCTACGGCTCCGCCCGGATCCTGGGCGCCGGCGCGGTCGCCGCGCTGCTGGACCCGCCCGGCCTCGGCTTCGGCATCGACCAGCCGTACTTCATGGGCGAGTTGGCGGGCCGGGGCGCTGCCGGGCACACCGGCTTCACCGGCACCAGCCTGGTCGTGGACCGCGCCACCGACACCTTCCTGATCCTGCTGGCGAACACCGTCCACCCCCGCCGCCGGATCAGCGGCAGCGCGCCGCGCGCCGCGGCCGCCACCCGCCTGGCCAGAGCCGTGGTGGGGGCCGTCTGAGGCACGGCGGGCGGGAGGTCCGCTGCGCCGTCCGGGCGCGGGGGAGCGCGCCCGGGCCCGCCGTAGAATTCCTCCAATGCACGAGGAACTGCGCGCCGCACTGGCCGGCCTGCTCGACGGCCTGCCGCCCAAGCAGGCCGCGCAGGCGGTGGACCGCCTGATCGCCAACTACCGGGGACGCACCCCCACCGACGCCCCGGTCCTGCGCGACCGCGCGGACGTGGCCGCGTACGCCGCCTACCGCATGCCGGCCACCTTCGAAGCCGTACGGGCCGCGCTGGCCGCCTTCGCCGCCCGGGTCCCCGACTGGTCGCCGGCCACCCATATCGACATCGGCGGCGGCACCGGCGCCGCGACGTGGGCCACCGCCGCCACCTGGGACGGCCACCACAGCACCGTCTGGGACTGGGCCCAGCCCGCCCTCGATCTGGGTGCCGAACTGGCCGCCGGCGTGCTGCCGGACACCGACTGGGAGCGCCGGACCCTCGGCGAGGGCCTCACCCTCCCCGCCGGTACGGACCTCGTGACGGTCTCCTACGTGCTCGGCGAACTCCGCCCCGAGGACCGCCGCGCGGTTGTCGCCGCGGCCGCCGCCGCCAAGAGCGTCGTCCTCATCGAGCCCGGCACGCCCGACGGCTACCTCCGTATCCGCGAGGCCCGCACCCAGCTCGTCGAGGCCGGGCTGCGGATCGTCGCCCCCTGCCCGCACAGCGACACCTGCCCCATCGTCCCCGGGGAAGACTGGTGCCACTTCTCCGCCCGGGTCAGCCGCTCCTCGCTGCACCGCCAGGTCAAGGGCGGCTCCCTGCCGTACGAGGACGAGAAGTTCGCCTACGTGGCCGCCACCGGCCTCGACGCCGCCCCGGCCGCCGCCCGCATCGTCCGCAAGCCCCAGCTCCGCAAGGGCCAGGTCCTGCTGGAGCTGTGTACGACGGACGACGGCCTGGAGCGCGCCACGGTCACCAAGCGGCACGGCGACCGCTACCGCGCGGCCCGCGACGCGGCGTGGGGCGACGACTGGGACCGCCCGTAGGGTCCGCCCCTTCGGACGGCCCCCGGTCAGTCCTTGCGGGCCCGCTCCTGGAACTTGCGGAGCAGCTCGCGGCGCCGGTCCTGCGGATCCGGCTGACCGTGGCCACTACGGGCGCCGCCGGCGCCGCGCAGCGCACCGCGCGAGAGCTTGCTCCGGGTGCCTCCGACGCCGAGCATTCCGCCCGCGTTGCCCTTGCTCATGGGGATCCCCTCTCCTCGTCGACCACTTTCGCGAGACGGTCCGTCTCGCTTGATGTCCACCACTATGGACCGAGACGCTTCGTATCGTCAAGACGATACGTCTCGCCTCTTCCTCGCTAGACTCCGCAGCATGGCCAGCAAAAGCGCACCCGACGCCTCCCGCCGCAGCGAACGCTCCCGCCGCGCGATCTTCGACGCCGCCCTCACCCTCGTCGGCGAGGTCGGCTACGAGAAGCTCACGATCGAAGGCATCGCCTCCCGGGCCGGGGTCGGCAAGCAGACGATCTACCGCTGGTGGCCTTCCAAGGCCGCCGTCCTGCTCGACGCCTTCACCGCCGGCGTCGACGAGGACTACGAAAAGGGCCTGCCGAACACCGGTGACCTGGCCGCCGACCTGAAGTTCGTGCTGCGGGCGACCGCCGACGAGTTCAACGACCCGGCGTTCCAGGCCCCCTACCGCGCCCTCGCGGCGGCCGGCGCCGGCGACGAGGAGCTGTCCCGCTCCTTCGTCGGCCGACTGCTGGAGCCCGGCACCCGCGTCTACGTCGAACGGCTGCGGGCCGCGCAGGAGGCGGGCCAGGTGGCCGACGACATCGATGTGCGGCTGGCCACCGAGATGCTGCTGAGTCCCTTCTCACAGCGCTGGTTGATGCGCACCGGCGAACTGACCCACGAGTTCGTCGACACCCTTGTCGACCAGGTACTGCGTGGTCTGTCCCCCCGCGACTGACCGTGCCGGGCGGACGGCGGACGAGGCCGGCGAGGTGTCGCCGATGGGATGGATTGCCGGTATTCGCCCGTTCTCAGTTCACCCCGGATCCCCACACCGGTCACCCGAAGCGCAGGATGGTGGCAGCATTGATCCCAGACCACCGCTCGAAGTGAGGGGATAGATGGAACGCAAGAGCAGGTTCTCCCAGTGGCTGCGCCGGCCGAAGAGCGGATCGGACGGCGGCGATACGGACACGGGATCGGCGGCCGCGCGCGGCCGCGAGGACCTGCTGCTGGCCGCGGCCGACGCGGGCTTCCCCGTCGCCCCGGCAGCACACCCCTCCGGCTACGGCTGTTCCTGTGAGCGCGTCGGCTGTCCCACTCCGGGCCGACATCCCATCTCCTTCGGCTGGCAGACCGTCGCCACCACCGACCGCGACATGGTCGCCGCCTGGGTCCGCACCCTCCCGCAGGCCAACTTCATCACCGCCACCGGCATCGCCCACGACGTGCTCGACGTCCCCGTCGAGGCGGGCCGCAGCGCCCTGGGGCGCCTGGAGGCGGCGGGCATCGAGGTCGGGCCGATCACGCTCAGCGGCGCCGGCTTCGGCGACGGCCGGATGCTGTTCTTCACCGCCACCCGCGGCACCCCGGACGACGAGGACGAGTGGTGGCCCTGCGAGCTGGACTGCCACCCCGAGACCCTGGAAGACCACCCGGGGCTGCGCTGGCACTGCCGCGGCAGCTACGTACTCCTGCCGCCCTCGGCGCTGCCCGGCGAGCAGCCCGCGGTGACCTGGCTGCGCGGCCCCGAGCTGACGCTGCCCGACCCGCTGACGCTGCTGGAGTCGCTGACCGACGCCTGCGCCGAGTTCCACGACCGCACCGACCGCGAGCCCTACCACGAGTCGGCGGCCTGGCCGATCGGCCGCTGACCCCCGCTCCGCACACCGAAGGGGCCGCCGGGATCACCCGGGCGGCCCCTTCGGCGTCGGCGACCTTGCGCGGGTCCCCTACTGAGGCTTCACCGAGGTCTTGCCCTCGCGCCGGTTGAGGAAGACGACCTTCCCGCCGGACCCCTTGGCCGGCACCGTGACCGCCTGGGACGAGACCGTGGTGAAGGCCATCCGGTTGGTCTTCTTCTGCGGGCCCTCGACGAGCCCCCGCAGACCCGCCGGCACCGTGATCACCGACCCCTCGGAGACCGTCTTCTGCTGGTGGTAGAAGGTCGAGAAGAACACCAGCGCACCGCCGTCCGTCGTCCGCAGCGCCACCGGCGGCGCCTCCGAGGCGGTGTCCTCCCACAGGATCCGCGCACCGAGCTGGTGGGAGTCCTTGGCGCGCCGCTCCCGCCAGCCGTCGGTGTTCGGCCCCGAAGCGAAGGCGCCGCCCTTGCCGGTGTTGAGGAAGTCCGCGTAGCGGCGGCTCAGCTTGCCCGGGTCCACGGTCAGGCCCGACGCCGCGCCGGCGGGCACCGCCTCCGCGTAGCCGTCCTCGTCCGTCTTCAGCTCCGGCGCCTTGTTCCCGGGGAACTGGGCGAAGTACTGCGCGCGCCACTTCTCGTCGATGCCGTCGCGGCCGAACACCAGGAACCAGCGGGTGTTCTGGCCACTGGCGTCCTTGCGGTTGCTGAGCGCGTCCGCGAGGAAGTACTTCGGCCAGCCCTTCTGCTTGGGCACGGTGAAGTGCGCGTCCTTGAACGCCAGCGCGGGGAAGCCCGGGTTGCCCTGCGGCCGCAGCGCCTGCGCGGCCTTTATCCCGGCCTGGTCGATGGCGAGCAGCGGGCCCGCCTCGAAGGACGGGTTCAGCTTCGGATCGAGCCGGCGGTTGGCCTTGTTGAAGCCGTCGGCGAAGCGGTCGAGCGCCTTGGCGCCCTCAGCCTTCGACACCGCCGGCAGCATCTCCCTCTCGCCGTGCACCGTCATGCACCCGCTCAGTATCAGCAGCGCCGTCGCTGCCGACATCAGAGTTACGGGCACCCGGAACGGCGACCTGCGTGTCATGGGGCTCGGGCTCCTTCGGGGCGACCGGGGCGGACTGGGCGGCCGCCGGGGTGGCACGATTCGGCGACACCCTACCCGGGGCGAGGAAGAACAGAAGCGTGGGGATCAGATACAGAGCCCACACCGTGACCTGGAGGACGGTCGGGTCCGGCTGGAAGTTGAAGACGCCCTTGAGCAGCGTGCCGTACCAGCTGTCGGCCGGGATCTGCTCGCTGATGTCGAACGCCTTGCTGCCCAGCCCCGGCAGGAACTCGGCCTCCTGCAGGTCGTGGAAGCCGTACGCCAGCACGCCCGCCGCGACCACCACCAGCATCCCGCCGGTCCAGGTGAAGAACTTCGCGAGGTTGATCCGGACCGCGCCGCGGTAGAACAGCCAGCCCATCAGAACCGACGTCGCCAGCCCCAGCAGCGCCCCGACCAGCGGCCGTACGCCGTCGTTCGCGGACTGGGCGGCGGTCCAGACGAACAGCGCGGTCTCCAGGCCCTCCCGGCCCACCGACAGGAAGGCGGTGACCACCAGCGCCACGGTGCCCATCTGCAGCGCCGCGTCCAACTTCCCGTGCAGCTCCTGCTTCAGATGCCGCGCGGTGCGCCGCATCCAGAAGACCATCCACGTCACCAGGCACACCGCGACGACGGACAGCGATCCGCCCAGCGCCTCCTGCGCCTTGAACGTCAGGGTCTGCGAGCCGAACTGCAGGGCGGCCCCGAACCCGAACGACAGCACCACGGCGAGCGCGATCCCGAGCCAGACCGGGCGCAGCGCCTCCCGCCTCCCGGTCTTGACCAGATAGGCGATCAGGATGCAGACGACGAGGCTGGCTTCCAGGCCCTCGCGCAGACCGATCAGGTAGTTGCCCAACACGTCGGGGCCTTCCCTTCCTTCGTACGGCGGCAGTCAGATGGCGGCAGTCTTGTTTCCGGCGCGGCCGAGCGGCGCCGGCGGCGTCAGGCGAAGAGCTCCCGGCCCCACCAGTCGTCGCCGTCGCGGACGCCCGGCGGCACCGCGAAGAGCGCGGAACCGACGTGCTGGATGTACTCGTTGAGGGCGTCGTTGGCCGCCAGCCTCCGCTGCAGGGGGATGAAGCCCTCGCGTACGTCGCGCTGGTAGGCGAGGAAGAACAGCCCCGCGTCGAGCCGGCCCAGGCCGTCCGTGCCGTCGGTGAAGGAGTAGCCGCGGCGCAGGATGCGCACGCCGTGGTTGGAGTCCGGGTGCGCGAGGCGTACGTGGGCGGTGGGCAGCATCGACTTCAGATGCGGCTCGTCCCGCTCGTTCTTCTTGCCGACCGCGGCGCCCTCGCCCTTGTTGCGGCCGAAGATGTCCTCCTGCTCCTGGAGCGAGGTGCGGTCCCAGGTCTCGATGTGCATCCGGATCCGGCGCGCGACGAGGTAGGAGCCGCCGGCCATCCAGCCGGCCGCGCCCTTCTCGTCGCCCTCGCCGACCCACACGTGCTTGGCCAGCGCGGCGTGGTCGGTGCCCGCGATGTTCCGGGTGCCGTCCTTGAAGCCCATCATGTTGCGCGGTGTCTGGGCCTCCGGCGTCGTGGAGGAGGTCTTGCCGAAGCCGAGCTGCGACCAGCGGATGGCTATCTTGCCGAAGCCGATCCGGGCCAGGTTGCGGATCGCGTGCACCGCGACCTGCGGGTCGTCCGCGCATGCCTGGATGCACAGATCGCCGCCGCTGCGCGTCTTGTCGAGGTTGTCGCCGGGGAACTGCGGCAGCTCGGTCAGCGCCGCGGGCCGGCGGCCCTTGAGGCCGAAGCGGTCCTTGCCGTCCTTCTCGAACAGCGACGGGCCGATGCCGAAGGTCAGGGTGAGCCGGGACGGCGGCAGGCCGAGCGCCTCGCCGGTGTCGTCCGGCGGCGCCTCCGCCAGCCCGCCGACCGCGCCCTCGCCGACCGCGTCGCCGGCGGTCATCTTCGCCGCCGCCTTCGACCAGTCCTTGAGCAGCGCGATCAGCTCGTCGCGGTCGTCGGTGGTGACGTCGAACGCGGCGAAGTGCAGCCGGTCCTGGACCGCGGTGGCGATACCGGCCTGGTGCTTGCCGTGGAAGGGGACCGCGGCACCCGCGGTCACGTCCGCGGCGGCCGGCTGGGCATCGCCGCCGGCGCGCAGCGCCGCCGCCGTTCCGCCGGCCGCGACCGCGCCGAGCGCCAGTCCCGCGCCGCCCCAGCCCAGCAGCGAACGCCGGGAGGGCGCCCGCCCGTTGGCGGTCTGCTCGGCCGCGGCGTCGGTGGCGGCGGTGTCCTCGGCGGCCGCCTCGCCCTGGGCGCCGGTGCTGTTGTCGTGCGTCATGGTGACCCCCTGTGGCCTGGCAGTGGACTACTTGGCGGCGGCCACGGCGGCGGCCAGCTTCGACAGCGGCTCGGCCAGCGCGTTGACGGCGTCGGAGAGTTCCTTCTGCTCGCTCTTGTCGACCGTGTCGTAGGAGACGAAGCCGTCGGCGGACTTGTCGTCGCGGTGCGCCTCAAGCCGTGCGTGGATCGCCTTGAACTGCTTGTCCAGCTCCTTGGCCAGCGCCGGGTCGTTCTTGGCGGCGACCGGCTTCAGCAGCTGGTAGGTCTTCTCGGCGCCCTCGACGTTGCCCTGGAAGTCGACCAGGTCGGTGTGGCTGTAGCGCTCCTCCTCACCGGTGACCTTGCCGGTGGCCACCTCGTCGAGCAGCTCCTTGGCGCCGTTGGCCATGCTGGTCGGGGTGATCTCGGCCTTGCCGACCCGCTTCTGCCAGTCCTTGAGGTCCGTCATGAGCTGGTCGGCGAGCTTCTTGTCGTCCCCGGAGATCTTCTTCTCCTCCCACAGGGACTTCTCCAGCTTGTGCCAGCCGGTCCACTTCTGGCCCTTCTTCAGGCCGTCCTCGCGCAGGTCGACCTTGGGGTCGATATCGCCGAACGACTCGGCGACCGGCTCGGTGCGCTCCCAGCCGATCCGCGAGACGGCGTAGGTCTTCTTGGCCTCGTCCAGGTCGCCGGCCTTGACCGCGTCGGCGAACTTCTGCGCCTTCGGGATGGTCTGGTCGGCCTGCTCCTGGGCGTAACTGCGGTACGCGGCGACCGCGGCGTCCAGCTTGGGGTCGCGCTTGGCGGTGGTGGCCTTGCCGCTGGCGGTCACCTTCTGCCGGATCCCGTCGCCCTTCATACCCGGCTTGCAGGCGATCTCGTACGAACCGGCCTTGATCTCGGCGGTGATCTCCGTGCTGGTGCCGGGCCCGATGTTCTCCCGCTCGGTCACGATGCGGTCGCCGGGCGCGTAGACGTACACCTCGGTGACCTTGGAGCCCTTGTTCTGCACCGCGAAGCGGACATGTCCGGCGGGGAACTCCTTGGCGGAGAGCTCACAGCTGGAGTCGGTCGCGGTCACCTCGATCGCGCCTTTGCCGCCTCCTGCCTTGCCGTCGTTCTTCGCGGCGCAGCCGGCGACGGCGGTGACGGCCGCGACCGCGGCGATGGCGGCGACGGCGGAGGGGCGAAGGGCTCGCATACGGGGCTCCCAGCGGGCTCGGATGTACGGAAACGACGTACGGGAAGGGTAGACAGACGTTAGGGTCGCCACTAAGGCGGCCCTAACTTATCTGAGGCTTACCTTCTCCTGCCCACCCTGTCCAGTGATCCCGCTCTCATGGGCAACGGCCCGATTACGGATTGATCCATGGCCAGTCACGGAACCGTCAAGCCACGGTCAAGGTAAGGGTCATGGCTCGCGACGGGGCATGACCAGCGGAATTCCGGTCCGCGGCGGCCCGATCGCCTCCACCGGCTGCCGGTGGACCCGCGACAGCAGCGCGCCGGGTCCGTCGCACACGGCGGTCGGGCCCTGACCGGCGGCGCCGCCCCGGTCGGCGAGAGCCGCTTCCGCTTCCACTCCGCCTCCGGCGACTACGGCCCGGCGACCGGCGCCCGCACCTCCTGCTGGAACGGCTCGGGCCCGGGGTGGTCGCCCCCCCGGGCCCGTCCGGCGTCACGCGCTCAGCGGGAACTGCTCGCCCAACTCCCTGAAGACCGCGCTGTTCAGCCGGAACGCGCGCTTGCACTCGTCGACCACCCGCTGCTTCTCCAGGTCGTCCACCGGCAGTGCGTCCAGCAGGGTGCGGTACTCGCGCTTGAAGGCGGCGGGGTTGGCTATGTCCTCGAAGACGTAGAACCGCACCCCGTCGCCCTTGCGGGCGAAGCCCCAGGTCTTCTCGGCGGTGCCGCGGATGATCTGGCCGCCGGAGAGGTCGCCGAGGTAGCGCGTGTAGTGGTGGGCGACATAGCCGGCCGGCCAGTCGCGGGCGCAGGCCGCCACGCGGTCGGCGTAGGCGGCGGTGGCCGGCAGCGGCTCCAGGCCGTCGCGCCAGGCGGACCCGCCGAGGTGGCTGAGATCGCGCTCCAGCTCGGCGGTGCGGGCCAGCTCCGGGCGGATGAAGGGGCCCGCCACCGGGTTGCCGGCGAGCGCCTCGGAGGCGCCCTCCAGCGCGCGGTAGACGAACCACAGCTGCTCGGTGTAGCGCCGGTAGGCCGTGACGCCGAGCCGGCCGCCGAGGAGATCGCTCATGAACGAGGAGTTCTCGGCCTCCGTGTGCTGCTCGTGGGACGCCGTGCGGATGACCGTCGAGAACGGCGTGGCGGGAGCGGGCGGATCGGACGGGCTCGGGCTGGACGGGCTGGACGCTGCCAAGGCGGACCTCCGGGGGCCGAGGATGGGTCCCCCCTGCTCAAGCGGATTCGAGAGCTTGGGGAGGACGGGAGCAGGTACTCCGCTGAGCCGCTGACGCTGGGGCTCACGTAACTACTTAGGCTTACCTAAGTCAACCCGTTCCCGACGTCCTGTCGGTAACCAGGCTACCCCTGTTCCCGACGCGCTGTCGGTAAAATGTGCCCCACGTCCCGGACGGCCCCGCGAGGCCGCGCCCCGCCGCCTTCGCCCTACGAAGAGCCCGCCGCCGCTTACGGGAGCGTGAGGATCTCCGCCCCGGTCTCCGTCACGACCAGCGTGTGCTCGAACTGCGCGGTCCGCTTGCGGTCCTTGGTCACCACGGTCCAGCCGTCGTCCCACATGTCGTAGTCGTGCGTGCCCAGCGTCAGCATCGGCTCGATCGTGAAGGTCATGCCGGGCTTGATGTCGGTGGTGTGGTGCGGGCTGTCGTAGTGCGGAACGATCAGGCCGGAGTGGAAGGAGGAGTTGATGCCGTGACCGGTGAAGTCGCGGACCACGCCGTAGCCGAAGCGCTTGGCGTACGACTCGATGACCCGGCCGATGATGTTGATCTGACGGCCCGGCTTGACCGCCTTGATCGCGCGCTGGAGCGCCTCACGCGTGCGCTCCACCAGCAGCTTGGACTCCTCGTCCACGTCGCCGCACAGGTAGGTGGCGTTGTTGTCGCCGTGCACGCCGTTGATGTACGCGGTGACGTCCAGGTTCACGATGTCGCCGTCCTTGAGGACGGTGGAGTCCGGGATGCCGTGGCAGATGACCTCGTTGAGCGAGGAGCACAGGGACTTGGGGAACCCGCGGTAGCCGAGGGTGGACGGGTAGGCGCCGTGGTCGCACATGAACTCGTGGGCGACCCGGTCGAGTTCGTCGGTCGTCACACCGGGCTCGATCAGCTTGGCGGCCTCCGCCATCGCCTGTGCGGCGATCCGGCCGGCGATCCGCATCCGCTCGATCGTTTCGGCGTCCTGCACCTCGGGCCCCGTATAGGGCGTGGGTGCGTCCTTCCCGACGTACTCGGGGCGCGCGATCGAGGCGGGGACGGGGCGGGTGGGGGAGATCTTCCCCGGGACAAGAAGCGACTGGCCAGACATGCCAGCGAGTGTATCCGCGGGCCGTCGGGCAGGATGGTGACACGGAACACCCACAGGAGGCGGCAATGGCGCTGTTCAAGAGGCGGACGGTCGGTAAGCCGGGCGAGTGGTACTACTGCCTCCGGCACCAGACGGTCGAGGAGGGCCCGGAGTGCCGCGCCGCCGACCGCTTCGGCCCGTATGCCAGCCGCGAGGAGGCCGCGCACGCCATGGAGACCGCCCGGGAGCGGAACCTGGAGTGGGAGACCGACCCGAAGTGGCACGACATGGACGCCGGGAAGGGCAAGGGCGGCGCGGGCGAGGACGCGTAGCGGCCCACCCGGACCCGGACGGGGGCACCTCCCGCGCCCGGGGCGACCGGGGGAGCGGCGCGGGGCCCCGAGCACAGGCTCCGGGGCGCTACCACCGCGGGGGCGGCGGCTCCGTCAGGGCGTCGGCGAGGCGGGCCAGGCGGTCGCGGAAGCGGCGGTGCCGGCGGGGCGCGGGCAGGCTGTTCTCGCCGGCGGCCGCGCTGACCAGATGCTGGACGGTGTCGAGGTCGAGGTCCGCGGGGGCATGGGTCCCGCCGTCGGGCGGAGGCGCGGGGGCGGCGAGCGCGTCATGGGCCAGGGCGTGCAGATCGCGGTCGCCGCCGCCCAGCGCCAGTACCGTCGCGCCGTTGCGGCGGGCGTCATGGACCCGCTCCAGCAGCCCGGCGCCCGGCTGCCCCGGCGTGACGACCAGCAGCGTCTCGCCCCGCCCGGCCGCCGCCAGCCGCCCCAGCCCCACCGCCAGATGAGCCGGCGCCCCGCCGGGGACGCGATGGCGCACCAGGGTCGGCGACAGCTCCGGCAGGCCCGACCAGGCGGCCTCGTCGTCCAGATGGGCGGCCAGATGCCAGGGCTCGTACGCGGCGCTGCCGACCAGCAGCAGCCCGCCGCCGTGCGGTGCGACCGCGGCCCGCAGCGATCCGGCGAACCTGCGGGTGGCCTGGACCCACTCCGTCCCGGCGAGCACCTCGCGCAACAGCGCGACCCGTACGGCATCCATGGCACGGCATCCTGCCCCAGGACGGCACTCCCTGGTTTCGCGTTCAACGGCTTTCACCCGTACGGGACGTGCGGCGCCCTCCCTCGTACGGCCGGCCGGGGCCCACGCTGGTCCCCGCGCCGGAAACCTCAGCCGCTGCGGCGGTCCCCCTGCGGCAGTGCCAGACCGGCCTCGGTGAGGAGCCGTCCGACCTCCCGCACCGACTCCTCGCCCAGCGGCAGTTGGGGGAACGCGGTGGTGCCGCGCTGGATCACGCCGAGGAGGTGCAGGGCCGCCTTGAAGGCGCCCAGTGCGGAGGAGCTGCGGCCCATCTCGCTCTCCGGGCCGGTGTCGACCATCGAGAACAGGGCGGCCAGCCGCTCCTGTTCGGTGGCGGCCCGCTCCCAGTCGCCGGACCGGGCCGCGTCGTAGAGGCGTACGTAGCCCGCCGGGTCGACGTTGCCGAGGCCGGGGACGATGCCGTCGGCGCCCGCCAGCAAGGCGGCGTCCGCGGTCAGTTCGGAGCCGGTGAGGATCGCGAAACCGGGGGCGGGGCCGGTGCGGCGGCCGGTGCGGCCGCCGAGCGCCACGATCAGCCGGCGCAGCGAGCCCTCGTCGCCGCTGCTGTCCTTGAGCCCGGCCAGGGTGCCGTCCTCGGCCAGCTCGCGGACCACGGCGGGCGCCAGCTTGCTGTGGACGGCCATGGGGATGTCGTACGCGAGCAGGGGGAGGTCCACGGCCGTGCGCAGATGCCGGAAGTGGGCGGCGATCTCCCGGGGATGGGTGCGGGTGTAGAAGGGCGCGGTGGCGACCAGGGCGTCGGCGCCCAGGCCGGCGGCGGTGCGGGCGTGGTCGAGGACCCGCGGGGTGGTGGTGTCGATGGCGCCGGCGAGCACCGGGACCCGGCCGTCCGCGGCCTTGAGCACCGCTTCCAGGGCGGTGGCGCGCTGGGCGTCGGTCAGGTAGGCGACCTCGCTGGTGGAGCCGAGGGCGAACAGTCCGTGCACTCCGCCGTCGATGAGGTGGTCGACCAGGCGGGCCAGGGAGGCGGTGTCGACCTGGCCGCGCGGGTCGAGCGGGGTGCAGACCGGTGGGATGACGCCGTGGAGAGGGGTGGGCAGTGCCATGGGGGGCTCCGGGTCTCCGATGTCGGACGGATGATGACCGATGTCACCGGACATGGGACGTGGGATGTCCTATGTCGGAGCACAATAGACCTGTTCACAGGCGGTCGGTCAAGGATGTGCGGTCCCGGGTGGGGCGGGTCGGACGGGGGTGCCCCCTGCTCCCCACGGGCTCGGGGAGGGCCGGCGGCGCGGCCCGCGCGGTCGCGGGAGAGGGAGAGGGAGATTCCATGGCGCGAGGGACGATGTCCGAGGATGTGCAGGCGCAGATCAAGAAGTTGATCCTGCAGGGCGGGCTGGTGCCGGGTGACCCGCTGCCCACCGAGGCCGAACTCGTCGCCCTGCTCGACGTCAGCCGCAACTCGGTGCGCGAGGCGCTGAAGGCGCTGCAGGCCATGCGCATCGTGGAGATCCGGCACGGCTTCGGCACCTACGTCGGCCCGCTCACCCTGGAGCCGTTCGTCGAGGGCGTCGCCTTCCGCGCGGCGGTCCGCCACCACCAGGGCGAGCCGAGCCTGTACGAGCTGATGGAGGTCCGCGAGGCCCTGGAGGCGGGCCTGATCGGCACCGTCGCGCGCACGCTGCCCGCCGAGGACCTCACTGCCCTCAAGGGGCTGGTGCGGCGGATGGCGGAGGAGGCGCGCGGCGGCATGGTGCACAGCGACACCGACCGGGCGTTCCACCTCGCCCTCTACCGCTCCCTGGGCAACCACCTGCTGAGCGAGGTGCTGGACGCCTTCTGGGCGGCGCTGCGCCGGGTGCGCGAGGACCTGTCCGACGCCCGCCCGGACCCGGAGGTGACCTGCCGTCAGCACCGGGAGATCGTCGACGCGCTGGAGGCCCGCGACGCGGACCGCGCCGTGGAGGCGATACACCGGCACTTCGACGGGATCCGCCACCGGCTCGCCGATTAGGGGAGGGTCCGACCGCCGAAGGGCGCTGTCCCATTCGTCCCGTTCACCGGGATTTCATGCGGTGTCGGGAGTGTCGTTGCCGACACGGAAGAACGCCATGTGCGGTGCCTTGACGGCCAGTTGGGCACTCCCTATGGTCACCGCAGGACAGGGGACATCCTACGTCCTTGCCCATTGGGGGTGACCCATGGCGTACGAGAGCTCAGTGCCGTACCGGGCCGGGACCGAGGGGTACACGAGCTTCCGGATCCCCGCCGTGGTCCGGGCGCGCTCCGGGGTCCTGCTCGCCTTCGCCGAGGGCCGGGTGCTGGTCCCCGCCAACCACTCCACCCCGCCCACGAGGCCCGGCGACGACGGCACCGAGCCCCGCTACAACGGCAGCCACGCCCTGCTCAGCGACGACGACGGCGCCACCATGGGGGTCCCCCCGCGCGAGCGAAGCCGAGCGTGGGGGAGGACCGCGCACCCGGTCGACGGGCTCCCGGCCGCCTGCTCCGACCTCGTCCGCCTCGACCGCGACAGCGTCGGACTGCTCTACGAGACCGGCGACTTCAGCGCGTACTCGACGATCACCTTCCGCCGCATCCCCGTGGAGGAGCCGACATGACCAGCAACCCCGTGCACCGCAGAACGGTCCTGGGCGGCGCGGCCGCCGTCGCAGCCGGTTTCGCGCTCGCCGGCTGCGGCGACGGCGACGACGGCCGAAAGCCCGAGGAGCGCAAGAAGGGGCAGAAGATCGAGCTGGCCTTCTGGTCCTGGGTGCCGGGCATCGACAAGCCCGTCGACCTGTGGAACCGCCACCACCCCGAGGTCCAGGTCAAGGTCGAGAAGGTGTCGGCCGTCAACGGCGAGCAGTACGCGAAGATGCACGCCGCCATCAAGGCCGGCAACCCGCCCGACCTGGGCCAGATCGAGTTCCCGGTCGTCCCCAGCTTCCTGCTCGACAACGGGCTGCTGGACCTCGCCCCGCTCGGCGCCGCCCGCCACAAGGACAGGTTCTTCGGCTGGCAGTGGCAGCAGTCCGTCTTCGGCCGGGGCGTCTACGCCATCCCGCAGGCGTCCGGGCCGATGGGCCTGTTCGTACGGCAGGACCTGTTCGACAAGTGGGGCGTACGGACCCCCGGGACATGGGACGAGTACGAGAGCGCCGCCAAGGCCGTTCGCAAGAAGGGCGCCTGGATCGAGACCTTCGCCCCCACCAACGGCAACCGCTTCGCGGGCCTCGCCTGGCAGGCCGGCGCCAAGTGGTACGCGGCCGACGGGGACACCTGGATCATCGGCATCGACGACGAACCCACCCGCAAGGTCGCCGACTACTGGGAGGCGCTCGTCAGGCAGAAGCTCGTCAAGACCATCCCGGACCGGCAGAACGCCTGGTATAAGGACCTCCAGACCGGGGCCATCGCGGCTTGGCTGGGCGCCAGTTGGGGCGATGCGCTGCTGTCCGGCAACGCGCCGGGCACCAAGGGCAAGTGGCGGGCCGCGCCGATGCCCCAGTGGAAGGCCGGCGAGAAGGTCTTCGCCAACTGGGGCGGCTCGACCACCGCCGTCTTCGCCAAGGCGCACTACCCCAAGGACGCCCTGGACTTCGCGGTCTGGCTCAACACCGCCCCCGAGTCGATCGCGCTGCTGATCGACGGCGGCTACGGCTTCCCCAGCGCCAAGAAGGGCTACGCCACCGCCGACCTCGACGTCGACAAGCCCTTCTTCGGCGGCCAGGAGTACAGCAGGATCTTCGCGGACGCCGGTGCGCACGTCGACACCAGCTGGCGCTGGGGACCCGGCGTGGACACCCTCTACCAGCGGCTCGGCGACGCCTTCACCGACGCGCTGGCCGACGGCGGCTCCTTCCGCTCCGTGCTGAAGAAGGTGCAGGGCCAGACGCTCTCCGACCTCAAGGGCAAGGGCCTGAAGGTGGAGAGCGGCGGGTGAGCCGGGACACGCTCAGCAGGGCCGAGCCGGTCGCCGTCACGACGCGGGCCCCGCAGCGGCGCCCGCGCCGGGCCTCGCGGACCGAGGCCCGCAACGCCCGCGCCGCGGCCGGCTTCGTCCTGCCCTTCCTCGCCGTCTTCGCCCTCTGCTTCCTCGCCCCGATCGGCTACGCCCTCTACCAGAGCCTGCACCGGACCGAACGCACCGGGCCGCTCGGCCTCGGCGGCCGGGAGCACGAGGCGTTCGCCGGCCTCGACAACTACGCCCATGCGCTCTCCGACGACCGGTTCCTGACCGGCTTCGGCCGGGTGCTGCTCTTCGGCGCCGTGCAGATCCCGCTGATGATCGTGCTCGCCACCGCCCTCGCGCTGCTCCTGGAGAGCGCCTCCGCCCGCTGGGTGCCCTTCTTCCGCAGCGCCTTCTTCCTGCCGTACGGCGTGCCCGGTGTGATCGCCTCGATCCTCTGGGGATTCCTCTACGTCCCCGGCATCAGCCCGCTGGTGAAGATCGCCGACTCGCTCGGCTGGCAGCTGGACTTCCTCTCCCGCGGCACCGTGCTGTGGGCCATCGCCAACATCGTCACCTGGCAGTTCACCGGCTACAACATGCTGGTGCTGATCGCCCAGCTCAAGGCCGTGCCGGGCGAGCTGTACGAGGCGGCGCGGATCGACGGCGCGAGCGCCTGGCAGGTCGCCCGGCACATCAAGATCCCGCTGATCCGGCCGGCGCTGGTGCTCACCACCGTCTTCAGCATCATCGGCACCCTCCAGCTGTTCGCCGAGCCGATGGTGCTGCGCCCGCTGGCCTCCTCCATCGACTCCGGCTTCACCCCCAACCTGCACGCCTACAGCGAGGCGTTCGTCGGCAACAACCAGCATGTGGCGGCGGCCGAGGCGGTGCTGCTGGCACTGGTGGCGTGTGTACTGTCCTTCGGCTTCCTGCGGCTGGTCGGCGGGCGCGCGAAGGAGCACGGATGACCCGGCCCCCGGTCCGCTACCGGATCATCACCGCCTCGCTGCTGACCCTCGGCGCGATCTACTTCCTGGTGCCCGTCTACTGGCTGACCGTCTCCACCACGAAGAACAGCGCCGACCTCTTCGGCACCTTCGGCTTCTGGTTCTCCGACCATCCGCGGCCCCTGGCCCACCTCGTCGACGTCCTCACCTACGACCACGGCATCTACGCCCGCTGGTTCGCCAACTCCCTGCTCTACGCCGGGATCGGCGCGGTCTGCGCCACCCTGCTGTCCGCCGCGGCCGGCTACGCGCTGGCCAAGTTCCCCTTCCGCGGCCGGGAGGCGGTCTTCAACGTCGTGCTCGCCGGGGTGCTGATCCCCGGCACCGCGCTCGCCCTCCCGCTGTACTTCCTCTTCAGCGCGATGGGCCTGGCCAACACCTACTGGGCGGTGCTGATCCCCAGCGTCGTCAGCCCCTTCGGCGTGTACCTCTGCCGGATCTACGCGACCGCCGCCGTGCCCGACTCGCTCCTGGAGGCGGCGCGGATCGACGGCGCGGGCGAGGCGAGGATCTTCGGCGGGCTCGGGCTGCGGCTGATGACCCCCGCGCTGGTCACCGTCTTCCTCTTCCAGTTCGTGCACATCTGGAACAACTACTTCCTGCCGCTGGTGATGCTCTCCGACTCCGACCTCTATCCGATCCAGCTGGGCCTGACCTCCTGGACCGGTTACGCCGACCGCCAACCGGTGCTCTATCAGTACACGGTCGGCGGCGCGTTCTTGTCCGTGGTGCCGCTGATGGTGCTGATGACGGTGCTCCAGCGCTACTGGCGGACGGGGCTGACCGAGGGCAGCGTGAAGTCCTGACCCCGGCGCGGCGCGGCGGGGCGGTACCGGCGGCCGTCACCCCGTACGGCGCAACGGCGTGACAGGATCGCTGTCATGACTACTTCCGACGCTGCGCAGTCCCCGAACGCCGCGACCCGCGCCAAGGCCGCCCTCCAGCGCGACCCCTGGGACCTCCCGGACGTCTCCGGCCTCGTGGTCGGCGTCCTCGGCGGCACCGGCGACCAGGGCCGCGGCCTGGCCTACCGGCTCGCCGTGGCCGGCCAGAAGGTGATCATCGGCTCCCGGGCCGCCGAGCGCGCACAGACCGCCGCCGACGAGCTCGGCCTGGGCATCGAGGGCGCCGAGAACGCCGAGTGCGCCCGCCGCAGCGACGTGGTGATCGTGGCCGTCCCCTGGGAGGGCCACGCCAAGACGCTCACGGCGCTGCGCGAACCGCTGGCCGGCAAGCTCGTCGTCGACTGCGTCAATCCGCTGGGCTTCGACAAGAAGGGCGCCTACGCGCTCAAGCCGGAGGAGGGCAGCGCCGCCGAGCAGGCCGCCGCCCTGCTGCCCGAGTCCCGGGTCACCGCGGCCTTCCACCACCTGTCCGCGGTGCTGCTGCAGGACCCCGCGACCGAGCGGATCGACACCGATGTGATGGTGCTCGGCGAGTCCCGCGCCGACACCGACCTGGTGCAGGCGCTGGCCGCCCGGATCCCCGGGATGCGCGGGGTCTTCGCCGGCCGGCTGCGAGGCGCCCACCAGGTCGAGTCGCTGGTCGCCAACCTGATCTCGGTCAACCGCCGCTACAAGGCGCACGCGGGGCTGCGGGTCACCGACGTCTGACCCCCTGGCGCGCGGGGGCGGGTGGGGCGGGCTCGGGCGGATCGGGGCATGGGGGACACTGGGAGGGATCGTGTGACCCCTCACCCAGGAGCCGACCCATGGCCCTCTTGCCCCCGCCCAGCCCGGCCCGGCGACTCGCCCTCATGGCCCTCGCCGTGTGCGTCCTCGCCGTCGCCGCGGCCGTCGTCTCCTTCGTGCAGGGCAGCTTCATCGGCATCGTCTGGGTCCTGCTGGCCGGTATCTCCAGCAACATGGCGTGGTTCTACGTGCGCAAGACCAAGCTGGAGCAGGCGCAGCGGACCCGGGCGGCCGGCTGAGACCCGGGCTCAGGCCCCCGACGGCAGCAGCTGCGGCTCGCCCTGCCAGAAGCGGAAGAGCTCCTGGCCCAGGTAGCTGTCGAGCTGTGAGACGCCCAGGCCCCGCAGGATCGTGTCCACGAAGTCGAAGAACACGTGGTTGACCTCCGGGACCCACAGCAGCCCGAAGACCGCCAGCAGCCCGAACGGCGCGAACGGCTCCACCTGCCGCCGCAGCTTCAGCGGCAGCCACGGTTCGAGCACGCCGTAGCCGTCGAGGCCGGGCACCGGCAGGAAGTTCAAGATCGCGGCTGTCACCTGGAGCAGCGCGAGGAACGCCAGCGCGAAGCGGAAGGCGGCGGGCACGTCCGCCGACCCGCCGAGCCAGAACGGCGCCGTGCACACCGCCGCGAACACCACGTTCGTCAGCGGTCCGGCCGCCGAGATCAGGCTGTGCCGCCAGCGGCCCCGGATCCGGCCGTGCTCGATGAACACCGCGCCGCCCGGCAGCCCGATCCCGCCCATGATCACGAAGATCACCGGCAGCACGATGCTCAGCAGCGCATGGGTGTACTTCAGCGGGTTCAGCGTCAGATAGCCCTTGGCCTCGACCGAGATGTCGCCGCTGTGCAGGGCGGTGCGGGCGTGCGCGTACTCGTGCAGGCACAGCGAGACCACCCAGCCCGACACCACGAACAAGAAGACCGCGAAGCCGGTGCTCGCGGCGAGGGTGCCGCTCCACACGGCCCACCCCGATACCACCAGGACGGCGGCGAGCGCCAGGAAGACCGGGCTGACGCGGCGGTCGGCGCTCCGGATTGCTGTGGTCATGCTGCGGGCTCCCGAGAGTCTGATGAGGGGCGGCCACGACCGTAACCGGACCACGGCGGCCGGTGCACGGGTCCCCCCAGGCGGCATCGCTTCCCGGCCCCTTCCCCGGGCCGCTGCAGGGGGAAACGAAAACCGGTGGCGAAGGAGTTCCGCCCTTGGACGACAATGGCGTGGTGCGCTACGGAATTCTCGGCACCACCCAGGCCGACCGGGCCGACGGCACCCCCGTCCCCCTCGGCGGCGCACGCCTGCGCGCGCTGCTCGCCGCCCTCGCGCTGCGCCCCGGCCGCGCGCTCTCCCCGGACCTGCTGATCGCCGACGTCTGGGGCGCCGACCCGCCCGCCGACACGGCCGGTGCGCTGCAGGCGCTGGTCGGCCGGCTGCGCCGGGCCCTGGGGCGGGCCGCCATCGTCTCGGTCGACGGCGGCTACCGGCTGTGCGCCGAGCCCGACGCCGTCGATCTGCACCGCTTCGAGCGGCTCACGGCGGACGGCGGCCGGGCACTCGCCGACGCGGACCCGGACCGGGCCGCCGCCCTGCTCGACGAGGCGCTGGCGCTCTGGCGCGGCCCGGCCCTCGCCGACCTCCCGGACGCGCGGGTGGAGGCGGCCCGCGCCGAGAGCCGCCGCCTGGACGCCCAGCGCACCCGCCTCGCCGCGGACCTCGCCCTCGGCCGCGCCGAGCGGGCCCTGCCCACCCTCCTCGCGCTGTGCCAGGACCACCCCCTCGACGAGCCCCTCCAGGCCCTGCGGCTGCGTGCGCTGCGGGCCGCCGGCCGCACGGCCCAGGCCCTGGCGGCCTACGAGGAGATACGCACCGGCCTCGCCGACCGCCTCGGCGCCGACCCGGGCCCGGAGCTGCGCGCCCTGCACGCGGAGCTGCTGGCGCCCGGCCCGGAACCGGCCGCGTCCCCGCCCGCCGCGCCTGCCCCGGCCGCCGCGCCTGCCCCGGCCGCCGCGCCTGCCCCGGCCGCCGCGCCTGCCGCGGCCCCCGCGCCCGCCGCGCCCGCTGCGGCCCCCGCCCCCGCCCGCCCCGGCAACCTCCGCGCCCGGCTCACCTCCTTCGTCGGCCGGGACGCCGATCTGGCGGCGATCCGGTCCGATCTGGCCGAGCACCGGCTGGTGACGCTGCTCGGCCCCGGTGGCGCCGGCAAGACCCGGCTGTCGCAGGAGGCCGCCGAGGCCGCCGCGGCGGCGCTGCCGGAGGCATGGCCGCACGGCGTATGGCTGGCGGAGCTGGCCCCGGTGGACGATCCGCAGACCGTGCCCGAGGCGGTGCTGACCGCGCTGGGCGCCCGCGAGACCGTCGTGCGCGGCACCACCGCCGAAGGGCTGCGCGCCGCCACCGACCCCACCGCCCTGGACCCGCTCGCCCGGCTCGCCGAGCACTGCACCGGCCGCCGGATGCTGCTGGTGCTCGACAACTGCGAGCATGTGATCGGCGCCGCCGCCGAACTCGCCGAGCGGCTGCTGGCCCACTGCCCCGGTGTGACGGTGCTGGCCACCAGCCGCGAACCGCTGGCCGTAGGGGGCGAGGTGCTGCGGCCGGTCGAGCCGCTGCCCGACCCGGTCGCGCTGCGGCTGCTCGCCGACCGCGGGGCCGCCGCCCGCCCCGGTTTCCGGGTCGAGGCCGACGAGGAGACCGCGGCGGCCTGCGCCGAGATCTGCCGCCGGCTCGACGGGCTGCCGCTGGCCATCGAACTGGCCGCCGCCCGGCTGCGGCTGCTCTCCCCGCGGCAGCTGGCCGACCGGCTCGACGACCGCTTCCGCCTGCTGACCAGCGGCAGCCGTACCCTGCTGCCCCGGCAGCAGACGCTGCGCGCGGTGGTGGACTGGTCCTGGGACCTGACCGACGAGCCCGAGCGGGCGGTGCTGCGCCGGCTGTCGGTCTTCGCCGGCGGCTGCGACCTCGCCGCGGCCGAGGCGGTCTGCGCGGGCGACGGCGTGGACGCGTACGAGGTGGCCGGGCTGCTCGGCTCGCTGATCGACAAGTCGCTGGTGGTGGCGGCGCCGGCCGGCCGCGGCGACGGGGAGCAGATGCGCTACCGGCTGCTGGAGACGGTGGGGGAGTACGCCGGTGAGCGGCTGGACGAGGCGGGCGAGCGGGCCGGCGCCGAGCGCCGGCACCTCGTCGCCTACCGCGAACTGGCCCGTACCAGCGACCCGTTGCTGCGCGGGCCCCGCCAGGGCCCCTGCATGGAGCGGCTGGAGCTGGAGCACGACAATCTGCGCACCGCGCTGCGCCGTGCCGTCGCGGCCGGCGACGAGCACGAGGCACTGTGCCTGGTGCTGTCCCTGTACTGGTTCTGGTCGCTGCGCGACCACCGCAGCGACGCCCGCCACTGGGCCACCGCGACCGCCGCGCTCGGCCCCAACCCCTTTCTCCGCCCCGTCGAACCGGCGCCCGAGCTGCACGAGACCCCCATCGACAAGCCGCCGCCGATGGCTCCCGAGCAGCTGACCGAGGCCCGCCGCGAGGTCCGCCTGGTCGCGCTCTCCAGCCTGGACAGCGACATCCAGGCCCTGCGCGACCCGGTGATGCAGGAGGAACTGGCCGGCGTCCTCGCCGCCTACCGCCCCGGCATGCCGCAGACCTGCCGGGTGCCCGGTGTGATGTGGCACTACGCGGTGCTGCTGACCGGGCAGATCGAGCAGCTGGCCGAGCTGGTCGACAGCGGGGTGCGGGCCTGCCGCGACCGGGGCTACGCATGGGAGCTGGCGTACGTCCTGCAGCTGCGCGCCAAGATCTTCAACGACCATGAGGGCGGGCTGCCCCAGGCGTCCCGGGACGCCGACGAGGCGCTGCGGATCTTCCTTCAGGTCGGCGACGCCTGGGGCGCGGCCGAGGCGCTGTCGGGGCGCGCCGAGACCCATGAGAGGCGCGGCGCCTATGAGCTGGCGGCGAGCGACTACCGGGCGGCGATGGTGCACGCCGAGGCGCTGGGCGCCCACGGCCAGACCCTGCTGCTGCGCAGCCGGCTGGGCGCCGTACTGATCGAGGACGGCCAGGGCGAGGCCGGTGAGCGGATGCTGCGCGAGGTGCTTGCCGAGACCGTCAAGGGCAACAGCGGCCGGGACACCGAGCCGTTCGCCCGGATGTCGCTGGCCATGCGGCTGAGCATGACGGGCCGGTTCCAGGAGGCGCGCGAGGAACTGCTCAAGGTGCAGGAGCTGTTCCTTCCGCGGGCCCCGGACCTGTTCGTCGGGGTCCTGGAGGCGTCGCTGATCTCGCTGGATCTGGACGAGGGGAAGACCGAGGGGCTGCTGCCGAGGTTCCGCAAGGCCCTGGAGATGATGCAGGACCCCCTGACGCAGATGGTCTCCCCGGATCTGCCGGTGATCCAACTCCTCGGCGGCGCACGGGTGCTGATGGGCGTGCACGGCGAGCGGGCGGGCCGGGACGCGGCGCGCCTGGTGGGGGCGTACGACGCGCTGCGGGCCGGCAGCCATGTCCCGGCGCTGATCATCCGCGACGACCGGGTCCGTACCGAGGCGGCGGCCCGGGCGATGCTGGGCGACAGCGCCTATGACGCCGCCTACGCCGAAGGCGGTGGCCTCTCCCTCGAAGAGGCCACCGCCCTCATCTGACGCGAGCCGGGCGAAGGGCCGTCCTACGGAGAAGGCCCCCGTAGGACGCGCGTCAGGTCTTGTTGCGGAACTTCGCCACCGCGAGCGGCATCGTGATCGCCGTGATGGCGACCGCCCAGGCGAGGGTGACGATGGTCGGGTGTGCCACCGCGCCCCGGCCGTCGATCAGCGCACGGGCCGCGTCCGCCAGGTTGGAGAGCGGGTTGATGTCCGTGAACCCCTTCAGCCAACCGGGCATGTCCTTGGTCGGCGCGAAGATCGACGAGCCGAACTGGAGCGGCATCAGCACCATCATCGCCACGCCCTGCACCGCCTGCGGGGTCTTCATGGCGAGCCCCAGCAGGATGAAGATCCACATCAGGGCGGCGCCGAAGACCGTGGACAGCACGATCGCGCCGACGAACTCCAGCATGCTGCCGCGGACTTCGAGGCCGATCAGGAAGCCCATGCCCAGCAGGATCGCGGTGGCGATCAGCATCCGGCCGACCTCGACCACGATCTTGGCTATCAGGACCGAGGACCGGGCTATCGGCATGGTCCGGAAGCGGTCCATCACGCCCTTGCGGAAGTCCTCGTTGACGCCCGTGCCCACCGCCATGGCGATGTTCATGCCCATCATCGCCATCATGCCGGGCACCAGATACTGCACATACTGCTGTTGGTTGCCCTTGCCGAACATCGCGCCGCCGAAGACGTACACGAACAGCAGGATGAAGATGACCGGCATCAGCAGGGCGTCGAACATCGACTCGGGATCGTGCTTGATCTGCAGGGCGTTGCGCCGCACCAGGGCGCCGATGTGCCGCAGATTGGCCCGCAGGCCGATCCGGCCCTCGTCGGCGCCGGGCTTGGCGAGCGGCGCCGTGATCGTCGCGGCACTCATGCCGACACCTCCGCGTGGCTCCGGTCCATGACGTCTTCGGCGGCCTCCGAGGTCTTCTGGCCGGTGATGGCCAGGAACACCTCGTCCAGGCTGGGCAGATGGGTGGAGATCCCGGCGAGCGCGAAGCCCCGCTGGCCGAGCACGTTGACCACCGCGGTCAGCTGTTCGTCGCTGATGATCGGGACGTTGACCACACCCCCGTCGTGGTCGGCGGTCGCGCCCGCGATGCCGTCCAGACCGGCCTGCGCGATGGCGCCGACCATGCGGTCCAGCTCGCCGGGCTCCGACGGCCGGATCTGCAGCGTCCGCCCGCCGACCTTGGCCTTCAGCTCGTCGACCCGGCCCTCGGCGATCACCCGGCCGCGGTCGATGACCGTCAGCTCGTCGGCCAGCTGCTCGGCCTCCTCCATGTACTGGGTCGTCAGCAGCACCGTCGCGCCCTCGCGGACCATCCGCTGGACCTCCTCCCACACCTCGTTGCGGGTGCGGGGGTCCAGGCCGGTGGTCGGCTCGTCCAGATACAGCACGGCCGGGCGGCCGATCATCGAGGCGGCGAGGTCCAGCCGGCGGCGCATACCGCCGGAGTACTTGGCCGCGGGCCGCTTGGCGGCCTCGGTCAGCGAGAACCGCTCCAGCATCTCGTCCGCGCGGGTGCGGGCGTCCTTGCGGGACAGATCGAGCAGCCGCCCGATCATGTAGAGGTTCTCCCAGCCGGAGAGCTTCTCGTCGACCGAGGCGTACTGCCCGGTCAGGCCGATCGTGCGGCGCAGCGCGCGGGGCTGGCGCACCACGTCGAAGCCGGCCACGACGGCGCTGCCGGCGTCCGGCACCAGGAGGGTGGACAGGCAGCGCACGAGCGTCGTCTTGCCGGCGCCATTGGGGCCGAGCACGCCGAGCACGGTGCCTTCCTTCACGTCCAGGTCCACCCCGTCGACGGCCTTGACGTCGCCGAAGTGCTTGACCAGACCGCGCACCTCCACGGCGTTGCCGCCCCTGGTGGTTATCGTCTGTCGCGTCATGCCCTCAAAGATGCCAGCGGCCACTGACAGCGCACCGACAGACCGCCGACACCGCGGGCGGGCCACCGACAGCGGCACCGGCGGACCCGGCGGACCCGTCCGGGCACTACGGCGACGGCGGCCGGAACGCGCGGTTCCGGCCGCCGGGCCGAGCTGCTGGGGGAGGCGCGCCTAGTGGAAGGTGTGCTCCTCGGCGGGGAACGTCCCGCCGACGACCTCCTGCGCGAACTCCTTGGCCGCACCGCCGAGCAGCTCCCGCATGTTCAGGTACTGCTTGACGAACTTCGGCACCCGGCCCGCGGTCATGCCGGCCATGTCGGTCCACACCAGCACCTGCGCGTCGCACTCCAGGCCCGCGCCGATGCCGACGGTCGGGATGTGCAGGGAGCGGGTGACCTCGGCGGCCAGTTCGGCCGGGACGGCCTCCAGGACGACCGCGAACGCCCCCGCGTCCTGCACCGCCTTGGCGTCGCGCAGCAGCTGCTGCGCGGCCTCCTCGCCGCGGCCCTGCACGGGGTAGCCGCCGTAGGCGTTGACCGACTGCGGGGTCAGCCCGACGTGCGCCATCACCGGGATGCCCGAGGAGACCAGCAGCTCCACCTGCTCCGCGGAGCGCTCACCGCCCTCCAGCTTGACGGCGCCGACGCCCGCCTCCTTCACCAGCCGGGTGGCGCTGCGCAGCGCCTGGACCGGCCCTTCCTGATACGAGCCGAACGGCAGATCGCCGACGACCAGGCTGCGCTTGGTGCCCCGGACGACCGCGGCGGACAGCAGGGTGATCTCGTCCATGGTGACCGGGACGGTGGACTCGTAGCCGAGATGGCAGTTGCCCATCGAGTCGCCGACCAGCAGGACCGGGATGCCGGCCTCGTCGAAGACGGAGGCGGTCATCGCGTCGTAGGCGGTGAGCATCGGCCACTTCTCGCCGCGCTCCTTGGCGGCGGCGATGTCGCGGACGGTGATCCGGCGCGAGCCGGTGCCTCCGTACAGCGACTTGCCGCGCTCCGAAGCGGGCTTCTCGGCGGACCCCGGGGTGGCCCCGGCGGCGGGCTCGCGAGCAGGCGAAAGCTGCGTCATGGTGACGGCTCCTGTTCATCATCTCGAGGCACCCTGACGGTGTCCCCGGACTCCCCACCATGCTGGCACGGCCCGCACGCAAAGGAAAAGGGAGGGGCGCGACAGGCTCCTGCCACCGTCCGGCTGCGCGGCGCGCCACTCCGGCCGACCCGGCGCTTTACGATACGGAACGGCCCCGTATCGAAATAGGTTAGGGTGTCGCCATGGCCACCTCATCCGCCCCATCCGCCACTCCGGGAGAACCACCCGCCCGGCAGGTCCCCGAGCACATCCACCGCCGCCGCTGGGCGATCCTGTCCACGCTGATGCTCAGCCTGCTGATCGTGGTGCTGGACAACTCCATCCTCAACGTCGCCATGAAGACGATCGCCACGCCGTCGCCCACCGGCCTCGGTGCCACCCAGAGCGAGCTGGAGTGGGCGATCAACGCCTACACGCTGGTCTTCGCCGGGTTGCTGTTCACCTCCGGCCTGCTCGGCGACCGCCTCGGACGCAAGAAGGTGCTGCTCTTCGGCCTGGTGGTCTTCGGCGCCGGCTCGGTGCTCGCCGCGTTCGCCGGTTCCCCCACCCAGCTGATCGTCTTCCGCGCCCTGATGGGCCTGGGCGGCGCGTTCGTGATGCCGGCCACTCTCGCCGTCCTGATGAACGTCTTCGAGCGCGACGAGCAGCCGAGGGCGATCGGCGTGTGGGCCGGCGGCGTGGGCCTGGCCATCGCCATCGGACCGATCGCCGGCGGTCTGCTGCTGGACCACTTCTGGTGGGGCTCGGTCTTCCTCGTCAACGTCCCCATCGTGCTGATCGCGCTGGTCGCGATGGTGATCCTGGTGCCCGACTCCAAGGACCCCAGCCCCGGACGGCTGGACCCGGTCGGGGTGGTGCTGTCCGTCGTCGGCCTGGTCCTGCTGGTCTACGGGATCATCAAGGGCGGCCAGCTCGCCGAATTCACCGACCCCCAGGTGTTCGGCACCATCGCCGGCGGTCTCGTCGTGCTGGCGGTGTTCGTGGCGCACCAGAAGCGCAGCGACCACCCGTCCATCGACATCGGCTACTTCCGCAAGCCCGCGTTCTCCGCGGCCATCGCCGCCATCGCCCTGGTCTTCTTCGCGCTGATGGGCGTCACGTTCTTCATCGTCTTCTACGTCCAGAGCGTGCGCGGCTACACCCCGTTCCAGTCCGGCCTGCTGCTCCTCCCGCTGGCCGCGGCCCAGCTGATCTTCGCGCCGCGGGCCCGGCTGGCCGTGGACCGCTACGGCGCCCGCGCGGTGTGCACCGCCAGCATGCTCGTGGTGGCCGCCACCATGGCGGGCCTGCTGCTGATGGACACCGACACCCCGATGTGGGTGATGGAGGTGCTGTTCTTCCTCCAGGGGGCCGGTATGGCGCACATCATGCCGCCGGTCACCGTCGCGATCATGCAGTCGCTGCCGCGTGAGAAGGCCGGTTCCGGCTCGGCGCTCAACAACGTCTTCCGGCAGGTCGGCGGCACCCTCGGCGTCGCGGTCCTCGGCTCGCTGCTGTCCACGACCTACCGCGACGGCATCCAGCACAAGCTCGACGCCCTGCCCGGCGTGCCCGCCGGCGCCCGGCACGCGGCCGGCGAGTCCATCGAGGCCACCCTCGGCCTCGCGGACCGGATGGGCCCCGCGGGCCGGCCGCTGGTCACCGCCGCCCACGACGCCTTCGTCCACGCCATACACGTCACCGCCCTCGGCTCGGCCGCGGTCTCGGTGATCGGCGCCCTGGTCGTACTGGCCTTCCTGCCGGGCAAAATGGGACCGGTGCCGCAGTCGGCGGAGCCGCAGGACGAGCGGAAGGCGGGCGCAGCGCGATGACCCGGGCGGCGCAGGACCCCCAGGCGACGGCGGCCGAGGCGGAGCCGGGTCCGGCGGCCACCGGGCGGCGCGGCCGGCCGCGCAGCGCCGAGGCCGACTCCGCCATCATCGAGGCGGTGCTGCGCCTGCTGGAGGACGGCGTCTCCATAGGCGAGTTGTCCATGGAGCGGATCGCCCGAGAGGCCGGCGTCGGCAAGGCCACGGTCTACCGCCGCTGGCCCGGCAAGAGCGCGCTGATGCTGGACGTCATGCGGTCGCTGGACGCCCAGAGCCCGCACCTGGCGGGCGATTCGGTACGCGACGACCTGGTCTGCCTGCTGGAGTTCCTGCGCCGCCGGGGGCTGGCCAAGCGCAACTCGGCGCTGCTGCGCACCCTCGTCAGCCATGTCCAGGCCCAGCCCGAGCTGTGGGCCGAGTACCACGACACCGTCGTACGGGCCCGCCACGAGGCGCTGCTCGGCGTCCTGCGGCGCGGTGTGGCCAACGGAGAGATCCGCGCCGACCGCGATCTGGAGACCATCGCCGACCTCTTCGTCGGCCCGATGCTGGCCCGCGCCATGCTCCACGAGCACAAGGAGCTGCCCGAAGGGCTCGCCGAGGACATCGTCGACATGGTCCTTCAGGGCGTACGGCCCGGTCCCCGGGCTGCGGCGGGCTGAAACCGGCCACCGGCCGCGGCGGTTGGCGCGCGGCGGTCCCGCGCCGGCCGGGCGCCGTCGCGCACACCCCGCAAACGCCCCGCGAACCCTGCTCGTATGACCGGATCATGCCCGTTGTGTCACAGCATCCGTCACGAACCCGCAGACCGGAACCCCGACCTGCCGCCGCGCCGTCCTCACATACAAGAAGGCGCACCACGGATCTAAGAAAGTGCGTTACGGCGATCGCCTAGGGTCGTGGATCACAGGCGACGTGCGCACCGGAGCAAGGCAGTGAGGACAGCTACATGGCGCAGGCATACATGACGGAGCCGGGACAGGGGCAGGGGCCCGAGCGGGCCGGTTCCCGGGCCGGACGCCTGCGGAACTGGTGGCGCCCGGAGGGGATGTGGCGGCGCGGCATCGTGCTCGCGGTACTCGCCGTGCTGCTCGGGCTGCTGATGATCCTGCACGCCCGGATCCCCAACGCCGTGGGGAACCTGGGCAGTCTGCTGGAGACGTT
This sequence comes from Streptomyces sp. NPDC026575, assembly GCF_055567415.1. Taxonomy (NCBI): domain Bacteria; kingdom Bacillati; phylum Actinomycetota; class Actinomycetes; order Kitasatosporales; family Streptomycetaceae; genus Streptomyces; species Streptomyces sp. NPDC026575. The sequence goes on from NZ_JBVHQM010000024.1 coordinate 99,418, forward strand.
CCTGCCGTGGCTGGGCCTGTGCGTCCCGCTGCTGCTGCTCGCCGCGGTCCTGCGGCGCTCCGCGACGGCGCTGGTCGCCCTCGTCCTGCCGGCCTTCGCCTGGGTCAACCTCTTCGGCGGCCAGATCACCGACAAGGCGGGCACCGGCGGCAATCTCACCGTCGTCACCCACAACGTCGACGCCGGCAACCCCGACCCGGCGGCCACCGCCAGGGACATCGTGGCGTCGGGCGCCGACGTGGTGGCCCTGGAGGAGCTGACCGGCGAGGCGCTGCCCACCTACCGCCAGGGGCTGGCGAAGGCGTACCCGTACCACACGGTGCAGGGCACGGTCGGCCTGTGGAGCAAGCGCCCGCTGTCCGACGCCCGGCCGGTGGACATCAAGATGGGCTGGACCCGCGCGCTGCGCGCCACCGTCACCGCCGCCGACGGCCGGCAGTTCGCCGTCTATGTCGCACATCTGCCGTCGGTGCGGGTCAAGGTCGAGGCGGGCTTCACCGCCAACCAGCGCGACGGCAGCGCCGAGGCGCTGGGCGAGGCGATCGCCGCCGACCCGGTCAAGAAGGTCATGCTGCTCGGCGACCTCAACGGGACCATGAACGACCGTTCGCTCGCCCCGGTCACCTCCCAGATGCGCTCCGCGCAGGGCGCGGCCGGCGACGGCTTCGGCTTCAGCTGGCCGGCGGGCTTCCCGATGGCCCGGATCGACCAGATCATGATGAAGGGCATGGATCCGGTCAAGGCGTGGGTCATGCCGTCGACCGGCAGCGACCACCTCCCGGTCGCCGCCTCGGTCAAGATCTGACCGAAGCCGACGGGCCCGGGCGGCGCCGGCCGCTCGGGGCCCGCGGGCCGCGCCGACGACCTGCCGAAACGTAGTCGTCACGCCCCGTTCCCGCCCCGGAATACTCGGGCTGAGAGACTTTGTTCCGTAAGAGAACTTACAGCTCCCCTACGGACGTCCCCGGAAAGGTCTGGGTCTTTCATGCCCTTGGCTCTGCTCGCGCTCGCGATCTCGGCCTTCGGTATCGGCACCACGGAATTCGTGATGATGGGCCTGCTGCCCAATGTCGCGGACGATCTGGGCACCTCCGTGCCCACCGCCGGCTACCTCGTCTCCGCCTACGCCCTCGGCGTCGTCATCGGCGCCCCGCTGCTGACCGCCCTCGGCTCCCGCGTCCCGCGCAAGCGGATGCTGGTGCTGCTGATGGCGGTCTTCACGGTCGGCAACCTGGCCTCCGCCCTGGCGCCGGGCTTCGGCACGCTGATCGCCGGGCGGCTGCTGGCCGGCCTCCCGCACGGCGCGTTCTTCGGCGTCGGCGCGGTGGTCGCCGCCCGGCTGGTGCGCGAGGGGCGCCAGGCCCGCGCGGTCGCCACCATGTTCCTCGGCCTGACCATCGCCAACATCGTCGGCGTCCCCGCCGCCACGCTCCTGGGCCAGCGGTTCGGCTGGCGCGCCACCTTCCTGATCGTCGCCGCCATCGGCCTGGTCGCGATGGCCGCGCTGGCCCGGCTGATCCCGCCGCTGCCGACGCAGGAGCGCACCGGCCTGGGCCGCGAGCTGCGCGCCCTCGGCAGCCGCCAGGTCCTGCTCGGCCTGCTGACCACGGTCTTCGGCTTCGCCGGCATCTTCGCCGTCTACAGCTACCTGGCCTCGATGATGACCGAGGTCACCGGCTTCGCCGAGGGCTCGGTGCCGCTCGTGCTCGCCCTCTTCGGCATCGGCATGACGCTCGGGGCCCTCGCCGCGGGCCCCCTCACCGACCGCGCCCTGCGGCCGACCCTGTACGGCTCGCTGGCGGCGCTGGCCCTCGTCCTGGCCGCGTTCCACTTCACCGCCCAGGTCAAGTGGGCCGCCCTGGTCACCGTCGTCCTCATCGGCGCAGTCGGCTTCCTGACCACCACGCCCCTGCAGATGCTGGTCATGAACAAGGCCCAGCAGGCGCCGACGCTGGCCGCCGCCTCCAACCAGTCGGCCTTCAACCTGGCCAACGCCGGGGGCGCCTGGGTCGGCGGCCTGGCCCTGGCGGCCGACTGGGGCTGGACGTCCCCGACGCTGGTCGGCGCGGTGCTGGCCGCCGCCGGACTGGCCGTCGCCGTCGTGGCGGGCCTGCTGGACCGGGAGGCCAAGGACGCGTCCCGCATCGTGGCACGCAGCCAGGAGGCGGCCGCAGAGGCCGGTGCGGCCGCCCGGTAGGGCGGGCCCGCGACGTCCCGTCGTCGCCCCGCCGGGAGCCGGGTGAGGGCCCGTCAGCTCCCTTCCCGCCAGCGGTTGGTGATCGGCAGGCGCCGGTCCTTGCCGAAGCCCTTCGTGGAGATCTTCGGGCCCGGCGGGTACTGGCGGCGCTTGTACTCGGCGTGGTCGACCATCCGCAGGACGCGGGTGACCAGGGCCTCGTCGAAGCCCTGGGCGATGATCTCCTCGCGGCCGCGGTCGCGGTCGACGTAGAGCTCCAGGACGCGGTCGAGGACGTCGTAGTCCGGCAGCGAGTCGGTGTCGACCTGGCCGGGGCGGAGTTCGGCGCTCGGCGGCTTGGTGAGGGTGTTCTCCGGGATCGGCGGGGTCTGGCCGCGGTCGGCGGCGGCCTGGTTGCGCCAGCGGGCGAGCTGGTAGACGACCGACTTGTAGACGTCCTTGATGGGGCCGTAGCCGCCCACCGAGTCGCCGTAGAGCGTCGAATAGCCGCAGGCCAGCTCGGACTTGTTGCCGGGGGCGAGGACCAGGTGGCCCTCCTGGTTGGAGACGGCCATCAGGGCCGTGCCGCGCAGCCGGGACTGCAGGTTCTCCTCGGCGAGGCCGGTGAGGGAGAGCGACTCCATGTACGCGTCGAACATCGGGCCGATCGGGACCGTGCGGAAGGACAGGCCCGTACGGCGGGCGAGTTCGGCGGCGTCGGTGAGGGAGTGGTCGGAGGAGTAGCGCGAGGGCATCGCCACGGCGTGGACATGGGCGGCGCCCAGCGCGTCGCAGGCGATCGCGGCGACCAGCGCGGAGTCGATCCCGCCGGAGAGGCCGAGCACGACGCTGTGGAAGCCGTTCTTGGCGACGTACGCGCGCAGGCCGACGACCAGCGCGGTGTAGACCTCTTCGAGGTCGCCGAGGCGCTCGGCCTGCCCGCCGGGGGTCTCGGCGGGGTAGGGCGGCAGCGGTTCGGGGGTCAGGACGAGGTGGTCGACGCGCAGGCCGTCGTCCAGGACGCCGGAGGGGGCCTCGGGCGCCGCGGCCGGCAGGTCGAGGTCGACCAGGACGCAGCCCTCCGCGAACTGCGGCGCCCGCGCGATCACCCCGCCGTCCCTGTCCACCACGATCGAGTCGCCGTCGAAGATCAGCTCGTCCTGGCCGCCGATCATCGCCAGATAGGCCGTGGTGCAGCCGGCCTCCTGGGCGCGCTTGCGGACCAGCTCCAGGCGGGTGTCGTGCTTGTCCCGCTCGTAGGGGGAGGCGTTGATGGACACCAGCAGCCCGGCCCCCGCGCTGCGGGTCGCCGGGACCCGGCCGCCGTCCTGCCACAGGTCCTCGCAGATGGCGAGCGCGACATCGACGCCGTGCACCCGTACGACCGGCAGCGTGTCACCGGGGACGAAGTAGCGGAACTCGTCGAAGACGCCGTAGTTGGGCAGGTGGTGCTTGGCGAAGGTGAGCGCCACGTCGCCGCCGTACAGCACCGCGGCGGCGTTCTGGGGCGCGCCGGCGGGGCGTCCGTAGCGCGGCCCGGCCTGCTCGCCGCGGTCGAGGTAGCCGACGACGACGGGGACGCCGCCCAGGCCCTCGTCGGCCAGCCGCCCGGCCAGCGTCCGCAGCGCGACGCGGCTCGCCTCGACGAAGGACGGGCGCAGCGCGAGGTCCTCGACGGGGTAGCCGGTCAGCGCCATCTCGGGGAACGCGACGAGGTGCGCGCCCTGGCCGGCGGCGTGCCGGGTCCAGTGCACGATCGTCTCCGCGTTCTGGGCGAGATCGCCGACGCAGGAATCGATCTGATTGAGTGCGAGACGAAGTTGGGGCACCCCGCCAGTGTAATCGTCTTTCTGACGCGATGGGTGGCCCGCGGGGTTCGCGGGCCACCCATCGCGGTCGGGCTCTCAAGGAGCGGGGGGACGCCCTCCGGTGACCGGACCGGGCGCCCCGGCCGAGGGGGCGGAGTGCGCCGTCACTTCGGCAGCCGGTAGCCGAGGACCGTCATCATCCCGGACTCCGAGTGGTAGATGTTGTGGCAGTGCACCATCCACAGGCCGGGGTTGTCGGCGTCGAAATCGACGGCGAGCTTCTTGCCCGGCAGCATGATCGTGGTGTCCTTCCGCGGGCCGCCGTCCGGCAGCGCGAAGGTGTGCCCGTGCAGATGCATCGGGTGCCACATCTTGGTCTTGTTGCGGAAGACGATCCGCACCCGCTCGCCTTCTTGCACGGGGTACCGCTGCGACGGCGTGTACGGCTTCCCGTTGATCGCCCAGTCCCACTTCTCCATCGTGCCCGTGAGGTTCATCTTGATGGTGCGGTCGGGCTCGCGGTCGTCGAGCAGGCACGATTCGTCGCCCTTGAGGTCGCCCGCGCTGATCCCCCCGCTGCGCAGCTCCTTCGGGCGGATCTTGGGGTCGGGGGCCTCGCCGCTCCCGGTGCGCAGCAGGGCCTGTGCGGTCTGGTTGTTCTTGCCCGCGGAGAGCGCGGTGAACGGGAAGACCCCGTCCTTGGCCGTGACCAGGACGTCGTAGCGCTCGGCCATGCCGATGAGGAGGCTGTCGGTCTTGTGGTGCGCCACCGGGAAGCCGTCGGTGTGCGTCACGGTCATCTGGTGGTCGCCGAGCGCGACCCGGTAGGCGGTGTCGCCGCTGGCGTTGATGATCCGGATCCGGATGCGGTCGCCGGGCTTGGCGCGGAAGGTCTCGCGGTCGTCGCGCGTCTTGCCGTTGATCAGGTGGTACGGATGTTCGACGGTGCCCGAGAAGTCGTCGTCGTCCATCGGGGCCATGGTCTGCAGCAGCCGGGACGCGGCGGCGCGGGAGCGCCGGTCGGCCCGGTGCGCCATCTGCAGCTCGCCGTGGCCCATGGGGCCGCCGGGCTTGTCCTTGTTCAGCTCGGCCAGGACCGCGTCCGGGGTGACCCCGTCGACCCCGTCGAGCCAGTCGTCGATGACGACGATCCACTCGTGGTCGTAGGAGAGCGGCTCTTCGGGGTCGTCGACGATCAGCGGTGCGTACAGCCCGCGGTCCACCTGCACGCCGACGTGCGGATGGAGCCAGTGCGTACCGGGCGTGGAGGCGGTGAAGAGGTAGTTGAAGGAGTGGCCGCTCCTGACTTCCTGCTGGGTGATGCCGGGGACGCCGTCCATGTCGTTGCGCAGCTGCAGCCCGTGCCAGTGGATGGTGGTGGACTGCGGGAGGCGGTTGCGCAGGTGCAGCGCGATCCGCTCACCTGCCTTGACCCGGATCACCCGGCCCGGCAGCCGGTCGCCGTACGCCCAGGTGTCGACGGTCACGCCGCCCAGGTCGAGCCGGGTCTCGGAGGCGGTCATCGAGAATGCCCGTACGGGGCCCTTGCCCCGCTCGCTCTCGGTCTCGGCGACCTCCGCGCCGGAGGGGGAGACATAGCCGGACGGGGGGCGGTCGTCGCGGGGGCCGGGCGAGCCGTGGGGAGCGTCGCCCCCGCCGTGCCTGGTGTCCGGGGCGGTGGATGCGAGGGATCGGGAGGCCAGCAGCCCGCTTCCGGCGGCGGCGAGTCCCGCGCCGAGCACGGCGCGGCGGGAGTGCGTACGCATAGGGAAAGCACCTCGTGGCGATGTCGGTGTGAAGGGTGGTCTGTTCGGGGGCGCTGCCGCGGACTCCGGAGCGTCGGCGGCGGGCGCTCCTACACGCGCGGCACCGACAGGGGAGCGAGGAGTTTGGGACGCGGCGGCGCGGATATTGGCCACTGGCCGCGCGGCAGCCGGGTGAGCAGGGCCGTGCGGGTCGGGGAGGCCAGGGCCTGTCCGATGGGTCGGGGTCGGAAAGGCCCTAGGGGGTCGGCGACCTGGGGGGTGATCCGCGGCAGGCAGCCGCAGTGCGCGGCGGCCTCGCCCTGTTCCCGCATCGCGGACCTCCCGACGGAATGACCCATGGGCGGCCGCCCCGCGGACCGCCGCCACTGAAATCTACCCCCGAGGGGTATCGCTCTCCCAGCGCTGTCCGCCGAACGGAGTGCCGCCCGCATATCCTTGGTCTTCCCGTGCACGGCGTGCCCGGGGGCACCCCCGGCGGTGGCCGGGGGAGTCGCGACCGGCCCGTTCACCCGAACACCTGGATGTCCGTGACCCGCACCCGCCGCTCCGCCGCCCGCCGCAGGGTGGCCGCCGCCCTGCTGCTGCTCGGCGCCGCCGCGTACACCGCGTGGGTGCTGGAGGTGGTGCTCGCCACCGGCCTCGACCCCGTGCAGGCGTACGTCAGCGAGCTGGCCGCGGCCGATCAGCCGCTCGGCGGGCTCTTCCGGGCCACCGACCTGATCGCCGGGCTGCTGGTGCTGGCCGGTGCCGTGACCGCACTGCTGACGACCGAGCGCGGACCCTGGGCGAGCGCCGGCTGGACCGCGCTGGCGCTCTTCGGCGCCGCCACCGCCGTCGACTCCCGGCTGCCGCTGAGCTGCGCGCCGACCAGCGACCCGGCGTGCGCGGCCCGGGAGACCGCCGGACTGGTGCCGGCCACCCACACCGCGCACGCCCTCAGCAGCTCCTGCGCCATGCTCGGCGCGCTCGCCGCGCTGGTCCTGCTGACCTTCGCCGCCCGGCGCTACGACCGCTGGCCGCCGCTGGCCCGCTTCGGCCCCGCCCTGGTCCTCGCCGAACTGGCCGCCACCCTCTGGACGCTGGCCTCCGTCGCGGCGTTCAGCGCCGGCCGCGGCACCTGGGCCCTCGGCGCCGGCCAGCGGCTGCAGGTCCTGCTGGTCGCCCTGTACATCGCGCTGCTCGCCCTCTGCATGGCCCGGTCCGGCCCCGCACGAGCGGCGGAGGAACGGGCATCAGAACAAGAGGCACCCGGAGAACCCGCGGCAGGACGAGGAGACCGATGAACCGACACCCGCGCCCGCTGCCCGCCCCCGGCCGCTTCCTGCGCGTCGACGGCGTCGCGCTGCACGTCCTGACCGAGGGCAGCGGCCCGGTCTGCGTGCTGAGCGGCGGACTGGGGATGGCCTGGTTCGACTGGGACGCGGTCGCCGCGCTGCTCGCCCCGTACCGCACCGTCGTCCGCTTCGACCGCCCCGGACTGGGGCTGAGCGCCCCGTCGCCCGCGGCGCCCACCGTCGCCGCCGAGGCGGACCGGCTCGCCCACCTCCTCGACGCGCTCGGCCACTTCGGCCCGGCCACGGTCGTCGGCCACTCGCTCGCCGGGTTCCACGCCGAGGCGTTCGCCCGGCTGCACCCGGCCCGCTGCGCCGGGCTCGTCCTCGTCGACGGCAGTATCGAGGACGACCCGCGGCCCCGGCTGCCGCGCGCGGTGCGGACCGCCTGGGCGGGCGGCCTGGCCGGCGCGCTGTCCGCCGCCGGGCTGGCACGCGCCCTGGGACCCGCGACCCGCCGCCTCATAGGGCGTGCCACGACCGTCGGCAGCCATCCGCCGCACCCCTGGGAGCGCGCCGGCTACCGCACCAGCCGGGTCGTGCGGGCCTGTGCCCTGGAGAACGCGACCTACCCCTACCAGGCCGCCGAGCTCGCGGCGCTGCGCACGGACCGTGCGCTGCCCGATCTGCCGGTGACGGTCCTGGCGGCGTACGACGGCAGCGAGACGGCCGGGCAGCTGCGCTGGCTGGAGCGGCAGCGGGCGCTCGCCGCGGAGCTGGGCGGCCGGTTCGCGGTCGCGGCGCCCGCGGGGCATCTGGTGATGGCCGACGTACCGGAGTCGGTGGCGCAGGCGGTCCTGGACCTGTCGGGGACGGGGCGCGACGCGACGGCGCCGTTCGCCTAGGGACAGCCCTTAGGGGCCCCGGCCCCGCGCAGGGCGCGAAAACGCAAGACATGGGGCCCTCAACAGCGGGTCAACGACACCTCCGGCCCGCTTCAAGATCGGGCCAAGCCCCCCGATTGCCACAGCCGGCCGCGCTGAGCGGTTTCACCGTGGGAAGGATCGGGGGCGAGGGTTACGGGACGGCGGTTCTGATTCAGGCCAAGGGTGCGTAATGTGACGGTAACCCCCTCACGTGATACTGGTGTGCCACGCACGATCTTCCCCGTGCGCGGACAGGCCGATTGACCTGCAAGGATTGGTGACCCATGGACAAGCAGCAGGAGTTTGTGCTCCGTACGCTCGAGGAGCGCGACATCCGCTTCGTACGGCTGTGGTTCACCGATGTCCTCGGGTTCCTCAAGTCCGTGGCGGTCGCGCCCGCCGAGCTGGAGCAGGCATTCGACGAGGGCATCGGCTTCGACGGCTCGGCCATCGAGGGCTTCGCCCGGGTGTACGAGTCCGACATGATCGCCAAGCCGGACCCGGGCACCTTCCAGATCCTGCCCTGGCGCGCCGAGGCCCCCGGCACCGCCAGGATGTTCTGCGACATCCTGATGCCCGACGGGTCGCCGTCGTACGCCGACCCCCGTTACGTCCTCAAGCGCATCCTGGCCAAGACCTCCGACCTCGGGTTCACCTTCTACACCCACCCCGAGATCGAGTTCTTCCTGCTGAAGGACAAGCCCGTCGACGGCTCCCGGCCGATCCCCGGCGACTCCTCCGGCTACTTCGACCACACCCCGCAGAACGTCGGCATGGACTTCCGCCGGCAGGCCATCACGATGCTGGAGTCGATGGGCATCTCGGTGGAGTTCAGCCACCACGAGGGCGCCCCCGGCCAGCAGGAGATCGATCTGCGCTACGCCGACGCGCTCTCGACCGCCGACAACATCATGACGTTCCGGCTGGTCATGAAGCAGGTGGCGCTGGAGCAGGGCGTCCAGGCGACGTTCATGCCCAAGCCGTTCTCGGAGTACCCGGGCTCCGGCATGCACACCCACCTCTCGCTCTTCGAGGGCGACCGCAACGCCTTCCACGAGTCCGGCTCGGAGTACCAGCTCTCCAAGGTGGGGCGCTCCTTCATCGCCGGTCTGCTGCGGCACGCCGGGGAGATCTCCGCCGTCACCAACCAGTGGGTCAACTCCTACAAGCGCATCTGGGGCGGCACCAACCGCACCGCCGGCGCCGGCGGCGAGGCCCCCTCGTACATCTGCTGGGGCCACAACAACCGCTCCGCGCTGATCCGCGTGCCCATGTACAAGCCCGGCAAGATGGGCTCGACCCGGGTCGAGGTCCGCTCGATCGACTCCGGCGCCAACCCGTACCTGACCTACGCGGTGCTGCTCGCCGCCGGCCTCAAGGGCATCGAGGACGGCTACGAGCTGCCGGCCGGCGCCGACGACGACGTGTGGGCGCTGTCGGACTCGGAGCGCCGGGCGATGGGCATCGAGCCGCTGCCGCAGAACCTCGGCGAGGCCATCGAGCTGATGGAGCGCAGCGAACTGGTCGCCGAGACCCTCGGCGAGCACGTCTTCGACTTCTTCCTGCGCAACAAGAAGCAGGAGTGGGAGGAGTACAGGTCGGAGGTCACCGCCTTCGAGCTGCGCAAGATGCTGCCCGTGCTCTGAGCCACCGCGCCACCGAGAGGCCGCATCATGGCACTTCCCGCTCCTCAGGGACGGCGGAGCAGCACCTTCACCCGGCTGCTGAGGCACGGTTTCACCGACCCCTCGGCGGCCGGGGTGCTGCTCGACGTCCCCGAACTCGCCCCCGTACGCGACGACTCGGTCCTGCTCGAAGCGCTCGGGGCCACCGCGGACCCGGACCTCGCGCTGCGGGGCCTGGCCCGGCTGGTGGAGGCGCTCGCGCCGGACGAGCAGCAGACGCTGCTGAGCACCGTCGTCGCGGCCAAGCCGCTGCGCGACCGGCTGCTGGGGGTGATGGGCGCCTCCGAGGCGCTCGTCGACCACCTCGCCCGGCACCCGGAGGACTGGCAGTCGCTGGTCACCTACGAGTCGGTCGATCTGCACCCCACCACCCCCGAGTTCGAGCAGTCGCTCGCCGAGGGCATCTGGGGCGACCGGGGAGTCGGCCGCTCGCGCGCGGACGCGCTGCGCGCCGCCTACCGCCGGGCCCTGCTGGGCATCGCCGCCCGCGATGTGTGCGGGACGACCGATGTCGCCGAGGCCGCCGCGGAGCTCGCGGACCTGGCCACCGCCACGGTCCGGGCCGCCCTGGAGATCAGTTACGAGGAGGCGCCCGGCGACGCCGCGGTCTGCCGGCTCGCGGTCATCGGCATGGGCAAATGCGGCGGCCGGGAGCTGAACTACGTCTCCGACGTCGATGTCATCTTCGTCGCCGAGGCCAAGGAGGGCGTCGACGAGGCCAAGGCGCTGCAGGCCGCGACCCGGCTCGCCGCCCGGATGATGCGGCTGTGCTCGGACAACACGGTCGAGGGCACGATCTGGCCGGTGGACGCCAATCTGCGGCCCGAGGGCCGCAACGGCCCGCTGGTGCGCACGCTCAGCAGCCATCTCGCCTACTACCAGCGCTGGGCCAAGACCTGGGAGTTCCAGGCGCTGCTCAAGGCCCGCCCGATGGCCGGCGACCTGGGGCTCGGTCAGGAGTACGTCGACGCCCTGTCGCCGATGGTGTGGGAGGTCGCCGAGCGGGAGAACTTCGTCACCGACGTGCGCCAGATGCGCCGCCGGGTCGTCGAGAACATCCCCGCGGCACAGGTCGAACGGGAGCTCAAGCTCGGCCCCGGCGGGCTGCGCGACGTCGAGTTCGCCGTCCAGCTGCTGCAGCTGGTGCACGGCCGCAGCGACGCCACGCTGCGCAGCGCCACCACCCTGGACGCCCTGGCGGCGCTGGCCGCCGGCGGCTATGTCGGACGCCAGGACGCCGCGGCCCTGGACGCCGCCTACCGCTTCCTGCGCACGCTGGAGCACCGCATCCAGCTCTTCCGGATGCGCCGTACCCATCTGATGCCCGAGGACGAGGCCGAACTCCGGCGCCTGGCACGGTCGTTGGGGCTGCGGACCGAGCCGGTCGACACCCTCCGCAAGGAGTGGAAGTGGCACGCCAGGGAGGTGCGGCGACTGCATGAGAAGCTCTTCTACCGCCCGCTGCTCGACGCCGTCGCCCATCTGGAGTCCGGCGAGGCCCGGCTGTCCGCCAAGGCCGCCCGCCACCGCCTCGAAGCGCTCGGCTACGCCGACCCGGTGGGCGCGCTGCGGCATCTGGAGGCACTGGCCTCCGGCGTGACCCGCAAGGCCGCCATCCAGCGGACGCTGCTGCCGGTGCTGCTCGCCTGGTTCGCGGACTCCGCCGACCCGGACGCCGGACTGCTCAACTTCCGCAAGGTCTCCGACGCGCTCGGCAAGACGCCCTGGTACCTGCGGCTGCTGCGCGACGAGGGCGCCGCCGCCGAGAACCTCGCCCGGGTGCTCTCGGCCGGCCGGCTCGCCCCCGACCTGCTGCTGCGCGCCCCCGAGGCGGTCGCCCTGCTCGGCGCCCCCGACGGGCTGCAGGCCCGTACCCGGGCCGCGCTGGAGCAGGAGGCGCTGGCCGCGGTCGGCCGCGCGGACGGTGCGGAGGCGGCGGTGACGGCAGCCCGCGGGGTGCGCCGCCGGGAGCTGTTCCGCACGGCCGCGGCGGATGTGATCGGCGCCTACGGCACGGAGTTCAGCCCGGCCGACAAGGACCACGGCCACTCGGTCGACGCGGTCGGCTCCGCGCTCTCCGACCTCAACGCCGCCACCCTCGCCGGTGCGCTGCGCGCCGCGGTCCGCGAGCAGTGGGGCGACACCCTGCCCACCCGCTTCGCGGTGATCGGCATGGGCCGCTTCGGCGGCCATGAGCTGGGCTACGGCTCGGACGCCGATGTGCTGTTCGTCCACGAACCGCGCGAGGGCGCCGACGAGCAGGAGGCCGCCAACGCCGCCCGCGCCGTCGCCAACGAGATGCGCCGGCTGCTGGAACTCCCCTCCTCCGACCCGCCGTTGCCCATCGACGCCGATCTGCGCCCGGAGGGCAGGTCGGGGCCGCTGGTGCGCACCCTCGCCTCGTACGCGGCCTACTACCGGCGCTGGTCGCTGGTGTGGGAGTCCCAGGCCCTGCTGCGCGCCGAACCGGTCGCGGGCAACGCCGAGCTGGGGCAGCGGTTCATCGAGCTGATCGATCCGCTGCGCTATCCGGCCGAGGGCCTGGGGGAGGACGCGGTCCGCGAGATCCGCAAGCTCAAGGCCCGGATGGAGGCCGAGCGGCTGCCCCGCGGCGCCGATCCGACCACCCACGCCAAGCTGGGGCGCGGCGGGCTCAGCGACGTCGAGTGGACCGTGCAGCTGCTGCAGATGCAGCACGGCTGGGAGGTCCCCGGGCTGCGCACGACCCGTACCCGCGAGGCGCTGGCCGCCGCCCACGCCGCCGGGCTGATCGACACCGAGGACGCCCAGACCCTGGACGAGGCATGGGTGCTGGCGGCGCGGGTGCGCAACGCGGTGATGCTGGTGCGGGCCCGTCCGGGGGACACCTTCCCCACCGACGGCCGGGAGCTGGCCGCCGTGGGCCGCTACCTCGGCTACGAGGAGGGGCACGTCGGCGAGATGATCGACGACTACCGGCGGATCACCCGGCGGGCCCGCGGCGTGGTGGAGGAGATCTTCTACGGGGCCTGACGCTCCAGCAGCCCCCGGCAGTGCGCCAGGAATCCGGCCAGGGTCAGCTCGAAGGCCCGGTCGGCGCGGTCCGGGCCGGTGGCGTCCAGCGCCGCGGACAGCCGGGGCGCGCGGACGCCGTCGGTGACCTCCCACATGGCCTTCGGCGCCGACATGTCGAGCGCCGAGCCGAGCACGATGTTGTCCAGTCCGCTGATCACCGGCAGGACGGCGGACGGGGCGAAGCCGGCGTCCAGCAGCAGCTCGGCCACCCGTTCGTACTGGGCCAGCACCTTGGGCGCGCGGACCGGTGAGGTCATCAGCATCGGGATCGTGCGCGGGTGGGCGGCGAACGCGGCGCGGTAGGAGCGGGCCCAGGCCGCCAGCACCTGGTCCCAGGGGGCGTCGTGCAGGGTGCCGGGGTCGATGGCGTCGGTGACCCGCTCCCGCAGCAGCTCGACCACCCCGGCCCGGCCGTCCACATGGTGGTACACCGAGGCGGTCTGCACCCCGAGCCGGCGGGCCACCTCCGGAACGCTGAAGTCGCCCTTCTCGTCGACGAGTTCGAGCGCCGTCGCGCCGATCCGCTCCCGGTCCAGCAGGGCCTTCCGCGGCCGCCCCATGTCCTCGCTCCCGCCCGACCCCGCCGAGGGCCTGTACGCCGCGAGGCCGCCCTCCGGGCGAGCGACGGGAGTGCGACGGCAGGCCCTAGGGGTCTTCCCGAATCGTACGGCGGCGGGTACCTTCCCAAAAACCGAAAGGCTTTAGGTTTTCTTCCCGCGGTCGAGCTGCCGTCACCACCCCCCGTACGTGCCGGGCCGCCTCCTTCCCTCCCTCGGCAGAAGGGCATCGAGCCATGGCCGCACAGCCCGCACCCCGCGACGGGGCGACACCGCACAGCACGCCACCGGCCGGCGAGCCGACCACCTCGCTGCGCCGCGGCACCCTCGGCGTCGCCGATATCGCCTTCTTCGTCATCTCGGCCGCCGCCCCGCTCACCGTGATGGCGGGCACCTCACCGCTCGCGCTCGGCGCCGGCGGCCCCGGCGCCCCCGTCGGCTACCTCCTCGCCGGCGCCACCCTCGCCCTCTTCGCCGTCGGCTTCACGACCATGGCCCGGCACGTCCGCAACGGCGGCGGCTTCTACGCCTTCATCACCCGGGGCCTGGGCCGGCCGGCCGGCTTCGGCGCCGCCACGGTGGCCCTGCTCGCCTACAACGGCATGCAGATCGGCGTCTACGGACTGCTCGCCACCGCCACCCAGGACGCACTGCGCGCCTTCTGGGGCGTCCACCTTCCCTGGCCGCCGATCGCCGTCGCCGGCGTCCTTCTCGTCTGGTACCTGGGCCACCGCTCGATCGACTTCGGCGCCAAGGTCCTGGGCGTCCTGCTGGTCGCCGAGACCGGCATCCTGGTCCTGCTCGCCGGCGGCGTCCTGCTGCACGGCGGTGCGCACGGCCTGGCGCTGGACTCCTTCACCCCCGGCAACGCCCTGGTGCCCGGCACCGGCGCGGTCCTCGCCTTCGCCTTCGCCGCCTTCACCGGCTTCGAGTCCACCGCGATCTACCGCTACGAGGCCCGCGACCCGGCCCGCACCATCCCCCGCGCCACCTACCTCGCGGTCGCCTTCCTCGGCCTCTTCTACGCCTTCACCATCTGGATCATCATCCAGGCCGTCGGCAGCGACCGGATCGTCCAGGCCGCGCTGCACGACCCGGCCGGGCTCTTCTTCACCGCCACCACCGAGTACGTCGGCAGCTGGGCCGCCGCGCTGATGCACCTCTTCATCGTCACCAGCATCCTCGCCTCCCAACTGGCCTTCCACAACGCGATCAACCGCTACGGACTGGCCATGGCACGGGAGGGCGTGCTGCCCGCCGCCGTCGGCCGGGTCCACCCGCGCCACCGCTCCCCGTACCTGGCCGGCGCCGCGCAGAGCCTGCTGGCGATCCTCGTCGTCCTCGGCTTCGCGCTGGCCGACGCCGACCCCTACCAGCAGCTGCTGCTGTGGATGAACACCCCCGGCATGCTGGGCCTGCTGGTGCTCCAGGCGATCACCGCGGTCGCCGTCCCCTGCTACTTCCGCCGCTTCGCCCACCGGGAAGGGGCGCTGCGCACGGTCATCACCCCGATCGCCGCCGCCGTTCTGATGGCCGGCGCCCTCTGGCTGGTCATCGCCAAGATCGACCTGATGACCGGCGCGCCGCCGGCCACCAACACCGCCCTGGTCCTCACCGTCCCCGCCGCCTTCGCATTCGGCCTCCTCGTCGCCCGCCGGGTCCGCCGCGGCCGCCCCGAGGTCTACGCGGGCTTCGCGGCGGAACCGGAGGAGGACGAGGGGGAGGGGGAGGGGGACCGGGGCGACGAAGCAGGGAACCGGGACTGGGAGGACGACAACGAGGAGGGCAACGGGGACGCGCTACCGGCAACAGCCGACCGCCGCCCCGGCGGGGAGGCCCCACCGGCCCCCGGTGAGGAGGCCGCCGCCCGGACCCCGTAACCGCCGCAACCGGCCGAGCCCCGCACCACCGCACCCGACAGCGCACCACCACCCCCCAGGAGCCCCCATGCCCGTCTCCGCCGCAGCATCGCCCCTCACCGCCGCCGACACCGTCCTGACCGGGGCCCGGGTCCGCACCCTGGACCCGGCCCGCCCCTGGGCCGAGGCCGTCGCGGTCAAGGACGGGCGGATCGCCGCGGTCGGGGACGCGCGGGACGTACGGGACTGGCGCGGCGCCGCCACCGAGGTCGTCGACCTGGCCGGGGCGACCCTCACCCCCGGCCTCGTCGACGGCCACAGCCACCCCGTCTGGGGCGTCGAAATGGCCACCGGCCTCGACCTTTCCCCCGTCCGCGACCTCGACGGACTGCGCACCTCGCTGGCCCGCGCCGCCCGCGCGCTCGGCCCCGGCGAGTGGCTCACCGGCTGGGGACTGGACCACAACGTCTTCGGCGGCCGCCCCGTCCACCGCGATCTGATCGAGGACGCGCTCGGCGGCGCACCGGCCCTCCTCCGGCTCTACGACGGGCACTCGGCGCTGGCCAGCGGCCGGGCCCTGGCGGCCGCCGGGATCGACGGGCCGCGTGAGTTCGCCCAGCGCGCCAGCGTCGTCTGCGACCCCGACGGGCGCCCCACCGGGCACCTCGTCGAGCACGCCGCGATGGAGCTGCTGACGCCCGCCGTCCCGCGTGCCTCGGCCGCCGACCGCCGCGCCCGGCTGCTCGCCCTGCTCGACGAGATGGCCGCCGGCGGCCTCACCGGCGCCCACGTCATGGACCTGGAGAACGACGGGGTGCCCGAGCTGCTGTCCGGTATCGAGGCGGACGGCGGTGTCCTCCCCCTCCGGCTGCGGCTGGCGCCCTGGTGCATGCCCGGCATCGACAAGGAGGGCCTCGACCACCTCGTCGAGCTGCAGCGGCTGCGCGGCCGCCACTGGCGCGTCGGCGGCGTGAAGTTCTTCATGGACGGCACCGTCGAGGGCGGTACCGCCTGGCTGGAGCACGCCGACTGCCACGGCCAGGGCACCGAGGCATTCTGGCCGGACCCCGCCGCGTACACCCACGCCGTGCACCACCTCGCGCGGGCCGGTGTCCGCACCGCCACCCACGCCATCGGCGACGCCGCCGTACGGCATGTCCTGGACACCGTCGAACTGCTCGGCGACGACGGCGGGCGGGCCCGCCACCAGCACCGCATCGAGCACATCGAGACCGTCCCCGCCGAGCAGCTGCCGCGCTTCGCCCGCCTCGGCGTGGCCGCCTCCATGCAGCCCACCCACACCGCGTACACCCGCGCCGACCACACCGACGCCTGGTCCCGAAGGGTCGGCGAGGAGCGCGCCGGACGGGCCTGGCGCTGCCGCGATCTGCGGGACGCGGGCGCGGTGCTGGTGCTCGGCTCCGACTGGCCGATCGCCCACCACGACCCCCGCCAGGTCCTGGCCGCCGCCCGACTGCGCCGCCCCGCGGGACGCCCGGACGTCGCGCCGGTCACCCCCGGGCAGGCGCTGACCGGCCTGATGGCGCTGGAGGGCTGCACCTCACACGCGGCACTCGCGGTGGGCGAGGAGCACCAGGCCGGCCGGATCGCCCCCGGCTACCGCGCCGATCTCACCGCCCTGGCCGTGGACCCGGTCACCGCCCCCGCGGACGAGCTGGGCACGGCGGAAGTACGGCTGACGATGACGGGCGGGCACCTCACCCACCGCACCGCGGGCTGAGCCGGTGCGGCTCCGGCCCCCGGGCCTCAGCCCAGCGCTGGCGCGAGCCGCGACAGCCGGTGCGGCAGCGTCCGGTACCAGACGCCCGCGAGCGCGAACCCGAAGCCCAGGCACAGCACCCCGCCGACCGCGTCCAGCCAGAAGTGGTTCGCCGTGGAGACGATGACCAGCAGCGTCGTCGTCGGGTAGAGCAGCCCGAGCGCCTTGGCCCACACCGGCTCGGCCAGCAGCGCGATGATGATGCCGCACCACAGCGACCAGCCGATGTGCATCGACGGCATCGCCGCGTACTGGTTGGACATCGAGGCGAGGTTGCCGGAGGCCATCGAGCCCCAGGTGCCGTGGTCGATCAGGGTGTCGACGAAGCCGCCGTCCGGCATCAGCCGGGGCGGCGCCAGCGGGTAGAAGTAGTAGCCGACCAGGGCGACGCCGGTGGTGGCGAACAGCGCCAGCCGGGCCGCGGCATAGCGGCCGGGATGCCAGCGGTAGAGCCACACCAGCACACCGATCGTCACGATGAAGTGCAGCGTCGCGTAGTAGTAGTTCATCGACACGATCAGCCAGGTCACCGAGTCCACCGCATGATTGACGGTGTGCTCGACGGCGATGCCCAGCGAGTGCTCCGCCTGCCAGATCCAGTCGGCGTTCTTCAGCGCCTTCGCCTTCTGCTCCGGCACCGCGTTGCGGATCATCGAATAGGTCCAGTAACTGACCGCGATCAGCAGGACCTCGAACCAGAGCCGGGGTGTGCGTGGGGAGCGCAGACGAGCCAGCCGGCCCGCTTCCGCTGGTCGGTCCGTACGTTCCCCGGTGAGTGGCGGGGTGGTCGACGGGCCGTCCAGAATCCTCGTATTCGCTTCACCCATAGGCAGACAGTTTGCCAGAAAGGGACGTCTCGCCGATCATCCTTCGGTCGGGTATTCGATCGTTTGTATCGGTCTTGAGGGGGAGTCGGAACCCCCGTACTCCTGGGGGACACCCCCCCGTCAGGTGGCGCGCAGCGGCCTGGGGATCCGGGCGGTCTTCGGCGCCGAGGCGGTCGAGCCGCGGACCACCAGCTCGGGGTGGAAGACGAACTCGCTGTGCGGCGCCGGGGTGCCGCCGACCTCTTCCAGGAGCGCGCGGACCGCGGCCTGGCCCATCGCCGTGACCGGCTGCCGGATGGTGGTCAGCGGCGGGTCGGTGAAGGCGATGAGCGGGGAGTCGTCGAAGCCGACCACGGAGATCTCCCGCGGGACGTCCAGCCCGCACTGCCGGGCCGCGCGGATCGCGCCGAGCGCCATCATGTCGCTGGCGCAGACGATGGCGGTGGCGCCCCGCTCGATCAGCGCGCTCGCCGCGGCCTGCCCGCCCTCCAGGGTGTAGAGGGAGTGCTGGATGTACGGCTCCGCCTCGGCCGGGCCGATCTGCAGCCGCTCCTGCATGGCGCGCACAAAGCCCTCGATCTTGCGCTGGACGGGCACGAACCGCTTGGGGCCGAGCGCCAGCCCGATCCGCCGGTGGCCCAGCGCGCTGAGATGGGTGACCGCCAGATCGACCGCGGCCCGGTCGTCGGGGGAGACGAACGGGGCCTGCACCTTGTCGGAGAAGCCGTTGATGAGCACGAAGGGCACGCCCTGGCCGCGCAGCTGCTCATAGCGCTGCATATCGGCGGAGGTGTCGGCGTGCAGCCCGGAGACGAAGATGATGCCGGCCACCCCGCGGTCGACCAGCATCTCGGTCAGCTCGTCCTCCGTGGAGCCGCCCGGGGTCTGGGTGGCGAGGACCGGCGTATACCCCTGGCGGGTCAGCGCCTGGCCGATGACCTGGGCGAAGGCCGGGAAGATCGGGTTCTCCAGCTCCGGGGTGATCAGCCCGACCAGGCCCGCGCTGCGCTGCCGCAGCCGTACCGGGCGCTCATAGCCCAGTACGTCGAGGGCGGCCAGCACGGACTGGCGGGTGGTGGCGGAGACGCCGGGCTTCCCGTTGAGAACCCGGCTGACGGTGGCCTCGCTGACACCCGCCTGCGCTGCGATGTCGGCCAGCCGGGCGGTCATGGAGGGGACCTTACCGTCCGGCTGTCAGATTGCCCACCAGGTGCAGCTGTCACCGGGCAGCACGACCGACGCGCCGTTGACGGCAACCGGTGCGCTGGAGAGCAGCGGCGTTCCGGACGGCGGCAGTTCGACGTCGTGACCGAGCGTGTTGACCGTGCAGAGCAGGCCGGGGCGGGTGAAGGCGAGGACGCCCGCGGGGGCCGGCTGCCAGCTCAGCCCGCCGTCGCCCAGGCCCGGCAGCCGGCGCCGCAGGGCGAGGGCGCTGCGGTACAGCTCCAGGGTGGAGGCGGGGTCGCCGGTCTGCGCCTGGACGGTGAGTCCGGCCCAGTCGGCGGGCTGCGGAAGCCAGCTGCCACCGTCGCCGAAGCCGTACGGCGGCGCCTGGCCGGACCAGGGCATCGGCACCCGGCAGCCGTCCCGGAAGCCGTCCTGGCCGCTGGTCTGGGCGGCCTGGCCGCGGAAGAACGCCGGGTCCTGGCGCGCCTCGTCGGGCAGGTCGGTGACCTCGGGCAGGCCCAGCTCCTCGCCCTGGTAGAGGTACGCGGAGCCGGGCAGCGCCAGCATCAGCAGGGTGGCGGCGCGGGCGCGGTCCACGCTGCCGCCGAGGCGGGTGGTGTGCCGCACGACGTCGTGGTTGGACAGCACCCAGGTCGTCGGGGCGCCGACCGAGGCGGTGGCGGCGAGCGAGGCGTCGATGACCGAGCGCAGCGCGTCGCACTGCCAGGGGGCGTTGAGGAACTGGAAGTTGAATGCCTGGTGGAGTTCGTCCGGGCGGACGTAGAGGGCCAGCCGCTCGGCGGTGGGGGCCCACGCCTCGGCGACGCCGATCACCTGCTTGCCGTGGGCGTCGCCGTATCCGTCCAGCAGGCGGCGCCAGGTGCGGTGGATGGCGTGCACCCCGTCCTGGTCGAAGAACGGCAGCACCTGGTTGCCGATCAGTTTGGCCTGCTGGCCGTGGCCGATGTCGGGCAGGCCGGGGGCCTTGACCATGCCGTGGGCGACGTCGATGCGGAAGCCGTCCACGCCGAGGTCGAGCCAGAAGCGCATGATGGCCTCGAATTCGGCGTGCACGTCCGGGTTGTCCCAGTCCAGGTCGGGCTGCTCCGGGGCGAAGAGGTGCAGGTACCAGTCGCCGCGGTCGGTGCGGGTCCAGGCCGGGCCGCCGAAGACCGACTCCCAGTCGTTGGGCGGCAGCTCGCCGTTCTCCCCCTTGCCGGGGCGGAAGACATAGCGCTGCCGGGCGAGTTCGGGTTCCTGGAACCACGGGTGCCGGTCGGAGGTGTGGTTGGGGACGATGTCGACGATCACCCGCAGGTCCAGGTCGTGGGCGGTGCGCAGGAGGTCGTCGGCGTCCTGGAGGGAGCCGAAGAGCGGGTCGACGGCGCGGTAGTCGGCGACGTCGTAGCCGCCGTCGGCCTGCGGCGAGGCGTAGAACGGCGTCAGCCAGACGGCGTCCACGCCCAGCTCCTTGAGGTACGGCAGCCGTTCGCGGACCCCGCGCAGATCGCCCACGCCGTCGCCGTCGCTGTCGGCGAAGGAGCGGACGTACACCTGGTAGATGACGGCGTCGCGCCACCAGCTGGGACCTCGGCCCGGTCCGGCGGCCTGGGGGGCGGGGCTGGGGGAAGTGAGCTCCTGGGTCATCTGCCGTCCCTGTCGAGGTCAAGAGGCGTGTGGGGTGCCTTAGGGCCGGTCCGATGGGTCCGGGTCCGACCCTGACCCATCGGACAGGCCCTAACGGAGTCAACGCTCGGGCGGGCGCGGGGTGACGTGCCACGACCCCCTCAAGAGTCCCGTTACGGACATCCCGCTGCAATCCCTTCCAGCAATCTTGCAGCAATTTGCCGCAAGGTCTTTCGATTTGTTTTCAGCGCTGTTACGTTCCTGACCGCCATCTGAGGCATTTCCCTAAGGAGTTCACATGCGACGTGGCATACGGGGCATCACAGCCGGCGCGCTGGTAGCGGGCCTGGCACTGGCGGCAACGGCATGCGGTGGCGGGGGTGGCGACGAAAGCGGCAGCAGCGGGGGCGAACTGTCGGGAACCGTTACCTTCTGGGACACCTCCAACGACGCCGAGAAGGCGACCTACCGCAAGCTTGCCGAGGGCTTCCAGAAGGAGCACCCCAAGGTCCACGTCGAGTATGTGAACGTCCCGTTCGGCGACGCCAACGCCAAGTTCAAGAACGCGGCCGGCGGCAACTCCGGCGCCCCCGACGTGATGCGCACCGAGGTCGCCTGGACCGCCGACTTCGCCAACCTCGGCTACCTCGCCCCGCTCGACAACACCCCCGCCCTCGACAAGACCGACGACTACCTCCCCCAGGCCCTCGGCTCCACCAAGTTCAAGGGCAAGACCTACGCCGCACCCCAGGTCATCGACACACTCGGCCTCTTCTACAACAAGAAGCTGCTCAAGGAGGCCGGTGTCGAGGTGCCCAAGACCTTCGACGAACTGGCCACCGCCGCCAAGAAGATCAAGTCCAAGACCGGCGCCACCGCCCTCTACCTGCGCGGCGACGACCCCTACTGGTTCCTGCCGTACCTCTACGGCGAGGGCGGCGACCTGGTCGACGCCCGCGACAAGGTCGTCGAGATCGACGACGGCGCCGGCGTGAAGGCATTCAAGACCCTCAAGAGCCTGGTGGACTCCAAGGCCGCGGTCACCGACGCCACCGACGGCCAGGAGAACCAGCTCAAGGCCCTCAAGGACGGCACCGTCGCGATGGCGATCGATGGCCCCTGGGACATCGAGGGCGCCCGCGCCGGCAAGGCGTTCAAGGACAAGAAGAACCTCGGCGTCGCCCCCGTACCCGGCGGCAGCAGGGCCCAGGGCTCCCCGCAGGGCGGCTGGAACCTCTCGGTCTACGCCGGCAGCAAGAACCTCGCGGCCTCCTACGCCTTCGTCAAGTACATGAGCTCGGCCAAGGTCCAGCAGCAGACCACCGAGCAGCTGAGCCTGCTGCCCACCCGGTCGTCCGTCTACGACGTACCGGCCGTCAAGAACAACGAGATGGTCACGTTCTTCAAGCCGGCCGTCGACGGCGCCGTCCAGCGCCCCTGGATCGCCGAGGGCAACTCCCTCTTCGAGCCGATCAAGGTCCAGATGAACAAGGTGCTCACCGGCGCCGCCACGCCCGAGCAGGCCGCCAAGGCGACCGGCGACGCCTACCGGAAGCTGCTCAAGGACTACAAGTGACCCTTGCTGTACGAGTGCGCCGGACGCTCGGCACTCACTGGTACGCATGGACGATGGTCGCCCCGGTGGTACTCGTCATCGGGGTGATCATCGGCTATCCGCTGGTGCGCGGCGTCTTCCTGTCGCTCACCGACGCCAATGAGGCCAACGTCGAGCGGAACATCGGCGTCAACCACATCCCCGCGACCTACAAGTTCACCGGCCTGGACAACTACCGGGCGGTGCTCTCCGACGGCGTCTTCTGGGACCGCCTCGGCTGGACCGCCCTGTGGACCGTCGCCTGCGTGGGCATCACCTTCCTGACCGGCCTCGCGCTCGCGAACATGCTCAACCGCACACTGCGCGGCCGCACCTTCTACCGCCTCGCGCTGATCCTGCCCTGGGCCGTCCCCGCCTTCATCTCCGTCTTCACCTGGCGGATGCTCTACAACGAGAAGAACGGCATCCTCAACAAGCTGCTGGCCGGCGGCGGCATCGAGGGCATTCCCTGGCTCAACGACCCCACCTGGGCCAAGCTCTCGGTCATCGCCGTCAACGTCTGGCTCGGCGTGCCCTTCATGCTCGTCGCCCTGCTCGGCGGCCTGCAGTCCATCCCGGCCGAGCTGTACGAGGCCGCGGAGATGGACGGCGCCAACGCCTGGCAACGCTTCCGCAATATCACCCTGCCGGGGCTGCGGGCCGTCAGCAGCACCGTCATCCTGCTCTCCGCCATCTGGACCTTCAACATGTTCCCGGTGATCTTCCTGCTGACCCGGGGCGGCCCCGGCGACGCCACCGAAATCCTGGTGACCTACGCCTACCGGCTCTCCTTCGTCGACAGCCCCCGCAACTTCTCCGAGTCCGCGACCTGGGGCGTACTGATCCTGCTGCTGCTCTCGGCCGTCGCGGTCGTCTACCGCCGGGCACTGCGCAAGCAGGGAGAGGTGTGGTGAGCATGCGCAACAAGAGAAGCCCGCTGGCCTCGATCGGCCTGCACGCGGGCCTGATCGCCGCCGCCGTCGTGGCCGTCTTCCCGCCCCTCTGGCTCCTGATCACCTCCTTCAAACCGCGCAACGACGCCTTCTCCACCGGGCTGATATCCCACCCCACCCTCGCCAACTACACCCACGTACTGGCCGACACCCAGTTCCTGACCTGGTTCGGGAACTCGGTGGTGATCGTCGGGCTGACCACCGTCCTCGGCGTCTTCATCGCCGCCACCACCGGCTACGCCGTCAGCCGCTTCCGCTTCCCCGGGATGCGCCCGCTGATGTGGCTGCTGCTGATCACCCAGATGTTCCCGGTGGCGGTGCTGATCGTGCCGCTGTACAACCTGCTGGCGAGCCTCGGCCTGCTCAACCAGCCGGCCGGCCTGGTCGTCACCTACCTGACCATCGCCGTGCCGTTCTGCGCCTGGATGATGAAGGGCTTCTTCGACACCATCCCGGTGGAGATCGACGAATCGGGCCGGGTCGACGGCCTCAACCCGTTCGGCACCTTCTGGCGGCTCGTCCTGCCGCTGGCCCGCCCCGGCCTCGCCGTCACCGGCTTCTACACCTTCGTCACCGCCTGGGCCGAGGTCGCCTACGCCTCCGCCTTCATGACCGGCGAGGAGAACCTCACGCTCGCCGGCGGGCTGCAGACCTTCGTCAACCAGTACACCAACGACTGGGGTTCGATGACCGCCGCCGCCGTGATCATCGCGGTCCCGGCCGCGCTCGTCTTCGCCTTCGCCCAGCGCCACCTCGTCGCCGGACTGACCGCCGGCACCACCAAGGGATGACATGACCCCACAGCACGACGTCACTCCTGACGGCACCACTCCCGCCACCGGCTGGTGGCGCGACGCGGTGATCTACCAGGTCTATCCGCGCAGCTTCGCCGACGGCAACGGCGACGGCATGGGCGACCTGGCGGGCATCCGCGGCCGGCTGCCGTACCTGCGCGACCTGGGCGTCGACGCCGTCTGGCTGAGCCCGTTCTACGCCTCGCCGCAGGCCGACGCCGGCTACGACGTCGCCGACTACCGCGCCATCGACCCGATGTTCGGCACCCTCGACGACGCCCGCGCGGTGATCGACGACGCCCATGACCTCGGCCTGCGCATCATCGTCGACCTCGTCCCCAACCACTGCTCCGACCAGCACGAATGGTTCCGCCGCGGACTGGCCGAGGGCCCCGGCTCCACGGCCCGCGAGCGCTTCCACTTCCGCAAGGGCCGCGGCGAGAACGGCGAGGAGCCGCCCAACGACTGGGAGTCCCTCTTCGGCGGCCCGGCCTGGACCCGGGTACCCGACGGCGAGTGGTACCTGCACCTCTTCGCCCCCGAACAGCCCGACTTCAACTGGGACCACCCCGCCGTCCAGGACGAGTTCCGCTCCATCCTGCGCTTCTGGCTGGACCTGGGCGTCGACGGCTTCCGGGTCGACGTGGCCCACGGCCTGGTCAAGGCCCCCGGCCTGCCCGACATGGGCCGCGCCGACCAGCTCACCCTGCTCGGCACCCAGTCCCTGCCCTTCTTCGACCAGGACGGCGTGCACGCCATCTACCGCTCCTGGCGCACCGTCCTCGACGAGTACGCGGGCGAGCGGATAGCCGTCGCCGAGGCATGGACCCCCACCGCCGAGCGCACCGCGCTCTACCTGCGCCCCGACGAGCTCCACCAGGCGTTCAACTTCCACTACCTGAACACCACATGGGACGCGAAGGAGCTGAGAGAGGCCATCGACGCCTCCCTCGACGCCATGCGCCCCGTCGGCGCCCCGACGACCTGGGTGCTGTCCAACCACGACGTCGTACGCCACCGCACCCGCCTCGGCGGCGGCCCGGACCGCGCCCGCGCCGCCACCCTGCTGATGCTGGCGCTGCCCGGCTCCGCCTACGTCTACCAGGGCGAGGAGCTGGGCCTGCCCGAGGTCACCGACCTGCCCGACGAGGTCCGCCAGGACCCCTCCTTCTTCCGCGCCACCGGCCAGGACGGCCTCCGCGACGGCTGCCGGGTCCCGCTGCCCTGGAGCGGCACGGAGCCCCCGTACGGCTTCGGCGACGGCGGCAGCTGGCTGCCGCAGCCCGCCGACTGGGCCGGTCTCACCGTCCAGGCTCAGACCGGCGACCCCGCCTCCACCCTGGAGCTGTACCGCAGCGCCCTCGCCCTGCGGCGCACCCACCCCGGCCTCGGCGCCGGCGACGCGGTCGAATGGCTGGAAGACGCCCCCGAGGGCGTACTGGCCTTCCGCCGCCTCGGCGGCCTGGTCTGCACGGTCAACACCACCGGCTCCCCGGCCCGGCTGCCCGTCCCCGGCCGCCCCCTGCTCTCCTCGCGCACCGAACTGCCCCTGCTGGACGGCGACTTCATCCTCCCCGCCGACACCGCCGTCTGGTGGGAGGAGTGACCCGGCCCGACGGCCGGCCCGTCCCGTCCACCCCCCGGCTCTCCGACATCGCCGCCCAGGCGCAGGTCAGCGAGGCGACCGTGAGCCGGGTGCTGAACGGCAAGGCGGGCGTGGCGGCGAGCACCCGGCGCCGGGTGCTCGCCGCGCTCGACGTCCTCGGCTACGAACGCCCCTTACGGCTGCACCGCCGCAGCGCGGGCCTGGTCGGCCTGGTCATCCCGGAGCTGACCAACCCGATCTTCCCGGCCTTCGCCCAGATCATCGAGCAGTCCCTGGCGGGCCACGGCTACACGCCCGTCCTGTGCACCCAGATGCCGGGCGGAGCCACCGAGGACGAACTCGTCGAGCAGCTGGAGGAGCGCGGGGTCACCGGCATCGTCTTCCTCTCCGGCCTGCACGCCGACACCCACGCCGACCCCACCCGCTACGCCCGCCTCACTTCCCGGGGCGTACCGTACGTCCTCATCAACGGCTACCACCCGCAGATCGACGCCCCGTTCGTCTCCCCGGACGACGGGGCGGCGGCCCGGATGGCGGTACGCCACCTGGCCGAGCTGGGCCACGAGCGGATCGGGCTGGCCGTCGGCCCGGTCCGTTACGTCCCCTCCCGCCGCAAGGCCGAGGGCTTCGTGGCGGCGCTGGGCGAGTCGTTCGGCCTGTCGAGGGGGCAGGCCGAACGCTTCGTCCAGCACACCCTGTTCAGCGTCGAGGGCGGCGACGCGGCCGCCGCGACCCTCCTCGACCAGGGCTGCACCGGCATCGTCTGCGGCAGCGACCTGATGGCCCTCGGCGCGGTACGCGCGGCCCGCCGCCGGGGTCTGGACGTGCCCGCCCAGCTCTCCGTCGTCGGCTTCGACGACTCCCAGCTGATCGCCTTCACCGACCCGCCGCTGACGACGGTCCGCCAGCCGGTACAGGCGATGGCCACCGCGGCGGTGGGCGCCCTGATCGAGGAGATCCACGACCGGGCGGAGGGGCGCCCCCGGAGCCCCACCCGGCGCACCGAGTTCATCTTCCAGCCGGAGCTGGTGGTGCGGGGTTCGACGGGCCCGGTGGCGCACCGCTGACCTGCGGCCCGCTCAGCCCTCCTGGGCGGCGTACGACACGAACGCCGCCCAGGCCGCGGCCGGGACGCTGAGCTGAGGGCCGCTCTTGTCCTTGGAGTCGCGGATGTGGATGGTGGTGGGGCAGGTGGCGATCTCTATGCAGTCATCGCCGGAGCTGCCGCTGTAGCTGGACTTGTGCCAGGAGTGGGCGACTTCTACGCATTCATCGCCGTCGGCAGTGCTGTAGCTGCTTTTGAACCAGGCCAGTTCGGGGGTGCTGCTCATAGCGCTCCTTGGATCTGCCTTAGCAGGCTCCTGGAGTCTTCGGGAGTGAGAGCCTGCGCAAGCAGTTTCGCATAGCGCATGTAGAGGGTGCTGACCGTCTGTGAGTCGGTGATGAACTGGCTGCTTTCCTGCCCCTCGCAGTAGCCGAACCACTGATTGTCCGGAGTCTCCAGCAGTCGCATCGGCCCGTCCAGCCCGGGATGGACACCCCGATTCAACGGCATCACCTGCACTTCGACGTTCCGGAGCGTCGTGCACTCCAGCACGTGGTCGATCACTCCCCGGACTGTGTCCGCGCCGCCGGTGGGGCGCCGGAAGACTTGCTCGTCGATGACGAAGCTGAAGGTCGTGTTCGGCCGGTCTCGCAGCAGTTTCTGCCGCTCCAAGCGTGCGGCTACCTGGATCTCGACCTCCTCGGAAAGCAGTGGGACGCGATTGTCGAACAGCGTCCGGGCATACGCCTCCGACTGTAAAAGTCCAGGCACCAGGCGGCATTCGTACGTGTACAGACTGATCGCCTGCTTCTCCAGCTCCGCCCATTCGCGGAACCACCGGGCCAGCCCCGGCTGCTTCGACAGCCGCTTGGCGGCCTTCCTGAGCACCCCGTTCGCGTTGAGCGCCTCCTCCGAGCGGTCGATGAACTTCCTCGACGGGAGGCGTCGGCCCTGCTCGACGGAGGCGATGTAGTGCGCCGAGTACCGGATCACCGGTGCCAGGGTCTCCTGTGTGTATCCCGCATTCTCACGGAACCCTTGATAGACGGCGCCGAAGGTCCGCAGACTGCCGGAGGGCTCGGGCCTGCCGCCGTCGTAGTTGTCGGTGCTGCTGTCTTCCATGTCGGCACTCCCGAGGTGACTGGTACTGACCCCGCAAGTCACCCATGGTTACGACCCGTTACTCGATCCGTCCACGTACTGGACTCGTACAGTTCCCGGAGTACGAGTGGAGTCCCTGGTGTACGGGCCTGCTGACCAGCACCGTTGGCGCCATGCCAGCCCAAGCCACCGCCACCGTACAGATGTTCACACAGCGCTTCAGTGCCACCCCGCGTGGGGCGCGCCTCGCCCGCTATCTGGCCGTTCGGCAGCTCGACGTATGGGGCTTCCCGTACGGCGGCGAGGTCTCGGACGTCGCCGCCGTCATCGTCGGGGAGCTGGCCGCGAACGCGGTGACCCACGGACGGGTGCCCGGACGGGACTTCGAGCTGCGGCTCATGAGGCTGCCGGGCCCGGCCCGTCCGGGCACCCTGCGGATCGAGGTCGTCGACACCCGTACCGAGCGGCGCCCGCCGGACCCGGGCGCGCTCGTGGCGCCTGCGCCCGACTCCGAGACCGGCCGCGGCCTGGTCCTCGTCACCGCGCTGGCCACCCGCTGGGCCGTAGTCGACCGGCTCTCGGTCGGCAAGATCGTCCGGGCGGATCTGGATCTCCCGGACAGGTGAGGCCAGGGACGCAACAGGTCGCGGGTCGGCTCAGGCGGCGGGGCGGCGGGCGTGGAAGAGGCCCCAGCGCAGCAGGCTCCGTCGGGTGATGTCCGCCCAGAGGGGGAGGTTGGCCAGCAGCTCGTCGACGTAGGCCGGACTGATGACCTCGCGCAGTTCGGCCGCGCGCCGGTGGACCTCCTCGTCGAGGCGCGCGTAGTGGGTGGCGAGGTCGGCGGTGCGGTCCTCGTAGGCGGCTTGCAGGCCGAGGCCGGAGAGCAGGTGCAGGTACAGCGGCGGCGTCGCCAGGGCCGGCATGGAGAGCCGGGCGGTCGCCGGGCGCACGGCCTCCGCCGGGGTGCTCTCGGCCGCCATGATGTCCGAGAACACCAGCGCGCCGCCCGGCCTGAGCACCCGTACGGCCTCGTTCAGCGCCCGCGGCCGGTCCTCCAGGTGGCAGAGCACCTCCAGGGACCACACCACGTCGAACCGCTCCGCCTCGTAGGGCAGGTCGTAGAGGGACCCGGTGACGACGTCGATCAGGCCGTCCAGTCCGCGCCGGGCGTTGGCCGCGCGATGGCGCCGGTTGTGCTGCTCGCTGAGGTCGAGGGCCACGACGCGGCAGCCGAAGCGCTCGGCGAGCGCGCGGGCGGAACCGCCGTATCCGGAGCCGAGGTCGAGGACGGTGGCATGCGGGCCGAGCAGGTCGGCGACCTTGTCCGCCGTGTGCTGGACGGTGCGGCGCGAGGCGTCGGCGATCGCCTCGTGCTCGTCGGTGTAGAGGCCGACGTGGATGTCCTCGCCGCCCCAGACGGTGTCGTAGAAGGCGTCGACATCGGCGGTGTCGTAGTAGGTGCGGGTCTCGTCGTCGTGGTGCGGTGTGCTGCCGGTGTGGCTGCCGGGGTTGTTGATCATGGTGGGGGGATTCCCCGGATGCGACGGAGCGATTCGCCCGCCTTGCAGGCATAGGTGACTATGCGCCAGCTGGGTGAACGAGCCCGGGACGGCGTGCGGGGCGAGCGGGCGAACGATGGTGCCGGTCCGACCGGCCGGGCGCGTAGGGCCCGTTGTGCGTGTGGACCTCCGGCCGGCCGGACCGTTACTGCGGGAACGTAACACCCTTGCAATGTCTTGCGAAAGGTCTTGCAACAAAGAATCGGTGCGGCTAGAACCATGACCCATGTCCTTCCTCCCCCGCCGGACCGCTCGGCGCCTGGCCGCCGCCCTCGCCCTGACCCTCGGCGCGACGGGGCTGCTCGTCTCGTCGCCGCAGCAGCAGGCCCAGGCGTCCCCGTCCGTCGCCGGCCAGGCCCTCGCGCAGTGGATCGACCGCGACACCGTGGTCTGGAAGGGCGCCGAACGCGCCGACGCCCAGCTGGAGTTCGGGGCGGGGGAGGGTGAGCCGTCCGGTCGGCGCGTCCGTGGCCGGATCCGGCTGACGCCCGGGACGCTCACCCCGGCCGAGCGCGCCGCCTATCCGCATCTGACGGGGTATCCGGCCTTCACCGTCGACCCCCGCGACCAAGCCCTGGCCCGTACCGCGCTGCGCGGACGGCTCGTCGCCACCCAGCACACGGCGGACGGACAGCGGGTCACGACGGGCGTGCAGATACCCGGCGTCCTGGACGACCTCTACGGCGCCCGCGCCCAACCCGCCGCACTGGGGCCGGTGTTCCACCACGGACGCCCCACCCTCGCCGTCTGGGCGCCCACCGCCCGCACCGTCGCCCTCGAACTCGACGGCCGCACGGTCCCGATGCGACGCGACGACACCAGCGGCGTCTGGCGCGCCCAGGGGCAGCGCGGCTGGGTCGGCAAGCCGTACCGCTACCTCGTCACCGTCTGGGCGCCCACCGTCGGCAAGACCGTCACCAACAAGGTCACCGACCCCTACTCCACCGCCCTGACCGCCGATTCGGGCCGCAGCCTCGTCATCGACCTCGGTGACCCGAAGCTCGCCCCCAAGGGCTGGGCGGCGCTGCGCAAGCCCGCCGCGGTGCCGCTGCGCCGGGCCCGCATCCAGGAGCTGCACCTGCGCGACTTCTCCGTCGAGGACCGCACCTCCCGCCACCCCGGCCAGTACCTCGCCTTCACCGACGCGCGGTCGGACGGCATGCGCCATCTGAAGTCCCTTGCCGCAGCCGGCACTTCGTTCGTCCACCTCCTGCCGGTCTTCGACGGCGCGACCGTCCCCGAGCGGCGCGCCGATCAGGCCCGCCCCGGCTGTGACTTGGCCTCGTACGCCCCCGACTCACCCGGCCAGCAGGAGTGCCTCGCCAAGACCGCCGGCCGCGACGCCTACAACTGGGGCTACGACCCCCTGCACTACACCGTCCCCGAAGGGTCCTACGCCTCGGACCCGGACGGGGCGGCCCGTACCGTCGAGTTCCGCCGCATGGTGCAGGGGCTGAGCGGCGCCGGACTGCGCACCGTCATGGACGTCGTCTACAACCACACCGCCGCCAGTGGCCAGGACCCGCACTCCGTCCTGGACCGCATCGTCCCCGGCTACTACCAGCGGCTGCTCGACGACGGCGGCGTGGCCACCTCCACCTGCTGCTCCGGCACCGCACCGGAGCACACCATGATGGGCAAGCTCGTGGTCGACTCCGTCGTCACCTGGGCCCGGCAGTACAAGATCGACGGCTTCCGCTTCGACCTCATGGGCCACCACCCCAAGGCCAACATCCTCGCCGTGCGCAAGGCCCTGGACGCGCTGACCCCGGCGAAGGACGGCGTCGACGGCAAGCGGATCATCCTCTACGGCGAGGGCTGGAACTTCGGCGAGGCCGCGAACGACGCCCGGTTCGTCCAGGCCACACAGCGGAACATGGCCGGCACCGGCATCGCCACCTTCAGCGACCGGGCCCGCGACGCGGTGCGCGGCGGCGGCCCCTTCGACGCCGACCCCCGGGTCCAGGGCTTCGCCTCGGGCCTGTACACCGACCCCAACTCCGCGCCGGACAACGGCGATCAGGCAGCCCAGCGATCCCGCCTCCTCCACTACCAGGATCTCCTCAAGGTCGGCCTCACCGGCAACCTCGCCGACTACACCTTCACCGACACCGCCGGCCGCCGCGTCAAGGGCTCCCAGGTCGACTACAACGGCGCCCCGGCCGGCTACGCGGCCGACCCGGGCGACGCCCTCGCCTACGCCGACGCGCACGACAACGAAACCCTCTACGACGCGCTGGCGTACAAACTGCCGCAGGCGACCAGCGCCGCCGACCGCGCCCGCATGCAAGTCCTTGCGCTGGCCACCGCAACCCTTTCGCAAGGCCCGGCCCTCTCCCAGGCCGGTTCCGACCTCCTGCGCTCCAAGTCCCTGGACCGCAACTCCTTCAACAGCGGCGACTGGTTCAACGCCCTGCACTGGAACTGCGCCGACGGCAACGGCTTCGGCCGCGGACTGCCCCCGGCCGCCGACAACAAGGACAAGTGGCCCTACGCCAGGCCCCTGCTGGCCGACCCCGCGCTCCGCCCCGGCTGCACCGCGATCCGCGCCGCCTCCGCCGCCTACCGCGACCTGCTCCGCATCCACGCCACCGAACCGGCCTTCGGCCTGCCCACCACGGCGGCGGTCCAGCGGGCACTCTCCTTCCCGCTCTCCGGCAAGGACGAGACCCCCGGCGTCATCACCATGCGACTCGCCGACCTGGTGGTCGTCTTCAACGCCACCCCCCACCAGCAGCACCAGACGGTACCCACCCTCGCCGGCCGCCCCTACGCCCTGCACCCCGTCCAGGCCCACGGCGCGGACCGCACCACCGCCACCGCCTCCTACGCCCCCGCGTCGGGCACCTTCACCGTCCCCGCCCGCACGGTGGCGGTCTTCCGCCAGGCGCGGGGGTAGGGGCTGTCGGTGGCCTCAACGAGTGGCTGTGACCAGCGGACTCACCTTCCGCGTCAGCCGGTCGCCGTCGGCCCTTCGCAGGCGTCGGCGATGGCCCGGGTGTCCCAGTAGAACGGACGGATCTCGGTGATCCGCCCGTCCTTGACCGTGATCGTCTGCAGGATCGGAAAGGAGAGTTCGCGGCCTGTCGCACGAGCGCGAGCACGCACCTGGGTGAGTACCACCGCGGTCTCACCAGTGGCGAGGAACCCCTGCTCCACCATGTCGAACGACTCCCAGACCGCACTCATCGCAAGGAAGAACCGCGTCATGCCCGAGTGCCCGTGCCACGTGCCGCCATAGGGCAGCGCATCGGCTTGATGCAGCACGACGTCCGGCGCGAAGAAGGGGGCGAGCAGGTCGAATGAAGCCTCGCCAGGGCCTCCAGCCGCCAGGTACTCCGCCTCAGCCGCATACATGCCGGTGAGGACCGTAACCGAGTCTGTAGTGGATGACATCGTCATGCCACCAGTGTGATCAGCAGGGGCAGACCCCACTGGCGGCAATCAGACGTCGATGTTCCGCACCGTGCCGGCACTTCCACAGGAACGCCCGGTAACGGCGCCGGGCCGCCCGGCTCTCAGCGGGCGGCCAGCCGCTTCTCCAGGAGGGTGACGGCGTACGGACTGCCGCCGCCGTTGTCCTCCTTGGACGGCTGCTCCCCGACCACCGTGTACCCCGCGGCCTCGTAGTACGTACGCAGCCGCGGATTGGACGAGACGCAGTCCAGCCGCGCCCACTTCCGCCCCGCTTGCGCGATCCGCCGCTCGACGTGCGCCAGCATCGCCCGCCCGGTCCCGGCCGGCGCCCGTCCGCGGTCCACCATCAGCCGGTGCACATAGCCCGCCTCCGGCGGCCGCGGCCCCCACGCGGGCTCGTCCTCCCACCACAGCTCGAAGGCGCCCACTATCCCCTCGACGGCTTCCGCGAGCCAGACCTCGCCGTCCGCCATCCGCCGCCGGAAGTGCGCCTCGTCCTTCCCACCGGGTTTCCACTGGTCGATCCCCGACTCCTGCATCCAGCGAGCGGCGGAGTCGTACAGCGCGACCAGGGCGGCCAAATCGGCACCGGCGCGCGCGAGTCGGAACTTGAGCGTGGTCATGGGTCGGATTCTGCCAGTCCGCTGCGCTTTGCTGCTTCCCACGTTTTTGGCTTTCCCGCCGTGTGTGTTTCTCGCCGTTTCGCCTGCGGCGGGCGGTTGTTTGTCGGGTGCGGTGACAGCCCTACGGACTCCGTCCTACGGTCTGTCCCCTCCCGTGGGTGGATGG
>NZ_JBVHQM010000025.1:0-127381 GCF_055567415.1 Streptomyces sp. NPDC026575
GGAGGACAGGGAAGTACACCCCGGCCGCGGGCCCGCTTCCCCCCCCTCCCCCGCGGCACGGTCAGAACTGGAGCGACTTGGTCTGGAGGTACTCGGTCAGTCCGTGCGGGCCCAGTTCCCGGCCGACGCCGGACTGCTTGTAGCCGCCGAACGGGGCGAGGGGGTTGAAACGGCCGCCGTTGATGTCGACCTGCCCGGTGTCCAGGCGGCGGGCGAAGGCGACCGCCGTCTCCTCGTCGCCCGCCCACACCGCCCCGCCCAGCCCGTAGGCGGAGTCGTTGGCGATGCGCAGCGCCTCCTCCTCGCTCTCGTACTTCAGGATCGACAGGACCGGGCCGAAGATCTCCTCCTGCGCGATGGCCATGTCCGTCGTGACGTCGGCGAAGACGGTGGGGCGCACGAAGTAGCCCCGCTGAAGGCCCTCGGGCGCGTCCGGTCCGCCCGCCACCAGGCGCGCGCCCTCCTGCACACCGCGCTCGATGTAGCCGCGCACCCGGTCGCGCTGCTTGGCGTTGACGACCGGGCCCAGGCGGCTGGCGTCGTCCTCCGGGTCGCCCACGACGTACGCGGCCAGGCCCTGCGCGGCGAGCGCGACCGCCTCCTCGTACTGATCGGCGTGGACCAGCATGCGGGTCAGCGCGTTGCAGGACTGGCCCGAGTTGCGCATCACGTCGGCGAGGTTGACCTGCACCGCCTTGTCCAGGTCGGCGCCCGGGAGGATGACGTTGGCGGACTTTCCGCCGAGTTCGAGGGCGACCCGCTTGACGTCGCCGCCGGCGATCGCGCCGATCTTCCTGCCGACGGCGGTCGAGCCGGTGAAGGACACCAGGTCCACATCCGGGTGCTCGGCCAGCGCCTGGCCCGCGACGTGGCCGAGCCCGGTGACGAGGTTGAAGACGCCGGCCGGTACGCCCGCCGCGGCCACGCACTCGGCGAAGAGCTGGGCGGTGAGCGGGGTGTCCTCGGCGGGCTTGAGGACGACGGTGCAGCCCGCGGCGAGCGCCGGGGCGACCTTGTTGACGACCTGGTGCAGCGG
Organism: Streptomyces sp. NPDC026575; assembly: GCF_055567415.1. Lineage (NCBI taxonomy): Bacteria > Bacillati > Actinomycetota > Actinomycetes > Kitasatosporales > Streptomycetaceae > Streptomyces > Streptomyces sp. NPDC026575. The sequence goes on from NZ_JBVHQM010000025.1 coordinate 1,037, forward strand.
ATAGTTCCAGGGCGTGATCGCGGCGACCACGCCGACCGGCTCGTGGAGGACGGTGGAGTTCCCGATGCGCTCCTCGAAGGAGTAGGAGGCGGCCAGTTCGGCGTACGAGCCGGTGACCACGACCGGCAGTGCGGCCTGCACCCGCCGGCTGAAGCCGAGCGTCGCGCCCAGCTCGGCGGTGATGGTCCGGGCGATCTCCTCCGTACGGGCGGCGAGCTGGTCGCGCAGTGCGGTCAGCCGGGCGGCGCGCTCCGCCGGGGCGGTGGCGGCCCAACCGGGCAGCGCGGCACGGGCGGCGCGCACCGCGGCGTCCACGTCCTCTTCCGTGCCGGCCGGGACGGTCGCGATGACCCGCTCGTCGGCCGGGTTGACCACCTCGATCGTCCCCGCCCCCGCGGCGGGCCGCCAGGTGCCGTCGATGAACATCGCGTCGTGGTGCTTCACTTCGTCGTCCTCCAGAGCCGGCTGCTGGTCATCGCCCCCAAACTAGCGCCGGTAGTTTTGCGCCGCCAGGCCGGATCCCCTCACGCCCGGGGAGTCCGCTTGTGCATCTCCGCCGTCACGCTGACGAATCCCGCACCGCCGTGGCCCGCGGCGATGGTCCGGTCGGCGAGGCCCTTGACGGCGGTGAGCACCTCGGTGTTGACGCCGCGGTGCTCGGCCGCCTCGATGATGTGGGCCAGGCCCGCCGCCTCCATGACGATGTTGTCCTGGTCGCCGGAGAACACCCCGCGGTCCAGGTCCTCGGCCATGTCCGCCGCGATCGCCGGCAGGATGCCCACGATCGCCTCGGTGAACGGCGCGAACTCCTTGGCCGGTATGCCCTCGGTCCCGGACAGCGCGAAGGAGTGCACCAGCCCGGCCATCGCCGAGTAGAAGAAGCCGAGCAGGGAGAGGTCGTAGACCGCCGCCGTCCCGGCGTCCTCCCCCAGGTACACCGCCCGCCCGCCGAGCGCCTCGAGGGCCGCCCGGTGCGTGGTGAAAGCGTCGCGCGCACCGCTGTAGAGGATGGTCGCCTCGTCCTGCCCGATGACCGGCGTCGGCACCATGATCGAGCCGTCGAGGTAGTCGATGCCGTGCCCGGCGGCCCATGCGGCCGCGGCCCGCGAGCGCTCCGGGGTGTCGGAGGTGAGGTTGACCAGCACCCGGCCGGACAGCTGCGCGCCGACCGGCTCCAGGATCTCCCGGGACGCGCCGTAGTCGACCACGCACACGATCACCAGCGGGGCGGCCGCCACCGCCGCGGCCACCGTGTCCGCGCGGACCGCGCCCCGCTCGACCAGCTCGTCGGCCTTGCCCGGCGTGCGGTTCCAGACCGTCGTGGGGTGCCCGGCCCGGAGGAAGGCGTCGGCCAGCGCGCGGCCCATGGCGCCGAGCCCGAGGACGGTCACGGGGGTGGGGGTGTGCTGCTGCGAGGTGCTCATCGAGATGCTCCGCGTCGTTCGCGTCGGGGCCCGGCCCACTGCCGGTCCCGCTGTGCGCACCACCCTGCCGACCTGCGCTTACGGTTCCCTTCGGGTCTGCTTACGGTCCCTTCGGGCGGGCCGCTCACCCCCGCCGGCCACCGGCGTGCTCCCGCCGTCCCGTTCGCCTCCCGTACGGGCCGCCAGCCCCGCGGAGGCCAGCAGCAGCGCGCCGAGCAGGACGAAGGGCGCGGCGGTGCCCGCGAGGCCGGCCAGCAGACCGGCGCCGGCCGGGGCGGCGACCTGGCCGAGCCGGTTGCCGGTGAGGCGGAGCGCCAGCGCCGTGCTGCGGGCCCGCTCGGGCGCCGCCTGGACGACGGTGGTCATCGACAGCGGCTGGCCGACGCCCAGGCAGAAGCCGAGCGCGCTCAGCATCACCGCCAGCGCCCACACCGGGACCGGCAGCACCAGGCCCCCGCACAGCAGTCCGGCCAGCGCGCAGCTGCCGGCCATCAGCGCGGTGCGCCCCAGCCACCGGATCATCGGCGTCATCACCAGCCGGCAGGTGATGGTGGCCGCGGCGCGCAGGCTGAGCAGCAGGCCGATGGTGGTGGGGGCGATCGCCCGGTCCTCGCCGACGACGGGGAGGTAGGCGGTGAGCACGTCGGTCGCGGAGAGCACGGCCAGGCTCATGAAGATGCCGGCCGGGACGCCGCGGGTGCGCAGGATGCGGCGCACCGGGACCGGTGCGCGCGCCGCGGGGGCCGGATCGCCGGCGGCCGGCGCCCGGCGGGGGCGCTGTTCCAGCCGCCAGAGCGAGGCGTAGGAGACGGCGGCGACCGCGCCGGCGACGATCAGGGCGGTGGCGCTGGTGGGCGCCATCCGGCCGTCGTGCTCGGAGATGACCAGACCGGCGGCGACCGGGCCGATCAGCTGGCCCAGCGAGGCCCCGACGGTGAAGTGGCCGAAGTTGCGGTCGCGGTGCTCCGGCGCGCTGCGGCGCGCGACGATCGACTGGGCGCCGATGACGAAGCACAGATGCCCCAGGCCCATCACCCCGCTCCAGGCGGCCATCGCCGGCAGCGACTCCGCCAGGCCCCCGAGCGCGCAGCCGCCGCCGATCAGCGCCACCCCGACGACCAGCAGGGGTGCGCAGCGGCCCTGGTCGGTACGGCGGCCGAGGGGGACGGCGGCCAGCAGCGGCAGCAGCGCGTAGCAGGCGGTGATCACGCCGATGGCGCGCTCGTCGGCGCCCAGGGCGAGGGCCCGGTAGGAGACGGCCGGTCTGGCCATGCTCACCGCTCCCTGTGCGAAGGAGAAGGTGATGACCAGCCGCAGCAGCCAGCTCCTGCCGGGCCCTCGGGTGTCGGTCGCGGTCATCCGGGACCTAGATGATGCCGAAGAGCAGACCGGCTCCCAGGACCACGAGGGAGGTGAGGGCGGCCCATTTGACGGTGAACTTGGTGTGGTCGCCGAACTCGACCTTGGCCATGCCGACCAGCACGTACACGGCGGGCACCAGCGGGCTGGACATGTGCAGGGCCTGGCCGACGAGGGAGGCGCGGGCGATCTCGACGGGGGCGACGCCGTGGGCGGCCCCGGCCTCGGCGAGGATCGGCACGATGCCGAAGTAGAAGCCGTCGTTGGACATGAAGTACGTCAGCGGGATGCTGAGGATGCCGGTGACGATGCCCATGTGCGGGCCGAGCGCGTCGGGGATGCCGGAGACCAGCCAGCGGGCCATGTGCTCGACCATGCCGGTTCCGGTGAGCACGCCGGTGAAGACGGCCGCGGCGAAGACCATGCCGGCGACGTTGAGGACGTTCTCGGCGTGCGCGGCGATGCGGGCCTTCTGGTCCTTCATCTGCGGGAAGTTGACGGTGAGCGCGAGGGCCGCGCCGAGCAGGAAGAGGACCGGGATGGGCAGTGTCTGGAGGATCAGCAGGGTGAGCAGCGCGACGGTGAGCGCGGCGTTGAACCAGTAGAGCCTGGGGCGCAGGGTGGCGCGCTGCGGGTCCAGGCCCTGCAGGTCCAGGTCGCGCGGATCGCCGTCACCGCCGGTGGGCGCGGCACCGCCGGTGGGCGCGGCACCGCCGGTGGGGCGCCCGTCTGCGGCGGGCGCGCCGCCCTTGGCGCCGGTGCCCGCACCGACCAGGACCTGCTCGGTCTCCTTCTCCTCCGCGGTCTCGGCGACGATCCGGGTCTCGCCCAGGGTCAGGACACCCAGCCGCTTGCGCTCGCGCCGGCCCAGGACGTAGGCGAGGGCGAAGACGGCGACCAGGCCGACGGCCAGGGCGGGGATCATCGGGATGAAGATGTCGCCGGCGTCGAGCTTGAGCGCGGTGGCGGCGCGGGCGGTCGGGCCGCCCCACGGAAGGGTGTTCATCACGCCGTTGGCGGTGGCGGCGACACCGGTCATGACGACCAGGCTCATCTTCAGCCGCTTGTAGAGCGGGTAGAGCGCCGAGACGGTGATCATGAAGGTGGTGGAGCCGTCGCCGTCGAGCGAGACGATCGCGGCGAGCAGCGCGGTGCCGACCACCACCCGCACCGGGTCCGCCTTGCAGAACTTCAGGATGCCGCGGACGATCGGGTCGAAGAGGCCGACGTCGATCATCACCCCGAAGTAGATGATGGCGAACATCAGCATGGCGGCCGTGGGGGCCAGGTCACCGATGCCCTTGAGGACGTAGTCGCCCAGGCTCGCGCCCTGTCCGACCAGGACGCAGAACAGCGCGGGAATGAGCACGAGCGCTGCCATCGGTGACATCTTCTTCATCATGATCAGCACCAGGAAGGTGGCGATCATGACAAATCCGAGGATTGTCAGCATTAGGGGTACCTCACGTTCGCCCTTGAACATCGGCCGGGGGTGGCGGTCGAGGTGACGTTAGGTGCCGCAAAGTTTTGTTAACAAGGTCTTGACGCGCGAGCAATAAGAGCAAAACCCCAGGTCAATAGGGATCTCAGTGGACGGGCGTGAGCACAACGGGCAGTCCGTTGAGCACCGCGGTCCCCGAGAGCGGGTCCAGCAGCCGGCCCGCGTTGAGCTGGTTGACGTTCACGCCGGGGTCGGCGGCGGCGACGGTGAGCCGGGTGCCGGGCCGGTCGTGGCCCCAGCCGTGCGGCAGGCTCACCACACCGGGCCGTACCGAGTCGGTGATCTCCACCGGCACCTCCACCTCGCCGCCGTCCCCCTTCAGGCGGGCCGCACCGCCGTCGGTCAGTCCCAGGCGCGCCGCGTCCTCGGGGTGCACATGGACCGTGCAGCGGTTGCTGCCGCCCATCAGGGCCGGGACGTTGTGCAGCCAGCTGTTGCTGGAGCGCAGATGGCGGCGGCCGATGAGCAGCACCCCGTCGGGCAGCCCGCCGAGCCGGCCGCGGAGCCGGGCCGCCTCGGTGGCGATCGGCCCGGGGCACAGTTCGACGGCGCCGCTGGGTGTCCGCAGTACGGCCGGCAGCCGCGGGGTGAGCGGGCCCAGGTCGATGCCGTGCGGATGCTCCAGGAGCCGCGCCAGGCAGAGCCCCTCGGGGTCGGCGCCGAAGCCCTCGCCGTACGGGCCGAGCCGCAGCATCATGTCCAGCCGCCGCTCGGCGCCACTCTCTCCGGTCAACTCCGCGGCGAGTGCGGCCGGTTGGCGCCCGTGCACCGGGGAGTGCGGATCGGCGACGGCCTTGGCCAGGGCCGCGTCGATCACCATGGCGTCCACCAGTGCGGGGTCCGCGCCGTCCTGCCCGCCCGCGCACAGGATCAGCCGGGCCTGGATCTCGCACTCGTCGGGCTGCCCCTCGGCGAGCGGAAGGACCGGGCGGGTGTAGCGCGCCTGATTGCGCACGGCCAGGGCGTTGAAGGCGTAGTCGAAGTGGGCGCTGCGGGAGGGCGGGGGCGGCGGCAGCACCACATCGGCGTGCCGCGAGGTCTCGTTGAGGTACGGGTCGACGCTCACCATGAAGTCCAGGGAGGACAGCGCGGCGTCGAGCCGGTCGCCGTCGGGGACGGACAGCACGGGGTTGGCGGCGATGGCGATGGCGGCCCGCACCCGGCCCTCCCCCGGCGTGTCGATCTCCTCGGCGAGCGCCGCGATCGGCAGCTCGGACTTGGCCTCGGGGTGGCCGGAGACCCGGCTGCGCCAGCGGCCCAGGGCGAAGCCGCGGCCGGGCTTCGGCGGGCGGGGCGCGGGGCCGGTGGCCGACAGCGGGAACATGAGGCCGCCGGGGCGGTCGAAGTTCCCGGTGAGGACGGCGATCACGTCGACGAGCCAGCTGGTCAGGGTGCCGAACTCGACGGTGGTCGAGCCGATCCGGCCGTACACCGCCGCGGTCTCGGCGGCGGCCAGCTCGCGGGCCAGCCCGCGGATCCGCTCGGCGGGCAGATCGCACAGCGGGGCCACCGCCTCGGGCGTGAAGTCCGCCGCCAGCTGCTCGACCTCGTCGACCTGGGCGATGTGCCCCGCCCGCTCCCCGAGGTCGACCAGGCCCTCCTCGAACAGGACCCGCACCATCGCGAAGAGCAGCAGCGCGTCGGTGCCGGGCCGGATCGCGAGGTGCTCGTCGGCCACTTTGGCGGTACGGGTGCGCCGGGGGTCGATCACGGTCAGCCGCCCGCCGCGGCGGCGCAGCGCCCTGATCCGGCCGGGGAAGTCCGGCGCGGTGCACAGGCTGCCGTTGGAGTCCATCGGGTTGGCGCCGATGACCAGGAGGTGGTCGGTGCGGTCCAGGTCCGGTACGGGGATGGCCAGCGGGTCGCCGTAGAGCAGTCCGCTGGAGACGTGCTTGGGCATCTGGTCGACGGTGGAGGCGGTGAAGACGCTGCGCGAGCGCAGGCCGGCCAGCAGCACCGGCGGGTAGAGGGCGCCGGCGACGGTGTGCACGTTGGGGTTGCCGAGCACCACGGCGATGGGGGCCCCTCCCTGTTCGAGCGAAGCCGAGAACTTGGGGGAGTCGGGGCCGTGCGCGTCGATCACCGGGCGCAGTCCGGCCTGGACGGCGGCGAACGCCTCGTCCCAGGTGGCCTCGGTCAGCCGGCCGTCGCGCCGGACCAGGGGGCGCACGAGCCGGTCGGGATCGGCGTCCAGCTCGCCGAAGGAGGCGCCCTTGGGGCAGACGAAGCCCTTGCTGAAGACGTCGTCGCGGTCGCCGCGGGCGGCGGTGATCCGGTCGCCGTCGAGGGTGACGGTCAGCCCGCAGGTGGCCTCGCAGAGCGGGCAGATGCGCAGGGCGGTACGGGTCATCGGTCCCTCCCGGGGACGGTGCCGGCGGGGGTACCCCCGGCTCGCACGGGAGCTGGGGGGAGGGTTGCGTACCGCCTGACCATACCGACCGGTAGGCATGAGGGCAGCCCCCTGGCGGAAATCCGCCGGTCGGTCGCCCGTTTCACGGCACCCGGGCGGCCGCCCGCGTCACTCCCGCGCGTCCAGATACCGCGCCAGATACGACCGCAGCAGCAGCTTGGCCTCGGTGACGATGGCGGGGTCGCCGGCCGGGTCCGTACGGAAGGCGAGCTGCAGCAGCGCGTCGGCCGTCTCGACGCCGACCAGGAACGCGGTCCGCAGCCGCTCGTCGGCGGCGTCCAGGCCGAGCGGCCCGGCGAAGAGCACCAGCAGCCGGTCGGCGACCAGGTAGTTGGCCTGCCGGGGCCCGGTCGGGGCGGGGACGGTGAACTCCACCAGGGCGAAGCCCGGGACCGTCCGCTTCATGGCCAGGTACTCGTCGACCACCACGTCCATCGCGCGCCGCCACTCCAGCGGGACGCCGTCCGGCATGGTCAGCCGGGTGGTGATGCGGTCCGCGTAGGCGTCGAGGTTGCGCCGGGCGAGCGCCTCGGCCATGGCGCGCTTGTTGGGGAAGAACCGGTAGACCGAGCCGATCGGGACACCGGCGCGCAGGGCCACGGCGCGGGTGCTCAGCTCCTCGTATCCGGTCTCCTCCAGCACTTCGGCACAGGCGTCGAGGATCCTGGCCAGGCGTTGGGCGCTGCGCCGCTGGACGGGGGCGCAGCGCAGCGGGGTGGGCGGCTGGGCGGGGCGGGATGTCGGCTGCTGCACCCGACCATCCTGCCTGCCCTTGCGGCCGAGAGTCTCCGTTGACGACCCCCTCAGTCAATCCTAAGGTCTTGCATAGGATTCCTTGAGCGGCGGGAGCACGCGATGGCAGGCACGGGCAACGAGCAGGCGAGGAAGACGGCCGAGGGGCTGGTGTACACCACCGGCTTCGGCAACGAGCACAGCTCGGAGGCCGTTCCCGGCGCACTGCCGGTGGGCCGCAACTCCCCCCAGCGGGCACCCCTCGGCCTCTACGCCGAGCAGCTGAGCGGGTCGGCGTTCACCGAACCGCGCGACCACAACCACCGCTCCTGGCTCTACCGCATCCGTCCCTCGGCCGCCCACCCGCCGTTCGTCCGCGCCGAGCAGCACGCCCTGCGCTCGGCGCCGTTCGCCGACTGCGCCCCCGACCCCAACCGGCTGCGCTGGAACCCCCAGCCCGCGCCCGAGGGCCCGACGGACTTCCTCGACGGCCTGTGGACGCTGGGCGGCAACGGCGACGCGACCCAGCGCACCGGCATGGCCGTGCACCTGTACCACGCCAACACCGCCATGGACCGCCGGGTGTTCAGCGACGCGGACGGCGAGCTGCTGATCGTGCCCGAGCGGGGCGGACTGCTGCTGCGCACCGAACTCGGCCTGCTGCGGGCCAAACCGGGCGAGGTGGCGCTGATCCCGCGCGGGGTGCGCTTCCGCGTCGAGCTGCTGGACGCCACCGCCCGGGGCTATGTCTGCGAGAACTACGGCCGCCCCTTCCAGCTGCCCGACCTCGGCCCGATCGGCGCCAACGGCCTGGCCAACGCCCGGGACTTCCGCGCGCCGGTCGCCGCCTACGAGGACGTCGAGGGCCCCGTCGAGGTCGTCAACAAGTTCTGCGGCAACCTCTGGACGGCGACCTACGACCACTCGCCGCTGGACGTCGTCGCCTGGCACGGCAACCACGTTCCGTACGTCTACGACCTGCGCCGCTTCAACGTCATCGGCTCGATCAGCTACGACCACCCCGACCCGTCGATCTTCACCGTGCTCACCTCCCCGTCCGACACCCCGGGCCTGGCGGGGGTGGACTTCGTGGTGTTCGCGCCGCGCTGGCTGGTCGGCGAGGACACCTTCCGGCCGCCGTACTTCCACCGCAATGTGATGACCGAGTACATGGGCCTGATCGAGGGCGCCTACGACGCCAAGGCGGAGGGCTTCGTCCCGGGCGGCGGATCGCTGCACAACATGATGTCGGCGCACGGGCCCGACCGGGAGACCTTCGACCGGGCGAGCGCCGCCGAGCTGGTGCCGCAGAAGATCGACGACGGGCTGGCGTTCATGTTCGAGACCCGCTGGCCGCTGACGCTCACCGCCCAGGCCCGGGATGCCGGCCATCTCCAGCGCGGCTACGACGGCGTATGGCAGGGTCTCCAGCGCCACTTCCGCCTGTGACACCCGGGGAACGCTCGTGACCACCTTCGCTCCCGACTCGCTGGACCTGAACCGCAAGCTGCCGCTGTGGTACCAGGTCTCGCAGTCGCTGCGCGCCTCCATACTGGGCCGCTCCCCCGACGCTCCACTGCGGCTGCCCACGGAGGACGCGCTCGCCGCGCACTACGGCGTGAGCGTGCTGACCATGCGCCAGGCCCTCAAGGAACTGGAGGCGGAGGGCCTGATCAGCCGGCACCGGCGCCGCGGAACGTTCATCGAGCCGAGCGCGCGGCGCGGGGCGCCGGTGCGGCTGCTCGGCTCGGTGGACACGATCGTGGCCCAGCAGTCCGGGATGAGCACCGCACTGACCGAGCACGGGCCGGTCCCGGTCCCCTCCGAACTGGCCGAGTACTTCCCGGACATGACCGAGGTGACCGGATTCGGCCGACTGCGCGGCGACGAGGAGACCGGCGAGCCGACCAACCACGCGCGCAACTACGTACGGCCCGACATCGCCGCCCGGATCGATCCGGCGGACCTGGTGCGCTGGCCGATGACGAAGGTGCTGCGGGACGTGGTGGGGGTGCGCATCAGCCGCATCACCGACACCGTCGAGGCGCGGCTGGCGGACCCGGAGACCGCCCGCCTGCTGCAGGTCCCGCTGCTCAGCCCGATCCTGCACTACACGGGCGTCACCTACGACGAGGCCGGCCGCGTGGTCGACGTCGCCCTGATCCACTACCGCGGCGACCGCTTCTCCTTCACCGTCACGCTGGACGCGCACTGACCCGGCCCGGCCCCGGGCTCAGATCCGCTCCAGGCTCCGCCCCGTACTGCGCGGGCCCAGCAGCGCCACGTCCAGGCACAGCAGCAGCATCAGCCCGGCCGAGCCGGTGAACACCGCGGCCGGGCCGAGGGCGCTCAGCACGCCGAGCGCGACGAACGGCAGCACGACCGAGGTGATCCGGGACAGCGAGTAGGCGATACCGATCGCGCTGCTGCGCAGTCCGGTCGGGAAGATCTCGGTCTGGTAGACGTGGAAGGCGTTGGAGAAGACGTTGCTGCACACCGTCAGGGCGAGGCCGAAGGCGACGACGGCCCAGGGGGCGGAGGCGAAGCCGAAGGCCAGACCGCAGCCGGCGATACCGAGCGCCGAGGCGATGATCAGGGAACGGCGCTCGAACCGGTCGATGAGCGGGATCGACAGCGCGGAGCCGATCGGATAGCCGCAGAAGCTCAGCGCCGCGTACAGCAGCGACTCGGTGACGGTGTGGCCCTTGGCGATGAGCACCACCGGCGCCAGCGAGGCGAAGCCGTAGTAGCCGACGGTCTGCAGCACCTGGAAGATCCACCACATCACCGTCCGCCGCCGCTGGTCGCCCCGGAACATCTCGCCCAGCGGCACCCTCCGCTCGGGCAGGGTCTCCGCCTCCGGTACCGACGGCAGGCTGGTACCGGTCTCCCGCGCCACCCGCTCCTCGATGCCGGCCACGATCCGCTCGGCCTCCGCGCCACGCCCGTGGACCGCCAGCCACCGCGGCGACTCCGGCAGCCGGCGCCGCATCAGCGGGACGAACGCGGCACCGAGCGCACCGGCGGCGAGCAGCCAGCGCCAGCCGTCGATGCCCAGCGGCTGGTGGGCGGCCACCAGCCGGGCGCCGAGCAGCGCGGCGACCGGGACGCCGACGAATCCCAGGGTGTAGGCCCAGGCGAGGTAGCGGCCGCGCACCGCCCGCGGCAGCAGCTCCGCGAGGTAGGTGTCCACCAGCACCAGCTCCGCGCCCAGCCCGAGCCCGGACAGGAAGCGCAGGAGCAGCAGCCAGCGCAGATCCGGGGCGAAGGCGCACCCGAGCGAGAACGCCGCGTAGAGCCCCAGGTTGACCAGGAACAGCCGGCGCCGCCCCCACCGGTCGGCGAGCACCGACAGCACGTTCGCGCCGACGAACATGCCGAGGAACCCGGCAGCGATCACACCGGACTTGGCGGTGTGCCCCAGATCCCACTGCTCGGCGAGGACCGCCGCCAGCACCCCGCCGAGGAAGATCTCGTAGAGGTCGAAGAAGGCGCCGATGCCGACGACGAGGGTGATCCGGCGGTGCCAGCGGGACGGCGGCAGCCGGTCCAGCCGGGCGGCGACCCGGTGGCCGACGGGTGGTCCGCCGCGCCGTTCGGGCGTGGGTGAGGCGGTGTCCGTCAAAACGGTCCTCCCTGAGCATGCCGGGCGTACGCCTCAGGACCGTACTCCGCCAAGATCAGCAGGCGGAAGACCGCCTCGGCGGCGGGTGGGGCCTCGGGCCCGGCGCGGCCGCGGGGCCCGTGGATACCATGCCGGGGTCAACCGAACGGTCCGGGAGGGGCTCCGCGTGACGGCGAAGCAGGACGCGCCACGGCTGTCGGATCTCATGCCGTGGTCCGTGCCGCCGCTGCGGCTCGGCCGCTCCTGGGTGCGGGCGCCGGATCCGGCCACCCTGCGCGCCCGTTGGGCGGCGCTGGTGAACGCCGAGGACGCGGCGGCCCGCGAGCGGCTCTTCCGGCCGTCCCGCGCCCGCACCCTGCACTCCGCCGTCGGCCAGCTGCCGGGCCAGGCCACCGGGACCGGGCGGCTGTACCGGGCGAGCGGGCCGTGCCCCGAGCCGGTGCGGATCCTGCACGGCCCGTTCGACCAGCAGTGGCTGCTGCCCGACCACCGGCTGATCGACGCGGCCCGGCCGGAGCTGTGGCGGGTGGCGGACGAGCACCAGCTGTACGCGGTCGGATCGGGGCCGGTGCCGGAGCCGGCCGGCCCCGCGGTGGTGTGCTCGGCGCTGCTGCCCGACGGAAGCGCGCCCGCCGGCCGCCCCGGGCGGATCCACCCGCTCTACCGCCGCCCCGGCGGACAGGAGCCGAACCTGCCCCCGGGCCTGCTCGCCCTGCTCGGCCGCCGACTGGACCGGCCGGCGGGCCCGGAGGACCTGCTCGCCTGGATCCTCGCCGCCGCCCGCCACTCCCCCGACGGCACGGTGGTGCCGCTGACCGCGGACCCGGAGGTCTGGGACCGCGGGGTCGCGCTCGGCACCCGGCTGTTGTGGCTGTTCACCCGGGGCGGCCACGTGCCCGGGGGCGGACCGGCCGGCTCCGGTGAGCGGCCGCGGATGCCGGGCGGCCGCCGCCCGTACGTGCGCTCGGCGCTGCCCGCCCGCGGGCTGCCCGAGACCCTCGGCTACGAGCCGGAGGGCGAGGCGCTGCTGCTCGGCGACGGCCGTATCGCGCCGGTGCCGAAGGGAGCGTGGGAGTTCCACGCGGGCGGCGTACGCGTCCTTGCGGCGTGGTTCGCCCAGCGCACCGGAGCGGCGGCGGACGGGGCACCGCCGCCCGAGGCGGGTTCGCTGGCCGCGCTGCGTCCCGCCGACTGGCGCCAGGAGTGGACCTCGGAGCTGCTGGAGCTGGTTACCGTCCTGGCACTGCTGGCCGAACTCCGGCCCCGGCACGAGGAGCTGAACCGGCGGACGGAGGACGGCCCGCAGCTGACGGCGGACGGTCTGCGGGCGGACGGCGTGCTGCCCGCGCCGGTCTCCGCCTACCGCCCGGCATCCGTCCTCGACCACCACGAGGAGGGCCCGGAGGGCCAGTTCGCGCTGCTGTGAGCGCGGGTTTTCCCCTCGTGGTCGCCTGGTGGGCCTGCGCACCGCCGGGCCGTACGCCGCGGCCCGGCACGACACGTCGCGGGGGCGGCGCCTACCGCCCGTCAGCCGGTGCCGCCGGCCGCGGACGCCTCGTAGGCGTCGAGCACCCGCCCGATCAGCCGCGCGAAGACCTCGTCCGGATCGCCGGCCGGTGCGCCCTTCGCCAGGGCGCGGGCCACCAGCGGATACCGCCCGGTGCCGACCACCGTGCGCAGATAGCCGGTCTGTGCCGCGAGCCGCGCCTCGGGGCTGTGGCCGGACTCCTTGGCCCGCTCGGCGGCCGCCTGCTCGGCCGAGGCCATGGCCAGCACCGTGCCGTTGACCAGCGAGATCAGCTCCAGCTTGAGCCCGTCGTCCAGACCTGAGCCCTCCAGCGCGGCGAGGCAGTACTCCATGTAGCGCAGGGCGTTGGGCCCCAGGAAGCGGTGCGACAGCACGGCGCCCGGCATCCAGGGATGACGCCCTATCATCTCCCGCTCCTGATGGGCGAGGTCGAGCAGATCGGCGCGCCAGTCCCCGGAGGGCCGGTCGGGCAGCCGGTACTCACCGCCGACCCGATCGACCATCAGGTCGACCAGATCGCCCTTGCTCGGCACGTAGTTGTAGAGCGACATGGTGGCGCAGCCGACCGCGGTCGCCACCCGGCGCATGGAGACCGCCGCGAGCCCGGACTCGTCGGCGATCCGCACCGCCGCCTCCGCGATCCGGTCGCGGGTGAAGGCTGGCCTCGGGCCGCGGCCCGCCCGCTCGGGTCGCGCCCAGATCACCTCGGGTCCGGCCGCACGGCCGCCTGCCGCCATGGATCGATCACCTCGCCACCCTCCTCGTTACGTACAGCGTACGCAGTGAGATGCGGAGGCGGCCGCCCGGACACGAAAAAACCACCCGTCACGACGTGACGGGTGGTGCTGGGCGGACCGGTCGGGCGGGGGCGGGCCGGCCGCCCGGTAAGCCGCTGGTGAAGCGGGTCAGCCGTGCCCCCCGAACAGCGAACGCCGCAGCCTGCGCAGCGGCGCGAACAGCGACACCCTGGCGCCGCGGCCGTTCCTCGTACGCGCGTGATCGCGCGCGGTGAGCTCCTGCATCAGCGAGGTCGCGCCCTCCGTCTCCCGGTGCGGGATGGCGGGGCCACCCAGCACCGCGAGATGGCGGTCGAGACGCGCGCTGGACGCACTGCTCCCGCAATTGATGGCAGGGACTCTCGCCCTGCTACGCACTGTTATCTGTTCCATGAATCTCCCCACCCTTACGAGGGCACCCGGCCCGGGCAGGGTAACCCTATCTCTCTTGGCGGACACGCGTGCAGACCGGTCAACGGATTCACCTGCCTCGCCTTGACGTTGACGAACACCATACGGAATGTCACGTACAAGGCGCGTACCAGGGCGAGTTGAGGGACCGTCGGGCTTCGGCCGGGCTGTCCGGAGGCGGCCGACGGGGGGCCGGAACGCCCGGGGAGAGACCGGGATCTCACGGACTCTCCCCGGCGCCCGGTGTGCGGGTCGTCACGCGGTGGCGGCGAACACCGGCTGATACCCGCCGGACTGGCCGGCGGCGGTGGGGTGGTAGGACTCGTCGACGGGGAAGGTCACGCTGTGCAGCCAGGCACTGCCGGAGCACAGCTCATGGCCGGAGAACGTGGTGGTGACGTCGCCGAAGGCGAAGCCGTGGTCGGCGGCGCGCTTGGCGGTGACGCCGTTGATGGCGTCGGCCGCGGCGTTGATCGCGGTCCGGGACTTCTCGGAGAGGCCGCCCACGCAGCTTCCGCCGAGTTTGTAGAAGCGCGGGTAGCCCAGGACCACCACGTGCGCGTTCGGGGCCTTCTGGTCGATCGCGTCGTACACGGTGTCGAGCTTGCCGGGCAGGGTGTTGTCGATATAGGTCCGGGCCTGCGCGACGCGGGCCAGGCAGGCGCTCTCGCCCTGGAGCGCACAGGTCGTCATGGTGTCGGCGAAACCGGCGTCGTTGCCGCCGATGGTGATGCTGACCAGGCCGGTGGAGGCGTTGAGCGGGCCGAGCTGATTGTTCACCACATCACCCGTTCGGGCTCCGGAACAGGCGGTGAAGGCGAACGAGGAGGGGGTGTGCGCGGCGTTCCAGAGGGCCGGGTAGGCCCGGTTGCTGCGCTTGCAGGAGCCGCTGGTGCCGTCGTAGCTGCCGGCCCCGACGCCTGAGGAGTACGAGTCGCCGAGGGCCACATAGCTGGTTGCGGTGGGGAGTTGGGCGGACGCGGCGGCGCTCGCGCCGGTGAGCGCGAGCGCCGTGGTGACGAAGAAGGCGGACGTCAAGGCCGCGAATCGGGACAGTCTCATGGAACCTCCCTTAGCAGGATCTCTGCCCTATCCGTCGTAGCAAGGTTCACGGACAGTCGGAAGTGTTCATGTCAAAAGTCATGGCGCAGTTCACGGTAAATCTGCCGATCCGGGCGGATGTTCACTGCCATGTCATTGCATTGCCGTGACGTGCATATGACATCCCGACAGAACCCTTGCCGTCCGTGTTCGAGGCCCGCGAATCTCTCTGACGGGCGGTCAACGGTTCAACGGACTCCCCCGCCGCCCCCCAGGTGCGTACGACCCCGTACGCAACCCCCCTGCGCGCGCACCACGGCGCGCCACCGATGAGGAGGACTCCCTCGCGATGGCAGTGATGCGTTCCACCACCCCCCGCACCTCCGCGCGGCGTTCGACCACGCTGCGGATCGCCACGGCGCTGGCCGCGACCACCGCGGCCGCCGCCCTCGGCACGCTCGCCTTCCCCGCCCACGCGGCGCCCGCCGAGGGCACCGTCGTGGGAGCCGGCGCCCCGGACGCGGTGCCCGGCAGCTATATCGTCACGCTGAAGCGCTCGGCCGGCCTCAAGGCCGCCTCGGCCGACGGCAGAGACCTGATATCCGAGTACGGCGGAACGGTGCGGCGGACCTACACCGCCGCGCTCAACGGCTACGCCGCCAGGCTCTCCGCCCGGGAGGCCGGAGCGCTGGCCGCCGACCCGGCGGTCGACAAGGTCTTCCAGGACCGCACCGTGCACGCCCTGGGCACCCAGACCAACCCGCCGTCCTGGGGCCTGGACCGGATCGACCAGGCCGAGCCGCCGCTCGACAAGAAGTACAGCTACCCGGACAGCGCGGGCGCCGGCGCGACCGTCTACGTCATCGACACCGGCGTCCGCGTGACGCACCAGGACTTCGGCGGCCGGGCGGTGAACGGCTACGACGCGATCGACAACGACAACGTGGCGCAGGACGGCAACGGCCACGGCACCCATGTCGCGGCGAACGCGGCGGGCACGGCGTACGGCGTCGCCAAGAAGGCCAAGGTCGTGGCGGTGCGGGTGCTGAACGACGCTGGCTCCGGCACCACCGCCCAGGTCGTCGCGGGCATCGACTGGGTCACCAGGAACCACAGCGGCCCCTCGGTGGCCAACGTGTCGCTGGGCGGCGGCCCGGACGCGGCCCTGGACACCGCCGTGCAGAACTCCATCAGGAGCGGGGTGACCTACGCCGTCGCCGCCGGCAATTCCGGGGCCAACGCCCAGAACTACTCCCCCGCCCGGGTCCCGGAGGCCATCACGGTCGGTTCGACCACGTCCTCCGACGCCCGCTCGTCCTTCTCCAACTACGGCTCACGGGTGGACCTCTTCGCGCCCGGCAGCTCCATCACCAGCGCCTGGAACACCGGCGACACGGCCACCAACACCATCTCCGGCACCTCGATGGCCACCCCTCATGTGACCGGTGCGGCCGCGGTCTACCTGGCCGGGCACCCGACCGCCACCCCGGCGCAGGTCGCCACGGCCCTGACGAACGGCGCCACCTCGGGGGTGGTGACCAACCCGGGCAGCGGCTCGCCCAACAAGCTGCTGAAGATCGTCCCGTAGGGGCGGTGCGACCCTTCGTGCCCATAGGGCCCCGGGCGGCGGTGCGCCGTCCGGGGCCCGGCACGGCCGCGGCGGCGGGCGCGGGCGGCGCGGCGTCAGCCCCCGTTGGGGCGGGGGCCGTGGACGAGGCCGTACATCAGGAAGGCGGTGGCCGCGACGAACACCGCCACCAGCAGGATCACCAGCGTCGGCCGGGTCCCCAGGCCGAGCAGACCGGCCCCCAGGAGACCGCCGGCGAACATCGCGGTCACGGAGGCCAGCCGGCGGGCCCCGGCGTGGGAGCCGTACCCCGGCTTCTCGTCGTGCCCCAGCAGCGACCCGCTGACCAGGGCCGCCATCGCCCGGGTCTCCACGGTGGTGGTGAGGTCCGGGGCGGCGGCCCGCATGCTGGTGACATTGCGCATGCCCATCGCCACCGCCATCAGCGCGACCACGACATGGCGCCGGCCGAGCACCGGTCCGGGCCCGCCCTCCCAGGCCGCCGCGAACAGCAGCGCCGCCTCCACGACGAGCGCGGCCGGGAACCACGGGCGCTGCCCCACGGCCAGCGTCGACTCCAGCCGGGCCCCGAGCGCCGCGCCCAGTAGGAAGGCCGCGAGCGAGACCGCCGTGGCGGCCACCGGCAGCCCGCCCTGCCCGGCGATGCCGAACCCGAGGAAGAGCAGATTGCCGGTCTGGGTGGCGGTGAAGACCTGACCGAGCGCCAGAAAGCTGACCGCGTCGAGCACACCGGTGGCCACGGTCAGCCCGACCATGATCACCGTGAGCGCGCCCCCACTCGGCGTCTCCACCGACGCGACTCCTTCCACCGGGCTCTCGACCTGGGGGCATGTCCGGTGGATCAGGGTCGGATCGGCCCCCGCTCTGGTTCCCCCAGTCTCCGGACGGCCGGTCCGCCGGCCCGCCATTGCGCCGTCTGTGGGCGGCCCGCAGGTTCCCGCACCCGCTGTCGGGTTGCGTAGGTTTCCGGCCTTCTTCGTGTCTTGACGGTGCTCTCGGCGTTGCGCGACATTGAGGCCCGGCATCCGGCCGTACGGGGGGCAGAGCTGCCAATGCGCACCGACACCATCGACGACAAGGGCTCCTACGAGCCGCCACCGCCCGAGGAGCGGCCGGCGGGCACCGGCCTCTCGCTGCTGGCCGGAGTGGCGGCCGGGATCGCCGGGGTGGGGGCCGTCCTGGCGCTCGCGGACATCGGCTCACCGCTGCGCGCGCCGTTCACCTTCTTCTTCCTGCTGATGGCGCCGGCCGCGGCGATCGCCGGCGCGCTCGGCCGGACCGATCCGCTGGGCCGCGCGGTGGTCGCCGGCGCCGGTGCGCTCGCCGTCGACCTGCTGGTGGCGCAGACCATGCTCGCGCTGCATCTGTGGTCGGTACGCGGCGGAGTGCTCGTGGTGACGGTGTTCAGCGGCGCGGTGCTGCTGTGGAGCGCGCTGCGGCGGCGGCCCGGCCGGACGCCCGGACGGCGGGCGGGCTGAGGTGGATCTCGCGGTCCACCGCCCCGGCCGGCTGACCGAGGCCGAACGCGGCGCCTGGACCGCGCTGCAGGCCGAGGCGCGGTCCCTGGGGGCGCCGCAGCTGGCGAACCCGTTCCTCGCCCCCGAGTTCGCACTGGCCGTGGACCGGTCCCGGGGCGGCGTACGCATCGCCGTGGTGCACGAGGACGGCGCCCCGGCGGCGTTCCTGCCCTTCCAGCGCTCGGCGCTCGGTGTGGGGCGGGCGATCGGGCTGGGCGTCTCCGACGCGCAGGGGCTGGTGCACCGGCCCGGATTCGGGTGGAACGCCCAGGAGCTGCTGCGGGCCTGCGGACTGTCGGTGCTGGAGTTCGACCATCTGGTGGCGGGCCAGCCCGCCTTCGAGACGCCCTCGTTCGGGCGGCACGCCTCGCCCGTCATCGACGTGGACCAGGGCTTCGAGGCGTATCTGGCCGGGCTGCGGGCGCGGTCGCCGAAGTTCACCCGCACCACTCTCGCCAAGGAGCGCAGGCTCGGCCGGGATGTCGGGCCGCTGCGCTATGTCCACGACGAGCGCGACCCGGCGGCGCTGCGCACGCTGATGCGCTGGAAGTCGGCCCAGTACCGCAGGACGGGGCGCGGCGACCGCTTCGCGCACGCCTGGATCGTCCGGCTGGTGCAGCGGCTGTTCCACAGCCGTACGGACTCCTTCGCCGGGCTGCTGTCGGTGCTCTACGCCGGCGAGCGGCCGGTCGCGGCGCACTTCGGGCTGCGCTCGCCGTCCGTGCTCGCCTGCTGGTTCCCGGCCTACGACCCGCGGTTCGCCAAGTACTCGCCGGGGCTGGTGCTGCATCTGCGGATGGCGCAGGCGGCGGCCGCGGACGCGCTGGCCTATCTCGACCTGGGGCGCGGGACGAAGGACTACAAGGACTCCCTCAAGACCCGTGAACTCCTGGTGTCCGAGGGATGGGTGATGCGGCGCCATCCAGTCGCACTGGGGCACCGGGCCCGCCGCGCGCCGGTGCGTGCGCTGCGCAACGCGGTGCTCGCCCGGCCGGAGCTGTTCGAGCCGGCGGACCGCCTGCTCAAACGGATGGGCCGAATCCGGTCGGGGCACTGAGCGCCCGATTGCATGAGCCCCCGCGCACCCGGAATTCCCGCCGCAATGGAGACGGCGCAATAGGGGCGTACGCCGGTGCATGAATATTGGCGTACATCAGTGCGTACCGGCCAATTGCGCCAAACGGTATTTGACGTGGAACGTCTTGCCTTACAGTCCCATTCATCAATACCGTCGCACATCCACCCGCATCGGACGATCATCGCAAGGCGGCTCCAGGGGAGGGCTCGGCGACACGATGAAGCGCCCGGTGCGGTGCGCGGTTGGGGGGTCCCGTGCGCCCGGTCCCGGCTTGCCGGTCACGGCTCGACGAGGTCCGGAGCACGAGCCGCGCGTTCGCCGACACGCATGCCAGCTCGCCCTGTTCGCACGGCGGTTCCGCCGTGCGCAGCGGGGTGTGAACCCCCCTTTCGACCCGGATATCCAGCACGGACCGCCCGGGGGTGGGCGGTCCACCGGACGAGAGGGAAATCAACCCATGAGCTCGTTCCTTCGCCCGGCCGACGCGGAAGAGCCGCCGCTGACGCTGCTGCCGGACCAGGCCGTCTACCGTCCTGTTTCCTCACATCTGGCCATCGCACCGCCGGTGAGCGTCGTCATTCCGGCGATGAACGAGGCGGAGAACCTTCCATACGTCTTCAAAACCCTGCCGGACTGGATTCACGAAGTAATCCTGGTCGACGGGAATTCCACCGACGACACGGTCCGCGTCGCCCGTGAACTGCGACCGGACGTCACCGTCGTACCGCAGCGCGGAAAGGGCAAGGGCGACGCACTGATCAGTGGTTTCGCGGCCTGCAGCGGCGAGATCATCGTGATGGTCGACGCGGACGGGTCGGCCGACGGCGGCGAGATCGTCAGCTATGTCTCGGCGCTGGTGTCCGGGGCGGACTTCGCCAAGGGCTCGCGGTTCGCCAACGGCGGCGGCACCGACGACATGACCCCGATCCGCAAGCTCGGCAACCGTGTGCTGACCGCCGTCGTCAACGCCAAGTTCGGTGCCCGCTACACCGATCTGTGCTACGGCTACAACGCCTTCTGGCGGCACTGCCTGGACCAGATCGCCCTGGACTGCGCGGGGTTCGAGGTCGAGACGCTGATGAACATCCGGGTGGTCAAGGCCGGGCTGCGGGTGCAGGAGATCCCCAGCCACGAGTACCACCGCATCCACGGCGTCAGCAATCTGCGGGCGGTGCGCGACGGTCTGCGGGTGCTGCGGGTGATCCTGCGCGAGCGGGGCACCCGGCGCAAGCGGGTGGCCCGGCCGGCGCTGATCACCGGGGACGCGCTGTGACTCCTCCTCCTCCTCCTCCTCCTCCTCGCAAACGAGGGGGGATCCCCGCTCACGGGGGTACCGGGCGGGCCCGGCGTGCCCCGTCGTCGCTTCTGCCGTCATGTACCGAACCTCCCCGGGAGGACTGACAGTTGAGCCCTATTGATCTTTGCGGTGCCCCTCACCGGCGCGGAGGGCGGACGCCGAATCGCCCGGCGGCGATTCGGCCTGCCCTGCCCCATTCCACGGGAAGCCGGATTCTCCGGGAGGTTCGGTGAACCCTCGGAGACCGGCGGTCGGCCCGGCGCTGCGGATCTCCGTCGTCGTCTGCGTCCACACCGAGGACCGGTGGGAGGACATCCTGGCCGCGGTGGAGTCCGTCCGCGGGCAGTCCCATCCCGCCCATGAGCTGCTGCTGGTGGTGGACCACCACCAGCGGTTGCTCGACCGGCTCAGGGCGCACTTCAAGGGCGCCTGCACGGGCGCGAACGCACCGAGTGCTCCGTCTACTCCGCTGCTGATCATGGCCAATTCGGGGCCCCGCGGACTCTCCGCGGGGCGCAACACCGGTATCGCCGCCGCCGACGGCGAGGTCATCGCCTTTCTCGACGACGACGCGGTGGCCGAGCGGGACTGGCTGCGCCACTTCGCGGCGGCGTACGCCGACCCGGCGGTGATGGCGGTCGGCGGCCGCACCGAACCGGCCTGGGAGTCCGGCCGCCGCCCGGTGTGGTTCCCCGAGGAGTTCGACTGGGTGGTGGGCTGCACCTACCGCGGTCTGCCGCCGGGGAAGGTGCGGGTGCGCAATGTGCTGGGCGGCAACGCCTCCTTCCGCCGGGTGGCGTTCGACCTCGTCGGCGGGTTCGCGACCGGGATCGGCCGGGACGGCGACCGGCGGCCGCTGGGGGGCGAGGAGACCGAGCTGTGCATCCGGATCTCGCGGCTGATACCGGACGCGGTGCTGCTGATCGACGACCGGTCGGTGATCCACCACCGGGTGCCGGCCGGGCGGCAGCGGTTCGGCTACTTCCGCAGCCGGGCGTACGCCGAGGGGCTGTCCAAGGCGCTGGTGGCGCGGAGTGTCGGCGCGCGGGACGGGCTGGCGGCCGAGCGCCGCCACACTGCCCGGGTGCTGCCCGCCGGGGTGCTGCGCGGGGTACGGGACGCGCTGCGGGGAAGGCCCGGCGGGGCCGGCCGGGCGGGCGCGATCGTGGCCGGCACGGCGGCCGCGGCGGCCGGCTACGCCTGGGGCACGCTGCGGGCCCGCCGGAGGCGAACGCCCCTTGCCGATACCGGAGTCGACGGGCCCGGCGACGGGGCGGCGGCCGCGGCGCACGAGGGAGCGGCGGCATGAGCGGCCGCCCCGGCGCGGTGCCGATCCTGATGTACCACGCGGTGGCGGTGGCCCCGACACCCGCCGTACGGGAGCTGTCGGTGACGCCGACCGCGTTCGAGGAGCAGCTGGCGGTCCTGGCCGACGGCGGCTTCACCCCGCTGACCGCCGCGGCGCTCGCGGCGGCCTGGCGGGGCGGCGGCCCGCTGCCGGAGCGACCGGTGCTGATCACCTTCGACGACGGCTACGAGGGCGTGTACCGGCATGCGCTGCCGGCCCTGGCCCGGCACGGCTTCCCGGCCACCCTCTTCGTCACCACGGGCTGGCTGCGCGGCCCGTACGGCACCGGGGGCGCGCCGGACGCCATGCTCGACTGGGACCAGGTGCGGAAGCTGGCCGGAGCCGGGGTGGAGATCGGCGGGCACAGCCACCGCCACCCCCCGCTGGACGACCTCGGCGGCGCGCGGCTGCGGCACGAGGTGCTGCGCTGCAAGGAGATCATCGCCGACGAGGTCGGGACGGCACCGGAGTCCTTCGCCTACCCCTACGGCCACTCCGGCCGGCGGGTGCGGCACACCGTGCGCGGGCTGGGGTTCCGGCAGGCGCTCGCGGTGGGCAATACCCTGGCGGCCCGCCGTCAGGGGCCGTACGCGCTGGCGCGGTTGACGGTGCGGCGCGCTACCGGCACCGAGGAGTTCGCCCGGATCGTCGAGGGCCGCGGGCTGCTCCGCGCCTTCACCCGGGACCGGGTGCTCACCAAGGGGTACGCGGTGGTCCGCAGATCACGACAGGCGGTCCGGCTGTGCGCGACGGGCCGCTGACGCCGAGCCCGCCGCGGCCTCCCCGCGGCGGAAGAAGGGGCAGTTGAGCCGGTGTCCGAGACCACCACCAGGGCCGAGGAGCGCGCGGAGGAGAGGCCACCGCGGCCGGACGGGCGGGGCGGCGGCAGTCCGCTGTTCCGCAACGCCTACGCGCTGATGCTCAACACCGGTGTCTCCGGGCTGCTCGGGCTGGCGTTCTGGCTGGTCGCGGCCCGCTTCTACACGGAGTCCGCGGTCGGCCAGGGCTCGGCGGCGATCGCCGCGATGAAGCTGCTGGCGGGGCTGACCGCGGTCACCCTGACCGGCGCGCTGGCCCGCTTCATCCCGGTGGCCGGCCACACCACCCGATGGCTGGTGCTGCGGACGTACGGGGGCAGCTCGGTCGTGGTGGCGGTCGCCGCGACCGCCTTCCTCCTCACCCTCGACCTCTGGGGGCCCTCCTACCGCTTTCTGCACGGCCCCCTCAACGGCCTGGGCTTCCTCCTGGCCGTGGTCGCCTGGTCGCTGCTCACGCTCCAGGACGGGGTGCTGACCGGGCTGCGCAGCGCGCTGTGGGTGCCGGTGGGCAATCTCGCCTTCTCCGCGGTGAAGCTGGGGCTGCTGGTGGTCTTCGCCGCCGCGGTCCCCACCGCCGGGGTGTTCGTCTCCTGGGTCGCCGCGATCGCGGTCTCCGTCGTCCCGCTCGCCTGGCTGGTGTTCCGTCGGCTGATCCCCCGGCACGTACGGACCACGCGGCACCCCGCCGGCCCCCCGTCGCCGCGGGAGATGGGCCGCTTCCTGGCCGGCGACTACACCGGCTCGCTGTTCTCCCTCGCCGTGGTCTACCTGGTCCCGGTCCTGGTGGCGTCCCAGGTCAGCGCGGCGGACAACGCGTACTTCTACATCGCCACCACCATCGGCGGCACGGTCAACCTGCTCGCCCTCAACATGGGCGCCTCGCTGACCGTCGAGGGCGCCCACGATCCGGCGCGGCTCGCCCACCACACCCGGGCCGCGCTGCGGCGGATGGCCCGCATCATGGTCCCGGTCTGCCTCGCGCTGTTCGTCTGCGCGCCCTACCTCCTCGGCGTCTTCGGGCCGGGGTACGCACAGGCGGCCACGCCGCTGCTGCGCATGTTCGCGGTGGGCGCCGCGCTGCGCGTGGTGATGGAGGTGCACTTCGCGGTGCTGCGCGCCCAGAGCCGGACGTCCGGACTGGCCGCCCTGCAGGGCCTGTTGTGCGTGCTGGTGCTCGGTCTGACGCTGGTGCTGCTGCCGCGGATGGGGCTGGCCGGGGCCGGCGTCGCCGAGGTCGCCAGCCTGGCGGTGATCGTCGCGATCGCGAGCGGACGGCTGCGCCGGGTGCTGCGCGGCTGGGGGGCGGCCGCACCGGCGGTCCGGACCCCCGCGGACGGTGTGGCACCGGACGGCGACCTGGCGGATCTGGCGGTGTACGGGGATCTCGGCGACGGCGTGCGGACGTTCGGCAGGGCCGACGGCGAAGAGCCCCCGCTCATCAAGGCTTCCGGCGGCGGCGCGCCCCCCTTCACCTCAGACCTCACAGGAGGGGGCGGGCCGCGGGAGGCGCCACGCGCGAGCGCCACCTCGGCCGCCCCCGGCGCGGGCAGGCGGCACACCGCGGTCGGCTGGGCGCTGCTCGCCGCCGCCCTGGCGCTGTTCTGGCTGCCGCTGCGCGGTAGGGGCGACGCCGACCTGGACCGCATGTCGGGGCTGGGCCTGATCTCGGTGCTGCCCGCGGCGACACTGGCCGGCGTGGTGCTGCTGGTGGGGGCGTACGCCTGGGCGCTCTGGCTGCGCACTCCGCGCCGCGCCCTGCTCACCACCGTACTGGTGCTGACGGTGGTGGCCCTGCACGCGCTGCCGGCCGTCCTGGAGACCGAACCGCGCTTCCCCACGGCCTGGCAGCACCTCGGCTTCCTCGACCACGTCGGCCGGACCGGCACCGCGGTACCGGACCTGGACGCCCGCTGGAGCTGGCCGGGCTTCTTCGCCGGGGTGCAGTTCCTCGCCCAGGCGTGCGGTGTCACCGACTTCACCGAGGTCCTGCGCTGGTGGCCGACGGCCATCCAACTGCTGTACCTGGCACCGCTGTTCCTGCTCCTAAGGGCCGTACGGGCGAGCTGGCGGGCGAAGTGGTGCGCGGCCTGGCTGTTCGCGCTGTGCGGCTGGGTCGGCCAGGACTACTTCTCGCCGCAGGGCTTCACCTACCTGCTCTACCTGGCGTTCGTGGCGATCCTGCTGGTGTGGTTCCGTACCCGGCCGGCGGCCGTGGCGGCGGGGTCCGGGCGGCGGCCGGGCGAGGCGGAGCCGCATCCGGCGGGCCGCGGCCGGCTCGCGGTGCTGCTCACCACGCTGATCGCGCTGTTCGCGGCGTCGGTGGCGGCCCATCAGCTCACTCCGTTCGTGATGCTCGGCGTGCTGACCGTGCTGGTGCTCGTCGGCCGCTGCACCCTGCGCGGTCTGCCGCTGCTGCTGGGCGTCCTGGTCGCGGCGTGGGTGGGGTTCCTGGCCGAGCCGTACTGGTCGGGCCACTTCGACGAGCTGTTCGGCGGGCTCGGGGGCATCGGCGGCAATGTCTCCTCGTCCGTGACGGACCGGATCGGGGGCGGCGACCCCACCCACAAGCTGGTGCTGTACGCCCGGGTGGCGCTGGCGGGCGGGGTGCTGGCGCTGGCCTGCTTCGGGGTGCTGCGACGGCGGGCGGCGGGCTTCACCGAACGCGCGCTGCCGACCCTGGCGTTCGTGCCCTTCCTCGCCTTCGGGATGCAGTCCTACGGCGGCGAGATGGCGCTGCGGGTCTTTCTGTTCGCGCTGCCCGGCGCCTGTGTGCTGGCGGCGCTGGCGCTGTTCCCCCGCGGTACGGACACCCCGCGGGGCCTCGGGCCGCTCGCCGCGCTGCTGACGGGGCTGCTCCTGGCCGTCGGCTTCCTCGTCGCCCGCTGGGGCAACGAGCCCTTCGAGCGGATCCGGCCCGGTGAGGTCGCGGCGATGGACTACGTCTATGCGCACGACCGTCCCACGGTGCGGCTGCTGTGGCCGAGCCAGGACCCCGTCGGCAGCGTCACCCCGGCGATGCCCTGGGGCGCCCGGGACATGGAGCGGGTGCAGTACGAGCCGACCCTGGCACCGCGCGATCCGGCCCGGGTGGGGCCGCTCGTCACCGCCCTGCGGGACGCCGGTCCGCAGTCGTATCTGATCGTCAACCACGGCCAGGCGGAGTCGCTGCGGCTGGACTCCGGGTACCCGGCGGGCTGGGAGGGGCGGCTGCGCACCGCACTGGACCGGCGTGGCGACCTCCGGCGGGTGCTCGCCAACGAGCATGCGGCGGTGTACGAGCCGGCCCGGCGCCCGGCGGGCGAGGCCGCCCCGCCCCGCCCTGGGCCGCCCGGCCCGAAGGTGACCTGGACGCCGTGGTCGGTGCTCGGCGCGCTGGCGCTGGTGGCACTGGTCGCGGTGCTGGCGGCCCGCGAGGTGCTCCGGGTCGCGGCCTCGCCGAGCGTGCGCCGACGGCACTGGGTCCAGGGGATGTTCTGGTTCGCGATGCCGTTGCTGCTGGTGTTCCTGGCGTCGCTGGTGCAGCGGTTTACGACGCTGTCGTAGGGACGGGGAGGGCCGGGGCGGGCCGCCGGCTGCTCGTGCTCGGCCCTCAGGAGCGGTCGAGCCAGCGCACCTCGTACCCGTCCAGGGTGAGGTCCGCCCCGTCGACCGTCGCCCTGCCGCGGCGGTCGGCGGTGTTCACCAGCAGCGCCGTCCGGTCGTCGGCCAGCCCCAGGATCCTCGTGCCGCCGGTGTCGATCTCCCGCGGCCGGGCCGTCGGCGGGAAGGCACGGGAGAAGCGGGACAGCAGCGTCATCATCGGCAGCTCCCGTCCGCCGTCGTCCCGTTCGGTGCCGGTCCACAGGCAGCCGGGGCAGTCCTTGGCACCGTCGGTCTCCGGGTTCCAGTAGAACCCGCTGGTGGCGCCGCCCGCCGCCATCTCGACCAGGGCCGTGGCCTGCGCGGCGACGCGCCGCCGCTCGCTCCAGGCGGCCCGCTCGCCCCCGCCGTCGCGCGCGCCGTCGTCGGTGATCTCGACGTACCACTCCGCCCACCACAGCGGCAGCCCGCTCTCCTCGCGCAGCCACCGCCCCACGTCGGCGAACTTCCGGGCGGCGGTGAACGGGCCGGGGGCGAAGCGGTCGTCCTTGCTGTAGCTGGAGCCGTCGACGACCACGAAGTCCGCGCCGGCCTTGTGCCGGTTCCAGTAGTCGAAGGCGTCGAGCGTGCGCCGGTCGATGCTGCCCCACGGGCCCTTGAGGCGGGACGCGTAGGTGTCGTCGCCCGGCACATGGCTGTCCATCACCAGGTAGGGACCGCCCACCTGGTTTCGGGCGTCGACCTCCTTCAGCTCCTTGTAGACGAGGTTGTACAGGCGGGTGTAGCCCTCGTGGTCCCAGCGCCCCTTCGCGTCGTCGAAGAACCCCTTGAACTCGTTCCAGACGACGAAGTGGCGGACGTCCGGATAGCGCCGGGCGACCTTTCCGGCGAGGGCCGCGAAGTCCGCGTAGTGGGCCGGGTCGGGGGCCTTCTCCAGGGCGTCCCAGTCGGTCCCGCCCGCCGTGCCGCCCTTCATCCAGTCCGGTGCGCAGCACAGCGTCACCACGGGGGTGCCGCCGGTGCGCCGGATCAGCGCGATCCGGCGGTCCAGGTCGGCGAAGTCGTAGCGGCCCGGGCTCGGTTCGGGGTTCTGCGCGCCCCAGCCCATGATGTGCTGGTTCTGCGGCATCGGGTGGTCGGACAGCAGCCGTGCGACCCGGTCCTGGGCCTCCTCGGCGCCCTGGTCGGCGCTGAACTGGGTGTGGGTGAACCCCCAGCCCACGGCCGGTCCGGCGGCCCGCGACGGCGAACGCCCCTTGGCGTCGCGGGCCGGCTGCCCCGGAGCGGTGCACATGACCAGCGCGATCAGGCCCAGTGCCAGCGCGAGCACCCCTGCCACGACCACGAAGGCCGTTGTCTGACGTTCCCCACCATGACGTCGCACAAAGGGAGATTAGCGACCCAACCGCCCGGTAAACCCGGTTTTCGGGTTACCGGTCCCGTTCCGTACGGAGAAACACCGGTGGGGATAATCCGTGTACGCGGCGGGCGGCGGTGGCAGATCATGGCGTCATGTGTGCCGATCATGTCCAGCCGACCGTCGCGGAGGAGTCTCTTCCGCTCCGCCTGACCCTGGACGACAGCGATTCGCCGTCCGATGTCATCGATGCGCTCTTCCTGGGACGGTTCACCAAGGGCGAGCAGCCGTACTCCCGCAGCCGGTCGGTGGACCGGGTGAAGTCCGGGCTGACGCTGCTGCCGCCGGGCGCGCGGGTGCTGCGCTCGGCGAAGGACGAGGACCGCAGCGCCACGCTCGCCGAGGGCGACGGCTACACCCTGCTGGTCTCCCGCTGGAACCGCGGCGCCGACGTGACGGTCACCGCCGTCACCGACGAACTGGCCGAGAAGGTGCTGGACCAGGCCTCGGACGGCGCCGAGGACGCACCGGAGCCGCAGCCGGAGAACGTGCCGATGGGCTTTTGGTACTTCTCCCCGCGCCGCGGCCCGCACCGCACCTCCCGGCAGATCTCCGCCGGGACCTGGCAGGAGATCCGGCCCAACTACACCGCGCCGGTGGCCGATGCGATGGACCGGCTGATGAAGGTGGTGCCCGCGGAGATCGCCGGCCGGCTGCTCCTGCTGCACGGCCCGCCCGGTACGGGCAAGACCTCCGCGCTGCGCACCCTGGCCCGCTCCTGGCGCGACTGGTGCCAGGTGGACTGCGTCCTGGACCCGGAGCGGCTGTTCAACGACGTCGGCTATCTGATGGACATCGCGATCGGTGAGGACGACTCCACCGGGAAGGGCCGCTGGCGGCTGCTGCTCCTGGAGGACTGCGACGAGCTGATCCGCGGCGAGGCCAAGCACGCCGCCGGCCAGGCGCTGTCGCGGCTGCTCAACCTCACGGACGGGCTGCTGGGCCAGGGGCGCAACGTCCTGGTCGGCGTCACCACCAACGAGGACCTGGAGCGGATGCACCCGGCCGTGGTGCGCCCCGGCCGCTGTCTGGCCCGTATCGAGGTCGGCCCGCTGACCCGTCCCGAAGCGGTCAACTGGCTCGGCGCGGACCGCGGCATCGGCCGCGACGGCGCCACCCTGGCCGAGCTGTACGCGCTCCGGCGCGGCACGCGGCCCGCGTCGGTCCCGCCCCAGGACTCCGGCGCCGACGCGGGGCTGTACCTCTGAGGGAGCCTAGGGCCTGTCCGATGGGTCCTGGCCGGGCCCGCGGCGTCTGGCACGGCACCTCGCGGCGTTGCCGAATGATCCCGATAGCTCCGCTATCGAGACGCTCCGGCGCCTTGCGATGCACCGCACCAGACGCCGCGGTCTTTCCGACCCCGACCCATCGGACAGGCCCTAGAACCCTCCCGGCGTCGGCCGGATCTCGAAGCCCCGCAGGCCCTCCGGCGCTTCCTCCCGTACGGACACCGCGTCGACCAGCGCCGTGGCAGGGCCCTGGTGCGCCCAGTCCACCAGTTGCCGCACCCGCTCGGGCTCGCCCTCGAAGACGGCCTCCACCGTTCCGTCCGGGAGGTTGCGCACCCAGCCGGCCACCGCATGCGCGTCCGCCGTGCGCCGGCAGGTGTCGCGGAAGAACACGCCCTGCACGTCCCCGGAGACCACCACCCGTCTACGGATCACCGTATGTCACCTCGTCAGCTCGCCCAGCGGTACGCGCAGATATATCCCCGGCCCGCGCTCAGTGGGCGGCGCCACGCCCGGACGGCGTACGGCTCACCGAGCGGCCCGCGGCCTCGGCGGCGCGGGCGAAGCGGGCGGCGTCGAGGACGGCCGCCGCGCCGAGGTCGTTGTTGAAGTACGCATAGACCTCGGCCCGGTCCGGCCAGGTGTCGGCGATCCGCCGCACCCAGGTGGCGAGCGCCTGCCGTCCGTAGCGCGGAAAGGGCTCCGCGCGGCCCTCGTGGAAGCGCACGTACCCCCAGTCGGCGGTCCGCCAGAGCGGTGCCACCGGCCGGGAGCCCCGGTCCGCCCAGCACAGCGCGGCGCCCCGGCGCTCCAGTACGGCGCGGATCTCCCCGGTCCACCACGAAGGGTGGCGCGGCTCGACGGCCACCCGGGTACCGGCCGGGAAGCAGCCCAGGCAGTCGTCCAGCAGCGCGGCGTCGGCGTGCAGCGTGGGCGGCAGCTGGAGCAGGACGGGCCCGAGCCGCGGGCCGAGGGCCGCGGCTCGCGACATCAGCCGCCCGACCGGCTCCGCCGGATCCCGCAGCCGCTTGATGTGCGTCAGATAGCGGCTCGCCTTGACCGCCATCACAAAGCCCTCGGGGGTCCGCTCCCGCCAGTCGGCGAAGGTCCGCTCCTCGGGCAGCCGGTAGAAGGCGGCGTTGCTCTCGACGGTGGCGAAGTGCCGCGCGTACTCCTCCAGCCACAGCCGCTGCGGCCGGTCGGGCGGGTAGAGGACTCCGCGCCAGTCCTTGTACTGCCAACCGGAGGTTCCGACGAGGACGGTCATGTCCGGGATGCCTGCCCGGTCCCGGGCGGGCCGTACCGGCCCGCGCCGTGTCGCCGGGGCGGGGTCTTGCACGGCGGGGAGGTTACGGCCAATGTGGTCGGAAATCGCCCCGTGACCACCGGTGGTGGCCGGGGGCGTCGACGTTCCGTCACACCTCTGGAGTGAGCGTGGCTTCCTTCGTACTGCCGCATACCCTGCACGGTTCGGGCGCGCACAAGGTCTTCGCCGTGCACGGCTGGTTCGCCGACCGGTCCGCCTTCGACCCGGTCCTGCCGGATCTCGACCGGGACGCCTTCCAGTACGCGCTGGTCGATCTGCGCGGCTACGGCGAGGCGCGGGGCGCGGACGGCGCGTACACCACGACGGAGGGCGCGGCCGATGTGCTGGCCCTCGCCGACCGGCTGGGCTGGGAGCGGTTCTCGGTGATCGGCCATTCGATGGGCGGCAGCGTCGCCCAGCGGGTGCTGGCCGCGGCACCGCACCGGGTACGCCGGATCGTGGGGGTCTCGCCGGTCCCGGCCTCCGGTTTCCCGATGCCGCCCGAGCAGTGGGAGCTGTTCTCCGCCGCGGAGCACACCCCGGAGAACCGGCGCGCCATCATCGACCTCACCTCCGGCGGGCGGCGCCCGGCCGCCTGGCTGGACCGGATGGTGCGGCGGTCGTTGGAGCGCAGCGAGGCCAAGGCGTTCCGGACCTGGCTGGACTCCTGGGCCGGGGAGGGGTTCGCCGACGAGGTCGAGGGCTCGGCGGTGCCGGCACTGGCGGTGGCCGGGGCGCTGGACCCCGCGCTGAGCGCCGAGTTGATGCGGCAGACCTGGCTGCGGTGGTTCGCCGGCGCCGAGCTGGTCGAGCTGCCGGGGGCGGGGCACTACGCCATGGACGAGACGCCGCTGGAGCTGATCCGGGCGGTGGAGGACTTCCTGCGGGCCGACGTCGGCGACGGCAACGGCGGGCGGACGGCGGCGGAATGACCGGGGCCGCCGATCCGGATGCCGGTACCGCCTCCGGTGCGCCGGCGTCCTCGGGCGCACCGGAGGCGGTACCGGACGTCTTCGATCCGCGCGGCTACGCGGACGGTCTGCCGCACGCCGCGTACCGGCTGCTGCGCGACCGGTACCCGGTGGCCTGGCAGGAGGAGCACGAGGTGCTGGGCTGGCCCGCCGGCCCCGGCTTCTGGGCGGTGACCCGGCACGCGGACGTCGTACGGGTCCTGAAGGACGCGCGCACCTTCTCCTCCTATCTGGGCGCCACCCAGATCCGCGATCCCGACCCCGCCGACCTGCCGTTCATCCGCCGGATGATGCTGAATCAGGACCCTTCCCCAGGCTCTCCACCGAGCAGCCAGGACCCCAACGACCACGGGCGGCTGCGCCGTCTGGTCAGCCGGGCCTTCACCCGCGGCCGGGTGGACCGCTTCGAGGCGGTGGTGCGCGAGCGGGCCCGCCGGCTGCTGGCCGCGGCGGTCGATACGGCGCGCGGCGGGGACGGCGTCTGCGACCTGGTCGCCTCCGTCACCGACGACTACGCGCTGCTCAACCTCGCCGATCTGCTCGGCGTACCGCCCGGGGAGCGCGGGCTGCTCCTGGACTGGACCCGGCGCGTCATCGGCTACCAGGACCCCGACGAGGCGGGCCCCGCGGCGTCCGGCCCGGACGGCCGCCCCGCGGATCCGCGCTCTCCGGCGATGCTGCAGGACATGTTCGCCTTCGCGCGGGAGCTGGCCGCGCACAAGCGGCGGCACCCGGGCGACGACGTACTGACCGTCCTCGCCTCGGACCGCGAACTGACCGCCCCCGAACTGGAGATGTTCTTCTTCCTGCTGACCATCGCGGGCAACGACACCGTGCGCAGCGCGGCCCCCGGGGGCCTGCTGGCACTCGCCCGGCACCCGGACGCGTACCGCGCGCTGCGCACCGGGGCGGTCGGTACGGCGACCTGCGTGGAGGAGCTGCTGCGCTGGCACCCGCCGGTGCTCACGTTCCGCCGGACCGCGGCGTACGACACCGAGCTGGCCGGCCGGCCGATCCGCGCCGGCGACAAGGTCGTCGTCTTCCACGGCTCGGCGAACTACGACGAGCGGGTCCACACCGATCCGCACCGGCTGGACCTGGCCCGCACCCCCAATCCCCATGTCTCGTTCGGCGACGGCCCGCACGTCTGCCTCGGCGCCCACCTCGCCCGCCTGCAACTGCGGGTCCTGTACGAGGAGACGGCCGGGCTGCTGCCCGCGCTGGCGGTCGCCGCTCCGCCGCGGCGGCTGGTGTCGAACTTCATCCACGGTCTGAAGTCGCTGCCGCTGCGGGTCGACGCGGCGGCCGCCGTGGACGCGGCCACGCCCTAGAGGCGACCGTCATGGCCGCGTATCCACTCCATTAAATCAACGTAAAAAGCCTGACGGGCTACGGCGTCGATATCCGCATCCCGCTCCTGGCCAAGGCGTCGTGGGGAGAAATGGCTCACATTCATCGTGCAAGGTCATGGCGTACTCTGAAGCCCATTCTTTGACATGAGGCACGGGGGGCGAATCGCATGCATGGCAATTCGGAAGATGTCTGATCAGTTATCGGCTCTCGCCCACGAGGAGTCGGCTCCCCCAAGACCCCATGCCGCACTCGAAATCCCGGGGCTGCTCCGCGCCTGGCGGGCGGAGGCGGGACGCACACTCGGCAGGGGAAAGCCGCTGACACAGGCCGAGGTGGCGGCCGAGTTGGGCGTGAGCGTGCGGTGGTACCGCGATGTCGAGCGCGGTGCGCCGGACCGCCTGTCGCCCGCCACCGCGGACCGCCTGGCCGAAGTGCTGTTACTGGGACCGGACGAGCGGATGGCGCTGCGGCGATTCGTCGCCGGAGGCCGAGCGCCGACGCGCGCGTCCGGCGCTCTTGCGACCGGTTCTCTGCAGGCCCTTCTCGATATGCAGATGCCGTACCCCGCTTATTGCACGGACGGCGTGTGGGACCTCGTCGCATGCAATCAGGCGATGAAAGAGTGGTTTCCCTGGGTACACGAGCCGCGAGCGAACCTCCTGCGCTGGGCACTGGCTTCCCGGGAGGCCCGGGAGCAGTTCGTCCACTGGCCCGAGCACGCCGCGACCTATCTGGCACAGCTGCGGTTCGCACTCGCCGCGACGCCCGGGAATGCGGAACTCGGCGCGCTCCGCGACGAACTCCTGCGCAATCCGCAGTGCCGGCGGCTGTGGGAAGAGGAGCCGCGCGTCGTCGCCTATGGAGACGGCCATCGTTTTGCGTTGCGGCTGCCCCGCTTCGGCCGGCAGCAGATCAGCATCGTGTCCCACGTACTGGTCCCCGCCTACCACCAGGATCTGCGGTTCGTCGTCCTCACCTGCGCCGAAGGCGGCGGGGGCGGCTGACGCCCGAAGAGGCGCCGGCCGCCCCCGTTTCCGCGGCACCGCGGACGGGCCGCGCCGGCTACGCGACGGCCGGGGCCGCCTCCGCGGCGGGCCGGCGTTCGTCGACGGCCCGGTAGGCGAACCACGGGAGGCAGAACTGGGTGACCGGGCCGACGCACAGCGCGTAGAGCACGGTGCCGACTCCCACACTGCCGCCCAGCAGCCAGCCGATGATCAGGACCGTGATCTCGATGAGGGTCCGGATGAGCCGGATGGACTTGCCCGAGGTGGCCGAGGCCCCCGTCATCAGGCCGTCGCGTGGTCCGGGGCCGAAGCGCGCCCCCACGTAGATGCTGATCGACAGCCCGTTGAGGACGATGCCGCCGATCAGCAGCATGATGCGCACCGGAAGGCCGAGGTCCTCCGGGATGAGGGAGAGGCCGAGGTCGGAGGAGAACGCCAGCACGATGATGTTGGCGATCGTCCCGAACGTGGGCTTCTGCTTGAGCGGTATCCAGGTCAGCAGGACAAGGACACCGAGCACGGCGCTGATGGCGCCGAAGCTGAGCGGTGTGTAGTTCTCCAGGCCCTCGTACAGCACGCTCCAGGGATTGACCCCGAGTGAGGCCCGCACCATGACGGAGAGGCTGAACCCGTACAGGGCCAGGCCGATGAACAGCTGGGGGATGCGCCGGAGCGGATTCTCTCCGAAGCGGACATAGGCGAGGGGTGGTGTGTTCTTGCCGGTCGCGGCCATCTGATGCTTTCCGGGTGGGGTGAGTGCTCCTGTGCCGCCGCTGCGGCGGCACAGGAGGGGCGGAACGGGGGGCGAAGGCGCGGTCAGGCCGTGTGCATGTACGGGGCCCAGACCAGCCGGCCCTCCTTGAGGGCCGCGCTGTAGCCGATGAAGTCGTCGGACTGCTGGGGGAAGTCGTCGCGGTAGTGCGCTCCGCGCGACTCCTCGCGCATCAGCGCCCCCTCGACGATCAGCCGGGAGGCCAGCAGCAGGTTGGACAGGTCGGTCGCGGTCTGCACCTGGCCGGCGGCGCGGGAGCCGGTGGTGAACGCGAGCCGCCCGGCCCGCTCTTCGAAGGTCTCCAAAAGACCGAGCATGGTGGTCAGACCGCGCCGGGTGCGCACCGGACCGGCGTGCCAGTACATCGCGGCCCGCAGGTCCTGAAGCACCGTCTCGGGGGTGTCGCCGCCCTTGTACGAGGGCAGGTTGAGCGAGCCGACGACCTTGATCTCGCCGCCGGCGGCCAGGTCCCGGCACTCGGCGGCGGCGTTGCGGCCGGCGATGCGGCCGAAGACCAGGCACTCGGAGAGGCCGTTGCCGCCGAGCCGGTTGGCTCCGTGGACGCCGCCGGCGGTCTCGCCGGCCGCGTACAGGCCGGGGACGGTGGTCTCGGAACGGGAGTTGATCAGCAGGCCGCCCATGAGGAAGTGCGCGGTGGGGCGGATCTTGAGCGAGGTGACGTCGCGGGGGTCGAAGCCGGCCTGGATGAGCCGTTCGTCGAGCGCGGGGTAGGTGGTGGGGATGAGGTGGGCGCAGGCGGAGATGTCCAGCCGGACGGCGCCGTCGTCGAACGCCCGGCCCTCGATGATCTCCCGGTAGATGCCTCGGGACACCACGTCGCGGGTCGCCATCTCGCCGCGCGGGTCGTGGTCGAGCATGAAGCGCTCGCCGTCACGGTTCAGCAGCAGGGCGCCGTCGAAGCGGAGGGCCTCCTCGACGAGGCTGCCGTCGAAGGTCAGGACTCCGGAGGCCAGGCCCGTGGGGTGGAACTGGAGGAACTCCATGTCGATGACGGCGGCCCCGGCGGCCAGGCCCAGGGCGATGCCGTCGCAGGACTTGTCCATGGAGGCGGCGGAGGGGGCGTACATCGAGGCGCCGCCGCCGTCCGCGAGGATCACCGCGGCGCCGGGTATCACCATGCGTTCCAGGGTGTCCACGGCCGTGGCCTCGATGCCGTTCACCTGGCCGTCGGCATCGCGGAGGACCTTCGAGGCACGCACACCGGAGACGATGCGTATACGGCCGCCGGCCACCAGCTCGCCGAGGCGGGCGGTGAGCACGCTCTGGATGTGGTAGCCGAGACGGTCTTCGAGATAGACGCCGCGCGGAGTTCCGCAGCCGCCGAACGGGCGGGTGGCGAATTCCCCGCCGGCATCCCGCTCGAAGGCCAGGCCGAGCCCCTCAAGCCAGTGGACGAGGTCGCGGGCGCCTCTGCATAAGGTGTCCACCAGCTCGGGGTTGTTGGCCTGCGAGCCACCGACGATCGTGTCGTGCACATGCGCCGCCACGCTGTCGCCGGCCGCGACGGCGGCATTGAAGGCGTGGGTTTTCCAGGTGCATCCGCCGGTGGAGGCCCACTTGTATTTCTGGCTCTCGTACAGCGTCTTGGTCACCAGAATGACGTCGGCGCCGTTGTCGGCTGCTTCAATGGCCGCGCTGAGACCAGAACCACCCGCGCCGACCACAATGACCGTTCCCATACCAAGTCTTCCTTCGTCGAGAGTTCGCGCTGTGCGCGGGCAGGACTGCATGCCCGAATGTGCGAGAGAGGGTGAAAAGAGGCGTATGCCGGACCCCGCGGGCGCCGGGCGCGAAAGTCGGCTCAGCCGCACTTTCCGGTCGGGGAATCCGCGCTCAATACGAGGACGTCGGCGGCCGAGAGCCGCCTGGCCGCTTCCTCGACGGCGCCGGTGAAGGTGTCCGCGGCCATGCCGGGGATCCTCAGGACGCGGACGAGGGCCGCGCCCGAGGTGTCGCCCACGAGCCGCCCGGCGCCGTTGCCGCAGGTGGGCGAGTGGATGATGCCGTGCTCGTCG
Organism: Streptomyces sp. NPDC026575; assembly: GCF_055567415.1. Taxonomy (NCBI): domain Bacteria; kingdom Bacillati; phylum Actinomycetota; class Actinomycetes; order Kitasatosporales; family Streptomycetaceae; genus Streptomyces; species Streptomyces sp. NPDC026575. The sequence continues at coordinate 37,160 of NZ_JBVHQM010000025.1, forward strand.
GACAGCACCAGCTCCCCGGGGCGCACCTGCCGCATCCCGTCGTCCGCCCCCGGGCCGTCGGCCGGTCCGTAGACGACGCGGCTGCCGATGCGGTCGCGGTCATAGACCTGGAAGCTGCACAGCGTCGAGTACTCGATCTCCATGCAGACGTCCACGACGGGGTGGATCGGCCGGTAGGCGTCCCGGCGCATGATCCGTAGCGCCTGCTTCAGCGGGGTCGAGACACTGCTGGGCTTGACGTTCATCGCCGCGTAGAAAGCGCGGTAGCTCTCCCACAGCGGGTTTTCCCGAATGGATTCTTCCGTTTGGTGGCTCGCCCTGAGGCGGGTGAGAACCCTGCGCTCCGTATCCGCACAACCGACCGACCCGTAGGGTGCGCACGGCACGAGCAGAAAAGCCGTCATCAATCCGGGACAGCCGCCTATGGCCGCCGATGCGTCGAAGGCATGCGGCCTGCTCTGCAGCGCCGAAGAGTCCGCCGGTAAGCCGACGCTATCCAAAGGAACTCCAACCACTAATAGCGTGGGATTCGATCTTGATATCGCCTCGATGATCTTCCCGGAGAGTATTGGCGCCGGTACTGCCCGATGTCAACCGGCAAAAAATTGCCGGTTGTTGCCACGCCGAATCGGCAAATTTTTGCACCTCCCGATGCCGGGAGAAGCGACCGTCGGACTTCCGCGATTCGTGGAGAGTTCAACTGCCCAAAATCCGCAATGGGTTGAACTCCCGGGACTCCTGCCGGATCAGCGCGTCCGCCCCCGCGGCTTGAGGGGGCCGGGCGGAAGCTCCGGGGCGGACAGCCGGTCGCCGTCGTAGCCGAGGACCTCGCCGAAGCGGGTGCCGGAGGACCAGTCGTCGCGGGCCCGGGCGATGTCCTCGTGGGAACGTCCCACGAAGTTCCACCACATGACGATCTCCTCTTCGAACGGCTCCCCGCCCAGGAGCAGCAGACCGCTGTCGGAATGGGCGCGCAGCGGGAGTTCGCGGCGGCCGCAGCCGAGGTAGAGGAGGGCGCCGGGGGCCAGCCGGACGCCGTCGACCTCGGTCTCGCCGGAGATGGTCAGGGCCGCGTACTCGAAGTCGGGGTCGAGGGGCAGCCGGGCCTCGGTGCCGGCGGTGAGCGTCAGGTCGGCGCCGACCAGCGGGGAGTAGGCGGTGCCGGGCGAGGAGGCGCCGTCCAGTTCGCCGAGGATCACGGTGGCGGCCAGGCCGCCGCCTCCGGTGATCAGCGGGAGGTCGGTGTGGTGCTCGAAGTGCGGGGCGGTGTCGCGGTGGGCGCCGGGCAGGGCGACCCAGAGCTGGGCGCCGTGCAACAGGGGGCCGTGGCCGTGCGGGGACTCCTCGGAGTGGGCGATGGCCCGGCCGGACGTCATCAGGCCCAGTTCGCGCGGGCGTACGGTCTGCAGGCTGCCGAGGCTGTCGCGGTGCAGCACCTCGCCGTCGTGCAGCCAGCTGACGGTCTGCAGGCCCATGTGCGGATGCGGCGGCACCTGCATTCCGGGCTGGTCGACGATGTCGTCCGGCCCGTAGTGGTCGACGAAGCACCAGGCGCCGACCATCCGCCGGCCGAGGTTGGGCAGCAGCCTGCGCACGACGGTGGACTCGCCGAGCGGCACCTGCTTGCCGGGCTGGAGGTCGCGCACCGGGCCCGTGCGGCCGGTGCCGCCGCACAGGCTGGGCGAGGGTCTGAGGTCGAGGTTGCTCATGGCGTCACGATAGGCGCGGCGGGGTGCGCGGCCGGGAAAGGCGCACGCGCCGCCCGGCCCGACGGCCCGTCATTCATACAGCTCGCGCAGCCGAACGGACAGGCAGGTGACACAGCCCTCCAGCTTCTCGAACTCGCCGATGTCCACGACGACGGGCCGGTAGCCGAGGTCGGCGAGGAGCGCCTCGCTCTTGGGCGCGCCGGCCGCCATCAGCAGCCTGCCGCCGCCGAGCAGCACGACATGGGCGCCGGACGCCTCGGGGACGGGAAGGAAGCGGGGGAAGACGGACGGGTCGTCGACCAGGGGCGGATAGCCGATCACGGTGCCGTCCGGCAGTGCGGTCACCGCGGATTTCAGGTGCAGTACGCGGGTCACCGGCACGGCGACCACGCGGGCGCCCAACGGCTCGAAGGCTGCGCGGAGTTGGCGTACACCCTCGGCGTTGGTGCGGCCGCCGCGGCCGACGTAGACGGTGTCGCCGACCTTCAGCACGTCGCCGCCGTCCAGGGTGCCGGGCGAGCGGATCTCGTTGACGGAGCAGCCCAGCGCCTCGACGGCCGCGCGGGCGTCCGGCACCTCGGATCGGCGCTGGTCGGCGCCGGGGCGGGCGAGCAGGGCGACATTGCGGAACATGACCATGGTGTCCTCGACGAAGACCGCGTCGGGGCAGTCGTCGGCGGGGGCCACCTCGGTGGTCCGCCAGCCGTGGTCGCGCAGCGTCTGGACGTAGGACTCCCACTGGCGCAGGGCGAGCGCGGGATCGACCGGGCGCCGGTCGATGTGGGTGACCAGGCCGTCGGCGAGGCGGGGGCCGGGGCGGCGGACGAGGGCCTGTTTACCGGGCATACGGCTCCGTTCGGATGCGGGGCGGGCGGGGCGCCGGGCCGGAGGGCGGGTCCGGCGAGGGCGGTCAGGCGCCGGCGCCGTACGTGGCGCGCAGCGCGTTCTCGACGGCGGTGAGGGCGGCGCGGTGGTCCAGGCCGAGCCGCTGGGCGCGGCGGGCGTAGCTCTCGGCGGCCGCGGCGGCCTCGCGGTCCGCGGCCTCGCCGGCGGCGGCGATGAAGCTGCCGTTGCGGCCGCGGGTCTCGATCACGCCGTCGGTCTCCAGGGCGCGGTATGCCTTGGCGACGGTGTTGGCGGCCAGGCCCAGGTCTTCGGCGAGGCCGCGGACGGTGGGGAGTTTGTAGCCGACCGGCAGTCCGCCGTCCCTGGCCCGGTCCGCGATCTGGGTGCGTACCTGCTCGAACGGCGCGACGGCGGAGGCCGGGTCGATGGTGATGACGAGGGTCGAGACCTGCGGGGACACGGGGCGCTCCTGGTACTGGTGGTGTGGCGGACGGGTGCGGGGCCACGTCCCGGGGAGCCCGGATGCGCGGCGCGCTCGTACCCGTTGGTGCGCGTGTTTGTCTCATTCATTGTGCGCCAGGAGCGCCGGGCGTGCCGGGAGGTTCCAGGGCCTGTCGCTTTGTGGACACGCCGTGCGGGCTGTCCGTCGGGGCGGGGTCGGAGCGGTCCTAAAGCCGGAGAGTGGTACCGGTCGTGCGCAGCCAGGCGTTCATGCCGAGGGCCAGTTCGGCCGCGGAGCGGATGTCGCCGGTCGCGCCGTCCGCGGTGGCCTCGGCGAGGGCGCCGGTGTCCAGCAGCGGGCGGACCGGGGCGTCGCGGTCGGCGGCCAGGTCCTTCAGCTCGGCACGCAGCGCCTCGGCGTAGCGCGGGTCCTGGGTGCTGGGGTACGGGCTCTTGACGCGGTCGGCGACCAGGTCGGGCAGCACGTCGCGGGTGGCGGCGCGCAGCAGCGACTTCTCCCGGCCGTCGAAGGTCTTCATCGACCAGGGGGTGTTGAAGACGTACTCGACGAGGCGGTGGTCGCAGAAGGGGACCCGGACCTCCAGGCCGACGGCCATGCTGGCCCGGTCCTTGCGGTCGAGCAGGACCTGGACGAAGCGGGTCAGGTGCAGATAGCTGATCTCGCGCATCCGGCGCTGCAGGCCGGTGTCGCCGTCGAGGTAGGGGACTTCGGCGAGCGCCTCGCGGTAGCGGCGCGCCTGGTATCCGGGCAGGTCGATCTTGTCGAGCAGGCCGGGGGCGAGCAGCGCCTCGCGGGCCGTGTCGCCACCGGCGAAGCGGCTGCCGATACCCGCCGCGATCCAGGGGAAGGTGTCGGCGTGGACGGCCGCGGGGTCGTGGAACCAGCGGTAGCCGCCGAAGACCTCGTCCGCGGACTCGCCGGACAGGGCGACCGTGGACTGCTCGCGGACGGCCCGGAACAGCAGGTACAGCGAGGTGTCGCCGTCGCCGAAGCCGTTGGGCAGATCGCGGGCGGCGAGCACCGCGGCGCGGTGGCCGGGGTCCATCAGGGCGGCGGTGTCCAGGACGATGTCGCGGTGATCGGAGCCGACGTGCTCGGCCAGGGCGTGGGCGTACGGCCCGTCGGGCGTGCCGCGCAGGTCGTCGGGCCGGAAGTGCTCGGTGTAGCCGGCGAAGTCCACGGCGAACGAGCGCACCGGGCCGCTGCCTTGGGCGGCCAGCTCGCCGGCGGCGAGCGCGGTGATGACGGAGGAGTCCAGGCCGCCGGAGAGCAGGGTGCACAGCGGCACATCGGCGATCAGCTGGCGGGCGACGATGTCGTCGAGCAGCTCGCGGACGTGCGCGACGGTGGTGTCGAGGCTGTCGGTGTGCTCGCGGGCCTCCAGGGCCCAGTAGCGCTTGACGGTCAGCCCGCCGCGGCCGACCCGGACGAGATGGCCCGGGCGGACCTCGTACATGCCCTGGTAGACGGCGTGCCCCGGCGTCTTGGTGAAGCCGATCAGCTCGGCGAGGCCCTCGGCGTCGACGGTGGGGCGCACGGCGGGGTGGGCGAGGATCGCCTTGGGCTCGGAGCCGAAGAGCACCCCGTCCGGGGTGGGGTGGTAGTAGAGCGGCTTGATGCCCATCCGGTCGCGGATCAGCAGCAGTTCCTCGGTGCGGGGGTCCCAGAGCGCGAAGGCGTACATCCCGTTGAGGCGCTCGGCGCACGCCTCGCCCCACTGGAGGTAGGCGTGCAGCACCACTTCGGTGTCGCTGTCGGTGCGGAAGGAGTGGCCCAGCCGCGCCAGCTCGGCGCGCAGTTCGCGGTAGTTGTAGACCTCGCCGCTGTACGTCGTGACGACCAGGGTGCGGCCGTCGTGCTCGGCGGTCATGGGCTGTGCGCCGCCGTCGATGTCGATGACGGCGAGCCGGCGGTGGCCGAACGCGGCGTGCCGGGCGAACCAGCTGCCGGCCGCGTCGGGGCCGCGGCAGGCCATGGTCGCGGTCATCGCCTCCAGCGTCCGCCGCTGGGTGGTCAGGTCGTTGTCGTAGGAGATCCATCCGGTGATTCCGCACATGTTCGCGGCTCCCTCCATACGTGGGCGGCGGGTCGGCCTCGTCCCGGCGGCGGCCCGCTCGATCACCGTACGCCCAGATAGATGCATCGGCCACTTATGTTCGGCCGGGTCCGTCCGGAACGAGCCACCCCGCTTACCGCAGTGCGGAAAAGCGGAGGCAAACCGCGCCCCGGCCACCGGAAAAGGAGCGGCAAAACGGAGCTTCGGCGCGTACCGTCCGCCTCCATGACGCTTACCGTGCGCGACTTCCGCCCCGCCGACGCCAAGGCCGTCGCCGATCTGCGACGGGCCTGCGCGCCCTATCTGCTCAGCACCCCGCAGGGCGTCGCCCGGGAGGTCTCCACCGCCTGCGCGGCGCAGCGTCTGCGGCTGTTCGTCGCCGAGCTGGATGGCCGGATCGCCGGCGCGGTCCGCGCGGCGCTGCTGCCGGGCGGCGGCCTCCCGGGCCGGGCCGCGGCGACCCCGCACGTCCACCCCGGCCACCGCGGCCGGGGCGCGGGCCGGGCCCTGCTGGCCGCCGCCGAGGAGCATCTCGCGGCGGCGGGCGCCGAACGCCTCGTCGCCCGCGCGGTCGACGAACCCGGCGCGCACTCCTTCGCCCGGCGCCACGGCTACCGCCGCCTCCGCCCGGCCCGCCACCTGCGCCTCGACCTCGCGACGGCCGGGCCGCCACCGCTCCCGGCCGCCCTGCCGGCCGGCGTCCGGCTGCTCACCGGCGCGGACCTGGAGGCCGACCCGCGCCCCCTGTACGCGGCGTACACCGAGGCCGCCGCGGACGAGCCGGGCGATACCGCGAGCGGGACGCCGGCCTACGAGGACTGGCTGCGGCACACCTGGGAGCACCCGCATATCGACCTGGACCTCACCTCGGTGGTGACCGTCGACGGCGAGATCGCCTCCTTCAGCCTGGCGGCGACCGACGGCCTGGGCCGCTGCGCCTGCGCGATGACCGGCACCCGCCGGGCCTTCCGCGGCCGGGGCCTGGCCCGCCTGGCCAAGACCGCCTCCCTCCAGCGCGCCCGCGACCACGGCTGCACCGAGGCGTTCACCGGCAACGACGCCGCCGACACCCCGATCCTCACGGTCAACCGGCGCCTCGGCTACCGCCCGTTCGCCGAGGAGTGGCGGTACGTACGGCAGGTGCGGCGGGGCTGAGGCCGCCGGCTCACGGGGCGCCGGGCACGCTCGCGCGCACCGGGGCCGCGAGGTCGGCTATCAGGGCGTACCGCTCGTCATGGACCTCCTTGCCCCACAGCGCCGGGTCGCCCGAGAGCTCCGCCAGCTCGATGCGCGCCGCCAAGGGCCTTATCAGCAGCGCCAGTTCGGCGGCGGCAAGGCCGATCGGGTCGGCCTCGCCCCAGCGGCCCTCCACCAGCACCAGCCGCCCGCCGGGCCGCAGCAGACCGGCCCACCGGCGCAGCGCGGCCGCCGGATCGGGCAGCGCCCACAGGACATGGCGCACCAGGACGGCACCGAACCTCCGCTCCCCCACGGGTGGTTCGGCGGCGTCACCGGTCAGCAGGACGGCGTCCCGCCCCGCGAGCTTGGCGCGGGCCCGCTCGATCATGCGGGGCGAGCGGTCGACGCCCGTGACGCGATGGCCCTGCTCTGCGGCGAGCAGGGCCAGGCTTCCGGTGCCGCACCCCAGGTCCAGCAGGTCGACGGGCCCGGCCGGCAGCCAGGACCGCAGCCGGGCTGCCCAGGCGGCGCGGACGGCCCGGTCGCGCAGGCCGTGATCGGGCTCGTCGTCGAAGGTGTCCGCGGCCGCCTCCCAGTAGGCGGCGGCGACGACCGGAAGGGGCGAATGCGCCGCGCACGAGGGGGCGTTGAAGGGCTGCTCGGCGGTCCGGCCGCAGGGGCGGCCGGTGGTCCGCGCGGGCTCGTCGGCGGGGGCGTGGGTGGTCATGCCCCGATGATGCCGGGCACCACTGACAACGGCCGGCGCCGCGGCGCCCACCGCCCCGATGCCCGCTGCCTCCCCGCCCGTCTGTGGCCCCGCTCAGCGGTGTCTTGAGCAGCCACTTTGGCGTGAGCCTGGAAGATCATGACACCAACGTCGTGCTGTACCGGGCAGGTCCACAGACTGCCCGACGCGCCGGAAGCCTACGGTGCCGTGATCACTCGCGCCGAAGCAGCTCCAGCCCAAAGCCGCTACGCCGACCGCGTGGTCGACGAACGGCGTGGGTAACCACCACTGGACGACTGGCAGATGCCTGGGGGGCTCGATGGCTGACGATGTCGAAGTGCTGCTTCAGATGTACCGAGAGCAGCATGACCAGGCTCGACAGCTCGAAACCCAGCGAGCCACCCTCACCAACTTGATCATTGTCATTGCCTCTGCCGCCCTGGGATTCACTGCTCAACACGGCCTCGAAATGATCATGCTGGTCGTCACGCTGCCGCTGGTCGGCCTAGGGGTCTACGGAGTGCTCGCGTGTCTCAAGTACCACGAACGCTCCGTCCTGCATCACAGAGCGGCTCGCCTGTTCAGCTCTCGCATCGAGGATCGCCTACCGTCACTCCTCATCGACGACGGCTGGGCAGAGCTGCACGCACAACAGCGTCTTCGCTTCCCAAAGGTCTTCAAGGTGCGTCTCTATGCTCTGTGGATCGCGCTACATGTCGGCGTCGCAGCAAGTGGCGCCGCCCTCTCGCTGGTCATCTTCGCGCATGGCCGGTGACTACGACCGCGCCCGGCCGGGGCCGTGTGGGGGTCGTCGAACGATGCTCGACGACGACCGACGCCGACAATCACCGACAGCCGAGTCGCAGGTGGGTCTGCGCAAGAAGAAGATCGCATCCGTCCTCCGGCAACGCGCCTCATAGAGGGTCCAGCGGCCGGTACGACCGTCAGCGACCGATCCGGATAGAGCTACGGGTCGGAAGGCCGACGGCACATCCGGGCGGACCCTCCCGGACGGTCACGGACCGACAGGGGGGCAACTCCAGCTCAGGAAGCCCGCTTTGGGCGCCCCTTCCTGTGCCCCCGCTTAGCCGCTCCTTAAGCCCACCATAAAGATCCGCAGGATCGGCCTTCGGGCCTCAAGTCCGCTGTTCAGCGGGGCTAGCGTGCTTCTCGCAAGGCGGCGTTGCCAGTCGTCGGCGCCGCACTCCGGGGGACGGCGCGGGCGCGTGCATCCCGACCCCCCACCACATCGCCGCCCCTTGCCCCCTCTCGACGCAACTGATGAAGGAGACCCCCACGATGACCGCTCGTCGCAAGGCCACCGGGATCGCGCTGGTCGGTATCGCCCCCCTCGCGCTCACCGTGCTGACCGCGAGCCCGGCGGCCGCGCACGGCTCGATGTCGGATCCGGTCAGCCGGGTCTTCGCCTGCTACGCAGAGGGGCCGGAGAGCCCGCGGTCCGCGGCGTGCAAGGCCGCCGTGCAGGTGGGTGGGGCGCAGGCGTTCTACGACTGGAACGGGGTCCGGGACGGCAACGCCGGCGGCAAGTCGAAGGAGAAGATCCCCGACGGCAAGCTCTGCAGCGGCGGCGACGCCGCGTTCAAGGGCCTGGACCTGCCGCGCGCCGACTGGCCGTCCTCCAAGATGCGGGCCGGCAAGCACACGTTCCACTACAAGGCCACCGCCCCGCACAAGGGCTCCTTCGAGCTGTACATCACCAAGGCCGGCTACGACCCGACCAAGCCGCTGAAGTGGTCGGACCTGGAGGCGAAGCCCTTCGCGAAGGTGACCGACCCGACGCTGACCAACGGGGAGTACGTCTTCGACGGAAAGGTGCCGGCGCGGTCCGGGCGCCATCTGATCTACAGCATCTGGCAGCGGTCGGACAGCCCCGAGGCGTTCTACACCTGCTCGGACGTGGTCTTCGGGAAGAGCGCGGGCGGCTCCGCTGCGGCCCCCGCGCCGACCGCCTCCGCGCCGACGGACACCCAGATCGCGGCGGGCGCCGAGAAGGCGTCGGCGGATCTGCGCCGGCACAGCCACATGGGGGGCGGCACGGGCGGTCACGGCGAGGCGGCACCGCAGGCCGGCGCCGACCGGCCGGCGCTCGCCGGTGACACCGACGCCGCGCACCACGGCAACGCCGCGCGGCCCGAGGGCGGCGCCAAGCCGCTCGCCGGGCAGCACCTGGCCGAGACCGGTGGTGACAGCTCGACCGCCCCGATAGCCGTCGCCGGCGCGGCCGTGCTGGCCGCGGGCGCCGGGGTGCTGTTCGCCACCTCCCGCCGCCGGGCCGCCCGCCACCGCGGCTGACCCGGTCTCCGTACCCCGGTACCGCCCCCTCCGGGGAAGCGACGCCGTCCCTGCTGGACCAGGGGCGGCGTCGCGCCGTTACGGTCCGTCCTGGGGCAGCGGCTCGATGATGTCGTTGGCGACGTGCTGGTAGATGAAGGAGCTGCGGCAGTCGACGACTTCGCGGCGCTTGAAGACCTGGTCCATCAGGAGCGTGTGCAGCCGGTCGACGTCCGGGACGGCGACATGGACCAGGAAGTCGTCGCCGCCCGCGACGACATAGACGCTGAGCACCTCGGGCAGCGAGGTCAGGAAGGTCTTGAAGCGCTCGATGACCTCGCGGTTCATGGGGCGGATGCGGATGGTCAGCAGCGCCTGTACGGGGCGGTTGAGGGCGCGCAGGTCCACCCTGGCGCGATAGCCGGTGATCACGCCGCGGGCGCGCAGCGCACGGACCCGCTCCAGGCAGGTGGAGGGCGCGATGTTGAGCATGCGGGCCAGCTCGCGGTTGGTCTGCCGTGCATCGCGCTGCAGTTCGCGGACAATCGCCGAATCAATGTCGTCCATGGGGACCATGGTGGCGCACCTGCCGAATTTAGTTCGACAGGAGGCCATAAAGATCAGCCAGACGGTTACCTTCTGCGACTGTGACCGTACAAGAAACATCCCTTGCCGCTCCTGAACGGGCGGATATACGGCGGCTGGGCATCGGCAGCGGTACCGCGCTGTGCGCCGGCGCGGTGCTCGGCCCCGGAGTCCTGACCCTGCCGTCCCTCGCCGCCGCCGCGGCCGGCCCCGCCTCGATCCTGGCCTGGGTGGTGCTGCTGGCGATGTGTGTGCCGGTGGCCGCCTCCTTCGCGGCGCTCGGCGCGCGGTTCCCCGACGGCGGGGGCGTGGCCACGTATGTGCACCGGGCGATCGGGCCGCGGGCCGCGGCCGTGGTGGGGTGGTGGTTCTACGGTGCGGTGCCGATCGGCGTGGTCTCGGCTGCCTGGATCGGCGGGAAGTACGTGGCCGACGCGGTCGGTTGGGGGGAGGCGGGCGCGTATGCCGTCGCCGGTGCGGTGCTGGCGGGGGCGCTGGTCTCCAACGCGGTCGGGCTGCGGATGTCGGGCCGGGTCCAGCTGCTGCTCGGCGGGCTGCTGGCGGCGGTGCTGCTGTGCGCGGTGCTGACGTGCGCGCCGCAGGTGTCCGCCGCGCACTTCGCGCCGTTCCTGCCCGGCGGCTGGGCGTCGGTCGGGTCGGCGGCCTCGGTGCTGTTCTTCGCGTTCGCCGGCTGGGAGGCGGCCAGCCATCTGTCCGGCGAGTTCGCCGATCCGCGGCGGGATCTGCCACGGGTGACGCGCCGTACGCTCCTGGTCATCACCGTGCTCTACCTGGGGCTCGCGGTGGTCACGATCGGTGTGCTGGGCCCGGCGGCGGCCGACACCGACACCCCGCTGACCGAACTGCTGGCCCGGAGCATGGGCTCCGCCGCCCGCCCGGTGGCCGCCGCGGCCGCGCTCTTCCTGACCTTCGGGGCGGTCAACTCGTACCTGGCCGGGGCCTCCCGGCTCGGTGCGGCGCTCGGCCGGGACGGTGCGGCGCCGCGCCTGCTGGCCAAGGGCGGTGCGCCGGGCGAGGTGCCGCGGCGCTCGCTCGCGGTACTGGGCGGGACGGCCGTGGCGGTGGGGGTGGCGGCCGGGTTCGGCGGGGCCGACCTGGACCTGCTGATGAGGGCCACCGCCACCTGCCTGGCGGCGGTGACCCTCGCCGGCCTGGCCGCCGCGCTGGTGCTGCTCCCGCGCCGCACTCCCCTGTGGTGCGGCGTGGTGGCGAGCTCGCTGCTGACCGCGGCGGTACTGGCCTTCTCCGGATGGCTGCTGGTGATCCCGGCCGTTCTCGCCTGCGCCGCCTGCGGTTTTCTGACGCTCCGCCGGGGCCTGCGGTAGGGCCGGCGGGCCGGGCGGTCCCGCCGCCGCGCCGGGGCCCACCGGCGGTCCCGCGCGGCGGCGGGGTCAGCGGCTCAGACGGCGCAGCAGGCGGGTGTAGCCGTTCCAGCGGGCGGGCCGGGCGACGGTGCCCGTGCAGGCCCGCTCGGCGCCGTCCAGGCTGTCCTCCAGGACCGCGTCGTGGAAGTGCCGGTAGGCCAGCGGCCAGGTGAGCCGGGCGAGGCCGCGGGCGCGCATGGCGAGGGTGTGGCGCAGCAGGGTGCGGTCCGGTGCGAGCGGATGGACGGTGTACTCGTGGAAGCCGTCGAAGCCGCTCGGCCCGCTGAAGGCGAAGCGCACCCACCGGCCCGGTACGTACGCCGCCACGGTGTAGCGGACCGGGCCGTGGCCGCCGGCCACCCCTGGCGCCAGCGGCCCGTCGAGCCGCATCGGGGGCCAGTCGCGGCGCGGCCAGAGGCGGTCGCCGTCGCCGGACAGGCCGTCGATCAGCAGACCGGCCTCGACCGCGGGCACCGGCAGCTCCCGCTCGTGCACGTTGTAGACGCCCATGGCGCAGACCTTTCCGATCTCCCCGTCCGCCGTTCCGGCACCGCGCGGCATCGGCACGCCGCGCCGCCGCGTTCCCGCGAGAGGTTTCAGAGAGACCTTTCTAGAGACTGTCCTCCAATATAGTGGAGAGTACCCTCTAGAACATGGCCAGGCCATCCCGTTTCGAGACCCCGCAGCTGCTCGACGCCGCCGTGTCGCTGGCGGCCGAGTCCGGACCCGCGGGCGTGACCATGTCCGCGGTCGCGGCGGCCGTCGGCGCGCCCAGCGGCTCGCTCTACCACCGCTTCGCCGGCCGCTCGGCGCTGCTGGCCGAGGTGTGGCTGCGGACGGTCGAGGGCTTCCAGGAGGGGTACTTCAAGGCCCTGGAGTCGTCGAACGACCCGCGCGCCGGGGGCCGGGCGGCCGCCCGGCACGTCGTGGCGTGGAGCCGCACCCACCCGCGGGAGGCCGCGCTGCTGCTGTACGGCGCCCATGAGTTCGGGCGGGACGACTGGTCGGACGAGCATCTGCGGCGCGCGAACGAGGGAAACATGCGGGTGCGGGCCTCTTTGGCGGCGCTCGCGGGCGCCCTGGGCGTCCACGGCACCGAGAGCCTGGACCGGGTGTCGCTCGCGGTCGTCGACGCACCGCTGTCGCTGGTGCGCCGCCATCTGCGCGGCGGAACGCCGCTGCCGCCGCACGCCGAGGAGCTGGCGGAGGAGTGCGCCGAGGCGCTGCTGAACTTCTGACATCGCTTCCGGCGCCGCCGGAGAGGACGGCCCGGCCCGCGGGCCGGGCCGGCTCCGGTCAGCCGGAGAGGCAGGTGGTCGGGGTGGCGTGCGCCGGGTCGAGGGCGTTGGCCGTCTCGTGGAAGGCGAGGCGGTCGGCGAGCCCGATGGCCAGATGCTCGGACAGATCGATCGGACACAGGTCCTGGAGCAGGACGTTGTGCACGTCGGGGCCGTCGAGGAAGCCGCTCCGGTAGGGCGTGACGACCTCGTCGTACTTCGTGGCGATCACGGTGTAGTGCACCCCGGGGACGGTGTCGCCGCCCTCGTTGAGGCGGTTGAGGGTGTCGGAGCCGACGATCTGGTCGGTCAGACCGGGGGTCAGCCCTTCGAGGTGGTCCTTGGCACCGGGGAACTGGTCCAGCAGCCGGGTCAGGCCGTCCAGGTCGGTGCCGTGGTTGTCGGGAGCCAGCCCGACCAGCGCGTTCACCTTCTTCGCGCCACCGTGGAACTTCAGGTACACCCGGGGCATCATGCCGCCCTGCGAGTGGCCGACCAGATCGGTCTTGCTCGCCCCGGTGGCGGCCAGCACCCGGTCGACGTACGAGGCGAGCTGCCCGGCGGAGGCGTCCACGGGACCGAGGCCGTGGAAGAGCGGGACGCCGGGCAGCTGGCCGTAGTCCAGGGAGAAGACGCAGTAGCCGCGGGCCACCAAGTAGGGCGCGAGGCCGAGCCAGTTGTCGACGGAGTTGCCGAACGTGCCGTGGACCAGGATCACCGGCCGGGGATGGGCGGCGGAGGGCTTGCAGGAGTAGTTGTTCCAGCCGCTGCTGACGGCCATTCGGGAGGGGTCGGGCGAAGCGTCTCCGGCCGGGGTGGCGGCGGGCGACGGGCGGGCGGCAGCGGCCGGCGCGGTGGTGACGCCGAGGGCCAGGGCGAGGGCGGGGAGGAGGGTGAGCGTCCGCGACCAGCGCAGCTTCATACGATGCTCCTTGCGGGGTGAGGGGACTCCGAAGTGCTCCGTGAGCCGTTCACCTGCGATCCGGATCGCAAGGGCCAACGCAGTTGACTGGCAAGTAAGTTACGGCCGAGTAAGCAGGGTGTGCCAGCGGTGTGACGGTGAAGGAAACGGCACGCAATCTTCACTGTATGGGCAGATCTCCCGACACCGGCCTTCCGCGCACACCGTGTCCCGTACCTCACTCCCCTGCCGCGGCGGCGCGACTGTCAGTGCCGTCGCCTACAGTCGGTGATGCCTTGACCAAGAAGTCGACGAGGGGGTTCGCAGATGGAGACCGCACAGGCGGCGGATCTGACCGGGATCGAGGAGGTCTCGTCGGAGGCGGAACTGCGCGCGCTGATCGGCGAGCCCACGCCCCATGCCGCCAACAAGACCCGCCACCGGCTGCACGACCTCGACCGCGAGTGGCTGGCGCGCTCACCGTTCTGCATGATGGCCACCGCGGACGCGCGGGGCTGGTGCGACGTCTCACCCAAGGGCGACCCCGCGGGCTTCACCCATGTCCTGGACGACACCACCCTGGTGATCCCGGACCGCCCCGGCAACAAGCGCGCGGACGGCTTCTTGAACATCCTCGCCAATCCCCGGGTCGGGCTGAACTACCTCGTTCCGGGGCGCGGTGACACCCTGCGCATCAACGGCCGCGCCCGGCTGCTGCGGGACGCCCCGTTCTTCGACGCACTGACGGTCAAGGGCCACCGCCCGCGGCTGGCGCTGCTGGTGGAGGTGGAGGAGGTCTTCTACCACTGCGCCAAGGCCCTGCTGCGCTCGGAGCTGTGGAAGCCGGAGACCTGGCAGCCGGACGCGCTGCCCTCGCGGGCCCGGATCGTCCGGAGCCTTGAGGACCAGGAGAGGTCCATGGAGGAGCTGATGGAGCATTACGGCCCGCGGTATGCGGAGCGGCTCTACGGCTGAGGCCCGCGGCGGGCTCCGCCGAGGGTGGCAGCGGGCCGTACGGCCCCGGTGCCGAAGCGCGCCCTGGCCCGGTCGACGGCCGCCTCGATGCGGTGCGCCTTGTCGTCGGACGGGTCGAAGGTCAGCTGCCGCGAGGCGAGTTCGGCGCGGCAGAGGTCCTCGGCGCGCAGCGCCACGGACCGCACCCGGGCCCGCTGCAGCCCGAGCGCGGTGTGCAGCGCGTAGGCCGCCTCGGTCAGCGCGGGCCCGTGAGCGGTCGGCTCGTCCAGCCGCCGGGTGCGGGTCGTCGTGGAGCGGTCGGCGTAGCGGACGGTGAGGGTGAGCGCGCGGGCCACCTGCCCGCTCGCGCGCATCCGGGCCCCGAGGCCGTCGGCGAGCGAGAGCAGCGCCCGGCGGCGCCTGTCCGGGTCCAGCTCGTCGTGGACGAAGCGGTGTTCGGCGCCCATCGAGCGGGCCGCGGCATTGGGCGCGACCGGTGTCGGGTCGATACCGCGGGCCCGTTCGTACACCATCCGGCCGGTCTTCGCGCCGAGGATCCGCCGCAGGGTCGCGGGCGGTGCGGCGGCGATCCGGCCGACGCTGTCGAGCCCGTACGCGGACAGGGTGCGCGCGGTCGCCGGGCCGACGCCGAGCAGCGCCGACGCCGGGCGGCGGTCGAGGAAGGCCGCGACGGCCGCGGGGTCGTCGGGGACGACCCGGATCTGCCCGGGCGCCGCCCCCTGGGCCGCCATCCGGGCGAGCAGCGGGTTGGCGGCGACCCCGATCGTGCAGCGCACACCGTGCCAGACCAGCGCGCGCAGCCGGATCAGCTCGGCGATCCCCGCCGCGTCCCGCTCGAAGTAGCGCAGCGCACCGCGGACGTCCGCCAGTGCGGCGTCCGGAGGCAGCGCCTCGATCATCGGCGTGAACTGCGCCAGCAGTGCCAGCAGCCGCTCGAACTCCGCGGCGCCGACGGGGGTGTCGCCGGCGGCCCTGAACCGTACATGGAGCAGTCCCGGCGGCCGCGCGGCGCCGGCCGCTCCGGTCGAGCCGGTGCCTGCACCGGGGGTCATCCCGCGCTCCCCGGGCTGGAGTGCCACAACTTGCGGCCGGTGGCGGCGCGTTCGCCCGGGGGCTGGAGGTCGGCCCAGGGGTGCAGCTCGTAGCCGGTCTCCAGCCGGATGGTGCGGCCCGGGGCGCCGACCGCCTCGGTCTCCTTGCCGGGTGCTCCGCCGGCGCCCTCGTCCGCCCCGGTCTCCGAGGACGCCTCCGCCCGGACGGGGCCCGGGGGACGGTCCGGCCCCTCGGCGAGCCGGGCGGTGACCGCCTCCAGGCCGCCCTCGCGGCGGAGTTCGGCCAGCTCGGCGAGGTTCCAGGCGGCCGCGCCGACCACGCTGAGGCTGCGCGGCCCGCGCCGCTGGACCGTGCCCCGCACCAGCAGCAGCCAGGAGTGGAAGACGGTGTGTGCGCAGGTCTCGTGGCTGTCCTCGAAGAAGGCGCAGTCGACCAGCCCCGTGCTGTCGTCGAGGGTGGTGAAGATGACCCGGCGGCCGGAGCGGATCGGCGGTGTCTGGGTGGCCGCCTTGGCGCCGGCCACCAGCACCGTCTCGCCGTGCCCGGCGCTTCGCAGCAGCCGGGCCGGCAGCGCGCCCAGCTCCGCGAGGAACTCCTGGTGGTCGGCCATCAGATGGCGGGAGGCGTCCATCCCCAGGACGCCCAGCTCGGCGCTGAGCCGTTCGACGTCGCCGAGGTCGGGCAGCCCCACCGGCTGGACCGGATCGGCCCCCTCCTGCTCCGTGTGCAGCGTCAGCTGGCCGCCGGACGTCTGCCGCCCGTGAGGGTGCAGCTCGGCGACGTACAGCAGCAGATCGCGGCGGTTGGCGCCGAAGGCGTCCAACGCGCCCACCCGGGCGAGGCGTTCGGCCACCGGGCGGGACGGCCGGGCCCGCTGCCACAGGTCCTGCAGGGAGCGGTAGGGCGCTCCGGCCGCGATCCGGTGCGCCTCGGCCTCACTCATGCCGTGGACGTCGCCGAGGGCGAGCCGCAGCCCCCAGACGCCGCGGGAACCCCTCGCATCGGACACCAGTTCGATCCGATGGGCGACCGCCGACCGGTTCACGTCCAGCGGCAGCACCGGCACCCCGCGCCGCCGGGCGTCCGCCAGCAGCAGCCGCTTGGGGTACATCCCCGGGTCGTGGGTGAGCAGCCCGGCGTAGAAGGCCGCGGGGTGGTGCGCCTTGAGCCAGGCGGACTGGTAGGTGGGCACCGCGAAGGCCACCGCATGCGCCTTGCAGAAGCCGTACGAACCGAATGCCTCGACGATCTCCCAGGTGCGGGCGATCACCTCGGGGGCGTACCCGCGCCGCTCGGCGCACCGGGCGAACCAGGCGCTCACCCGGCCCCGCAGCTCCGGATCCGACAGCGCGCGCCGCTTCTCGTCCGCCTCGTCCCGCGCGCAGCCCGTCATGATCCGCAGCACCTCGATGATCTGCTCATGGAAGACCACCACCCCGTAGGTCTCGCGCAGCGGTTCCTCCAGGTCGGGGTGCGGATAGCGGACCGGCTCGCGGCCGTGCCGGGCCGCGATGAAGGGTCGCACCATGTCGGCGGCGACCGGCCCCGGCCGGAACAGGGAGATGTCGACGACCAGGTCGTGGAAGGTGGCCGGCTGCAGCCGGCCGATCAGATCGCGCTGGCCCGGCGACTCGATCTGGAAGCAGCCGAGGGTCTCGGTCGAGCGGATCAGGTCGTAGGTGGCCGGGTCGCCGGGCGGCACCTGCGCGGGGTCGTCGAGATCGAGCCGGCGGCCCGTGGCCCGGCCGATCTCGGCGACCGCGTGCGCCATCGCGGACTGCATCCGCACGCCCAGCACATCGAGCTTGAGCAGCCCCATCTCCTCCACGTCGTCCTTGTCGAACTGCGACATCGCAAAGCCCTCGCCGCTGGTGGGCACGACGGGCGTACGGTCCAGCAGCGTGGCGTCGGAGAGCAGCACCCCGCACGGGTGCATGGCGATCCCGCGCGGCAGCGCGTCCAGCGCCTCGACCAGCCGCCACAGCCGTTCGGTGCCGGCCTCCCGCACCCCGCGCAGCTCCGGCAGCTCGGCCAGCGCCGCCCGGGCGTCGCGGGCGCGGATGTGCGGGAATGCCTTGGCGAGCCGGTCCACCCGCGCCGGGTCCATGCCCAGGGCGGTGCCCACGTCCCGTACGGCGTGCCGTACGCGGTAGGTCTCGGGCATCGAGACCGTCGCGACCCGCTCCGCGCCGAAGCGGTCGAAGATCGCGCGGTAGACCTCCAGCCGGCGGGCGGACTCCACGTCGATGTCGATGTCCGGCAGCGCCGCCCGCCGTTCGGACAGGAAGCGCTCCATCAGCAGCCCGTGCGCGACCGGGTCGGCGTGTGCGATGCCCAGGAGGTGGTTGACCAGGGATCCGGCACCCGACCCGCGGGCCGCGACCCGGATGCCCCGCTCCCGTATGTCGTCCACGACCTGGGCGACCGTCAGGAAGTACGAGGGGTAGCCGAGCCGTTCGATCGTGCGCAGTTCGTCGTGCAGCCGCGCCCAGCGCCCGCGGTCGCGGTCGTAGCCGCGCAGCACCATGCCGGCGGCGCAGCGCGAGCGCAGCACTCGGGCGGCGGTGCGGTGCTCCGCGCCGACCAGCCGGGGCTCGGGGAAGTGGATCCGGCCGAGCCCGATGTCGTCCTGCGGATCCACCAGGCACTCGCCCGCGGTCTCCTCGGTCATGGTCAGCAGGCGGTGCGCCAGACCGCGCCGGAAGCCGGCCGCCTCGGCGATCCGCTCGGCGGTGCGGCTCATCGCGGCGGTGTCCTTGAGCCAGCGCTCGCCGCCGTCCCATGTCTCGGGGCGGTGCGGGTCGACCGGCATCAGGCGGCGGGCGGAGTCCAGGACGTCGGCGACCGGGCCCTGGCCGGGGTCGGCGTAGCGGACCGCGTTGGTCAGCACGGCGCAGACGCCCTGGTCGACGGCGAAGCCGAGGGTGCGCGCGGCCAGCCGCGGGGAGCCGGGGCCGCTGCCGGACCGGCCGTGGTCGACGACCTCCAGGCGCAGCGCCCGGCCGTACAGCTCCCGCCAGGGGGCGAGGAGCCGGGCGGCGCGGTCCGGGCGGCCGGCGGCCAGCGCCCGGCCGACCTCGGAGTCCGGGCCCAGCAGCACGGTCAGTCCGGCCGGGGCGGCCTCCAGGGCGCTCCAGGGGAGGACGGGCTGCTCGGCCCGGTCCGCGTGGGCGGCCGAGACCAGCCGGCACAGGGCGGCCCAGCCGGCCGCCCCGTCGCGGGCCAGGAAGACGGCGCGGGCGGCGGACTCGTCGAGGAAGGCGCCGCCGCGCACCGGGGTGCGCCGCCGCGCGGTGGCCGGGCCGGCCGCGGGGTCCGGCGCCCGCTCCGCCACGGCGAGTTCGCTGCCGAACAGCGGGCGGACACCGGCCCCGGCGGCGGCCTTGGCGAAGCGTACGGCGCCGGAGAGCCCGTCCCGGTCGGTCAGCGCGAGGGCGTCCATACCGCGCTCGGCGGCGCGCTCGGCGAGCCGCTCCGGATGGGAGGCGCCGTAGCGCAGGGAGAACCCCGAAGCGGTGTGCAGATGCGTGAACCCGGGCATCCGCACCTCCTGCACCTCATCCGCCCCCCGGCCGACCCTGTGTCCCTCGTTCCTCCTCTCCACCATAACCCGGGCATCGAACATTCGTACGAACGCCACGCCGGGGCCGCCCCTCGCCGTCCGCCGATCAGCCCCACCCGGTCTGCACACCCCCGCCGCTCACCGCAAGATAAGTGAGCAAAAGCCTCATAACGGCGGCACAGGTGTGGCGAGGAGCGACGCATGCCCACGACGGAGGACGGCATCCGCACCACCTTCCTCGGGGAGGTGAGGAGCGCGGTGACACCGCACGCCTCGCTGCTGGTGCTCGGCGTCCTGGGCCTGATGATCGCGTTCATCGCGTCCTACGCCGGCGCCTTCCACCAGCCCAAGCCGGTCGACGTGCCGTTCGCCGTGGTCGCTCCCCCGCCCGCCGCCGGACAGCTGGTGCACAAGCTGGACCGGCTGCCCGGCTCGCCGCTGGACCCGCGCCCGGCGGCGTCCGAACGCACGGCGCGGCGCCAGATCGAGGACCGGACGATCGACGGCGCGCTGATCGTCGACCCGCGCGGCAGCACCGACCGGCTCCTGGTGGCGAGCGGCGGCGGCGCCTCCCTCTCCCAGGCGGTCGAGATGGTCGTCGGCGCGGCCGAGAAGGCCGAGCGGCGCACCGTGCGCACGGTGGACGTGGTCCCCGCCGACCGGCGCGACGCCCGCAGCCTGTCGTCCTTCTACCTCGTCGTCGGCTGGTGCGTCGGCGGCTACCTGTGCGCCGCGATCCTCGCGATCAGCTCCGGGGCGCGCCCCTCCAACGGGCACCGGGCGGTCATCCGGCTGACCGCGCTGGCCGTGTACGCGATCGCCGCCGGGCTGGCCGGCACGATCGTCGTCGGGCCCGTCCTGGGCGCCCTGCCCGGCACCTTCTTCGGGTTGTGGGGCCTGGGGGCCCTGGTCGTCTTCGCGGTCGGCGCCACCACCCTGGCCTGCCAGGCCCTGCTGGGCATCATCGGCATCGGCCTGGCGATCCTGCTGATCGTCATCCTCGGCAACCCGAGCGCGGGCGGCGCCTACCCCTACCCCCTGCTGCCCCCGTTCTGGCGGGCCATCGGCCCCGCCCTCCCCCCGGGCGCGGGCACCTGGACGGCGCGTTCGCTCGCCTACTTCCGCGGCGAGGCGGTGACCTGCCCGCTGCTGGTGCTCTCCGCCTGGGCGGTGGCCGGCACCGCGCTCACCCTGATCCTCTCCGTCCTCCGCAAGCCCGACCGGAAGCCCGCACAGCCCTCCCCGGACCAAGGAGCAGCGCCATGACCATCCCCGCCGACCAGCTGTCCGACCCCGCGGTGCGCGCCCTGGTCACCGCCCTCAACAGCAACGACGAGCAGGCGTTCTTCGCCGCGCTCACCCCCGACGCCACGATGTCCGACGACGGCTCCGACCGCGATCTGCGGCAGTGGTCCGACCGGGAGATCTTCGGGTCGCGCGGGCACATGGACGTGGAGTCGGAGTCGGACGGCGGGCGGTCCCTGGTGGCGAACTACCGCAACGACACCTGGGGGGCGATGCGTACGCGCTGGTCGTTCACGGTGTCGGACGGCAAGGTGAGCCGGTTCGAGACCGGGCAGGCCTGAGGGCGGGCGCGGGCGGGCGCGGGCGGGCGGCGCCGGACGGGCGGGCACGGGCGGTCGGCGCCTGCCGGACGGGTGCGTCGCCCCCGGATCGAGGGCGGGTGAGGCGGCACCGGCCGAGGGGGTAAGCCGGCCCCGGGCCGGGCGCCTCTTACCCCGGCCGCCGCCACACGCTGCCCGGAGGCGGCCTCCGGCCCTCCACTTCGGCCAATCGGCGGAGATCGAAACCCTCCCGAACGACCGGTCGGCGGCCGGATCCCTTCCTTCCGGCCGCTAACGGCTCATGCCACGAGCATGCCGGGCGGGGCATCCCCCCTGGCCGCGCACCGGTCGACCCGTCCCCCTTCGCCCACCTCCGACTCGTTTCGCGCCATTACCCTCAGCTTTCATTCAACGACTCAAAGCGATCGCCCGATGCACGATCAGGATGCTTTTCGGTGCGCGGTTGGGCCAGACTCCGGTCCGGCATCTGCACCTTCGAGCAAAGGAGTGTTCGTCATGCGGTACATCACTGGGGCGGTCGCGTTCGGCGCGGCGCTGGTTCTCGGCACGCTGGCCACCACCGCACAGGCCGTCGCCGCCCCGGCGCAGCCCGCGCGGTCCGGTGGGCTCTACGCGCCGTCCGAACTGGTGCTGACCGTCGGCCAGGGCGAAAGCCGCGCGACCGCCACGGTGCAGCGCGCGGTGACGCTCAGCTGTACGCCGGTGGCGACCGGCAGCCACCCGGCCCCGAAGGCCGCCTGCGCCCAACTGCGCGCGGTCGCCGGTGACTTCGGCGCGGTGGTCAACACCACGTCGGAGCGGCTGTGCACCAAGGAGTGGGCACCAGTACTGGTCACCGCGGACGGCGTGTGGCAGGGCAAGCGGGTGTCCTACACCTACACCTTCGCCAACTCCTGTGCGATGAACGCCGGCAGTGGCTCGGTCTTCGTCTTCTGACCGATGCGGGCCAGCTCCCGGGCACCGGACGGCGGTGCCCGGGGGCGGCACCGACCCCCGGACACCGAGCGGTGTCCGGGGGCCGCTGCCATGCCGTGCGCACGGCGCGCCCCGTCTGTCAGCCGATCTGCGCGCCGTATGCCTCCAGGGCCTCCGGCACCGGCTGGAAGTAGGTCTCGCCGCCGCCGGAGCAGTCGCCGCTGCCGCCGGAGGTGAGGCCGAGCGCGGACTCGCCGTCGAAGAGCGCGCCGCCGCTGTCGCCGGGCTCGGCGCAGACGTCGGTCTGGATCAGGCCCTCGACCGTGCCTTCCTGGTAGTTGACGGTGGCGTTCAGCGCCTTGACGGTGCCGTCGTGCACCTGGGTGGTGCTGCCGCTGCGCTGCACCTTCTCGCCGACCGTGGCCTCCGCGGCCTTGGTGATCTTCTGCGTGCTGCCGTTGTAGAGGTCCACCTCGCTCGGGTGCGGGGTGTCGCCCGTGTACTTGGCGATGGAGTAGTCGTCACCGGGGAAGCTGGACTTCTCGGTGGTCGCGATCTCCGAGCCGCCCTGCTTGTCGGACCAGCTCTGGACGGCGTTGCCGCAGTGGCCGGCCGTCAGGAAGTAGGGCTGTCCGTCCTTGACGACGTTGAAGCCGAGCGAACAGCGGGCGCCGCTGCCCCAGATCGCGTCGCCACCGCCGATGAAGGGCCTGAACTCGCCCTTGCTGTGGCGCAGTTCGACCTTGTCGCCGAGGGCCTTGGTGACCTGGGTG
This sequence comes from Streptomyces sp. NPDC026575, assembly GCF_055567415.1. Taxonomy (NCBI): domain Bacteria; kingdom Bacillati; phylum Actinomycetota; class Actinomycetes; order Kitasatosporales; family Streptomycetaceae; genus Streptomyces; species Streptomyces sp. NPDC026575. The sequence goes on from NZ_JBVHQM010000025.1 coordinate 59,444, forward strand.
AGGCGGTCCAGCTCGGCGCCCTTGACCGTGCGGTCGGCGGTCACCACGACCTTGTTGCTGCGCGGGTCGATGCCCCAGGAGGTGCCGGGGATGGTCGCCTTGGACTTCAGCGTCTGCCGGGCCGAGTCGAGCTGGGCCAGCGTGTGCTTGACGAGTCTGGCTTGTGCGCCCTTGGCGCGGACGGTCTCGGCCGCCGTCTCGTTGACGACGTTGACCACCAGCTTCTTGGCCTTGGCGTCGTAGAACGCCCCGGCCGTACCGGTCTTGAGCTGGGATGCGAGGGTGGTCGCCGCGGCGGAGCCCAGTTTGGCCACCGTGGGGGCGGGGGCCGCGTTGGCGTTGGCGAGGGTGACGGTGGCGGTGGCGGCGAGCGCGAGCGCTCCCGCGGCCGCCATGACGGCGCGCCGGTTGGGTATGCGTCGGTGCTTCAACTCAGAGCCTCCCGTGGGGGGAAGGGCCCGGACTGTGGGGAGTGGCACGGGCCCGGAGAGTGAGGTTCGGGACACGGGCGGATCCGCCCCACGGCGCAGCGCCTCGGGGGAGTCGCGTCCATGCCAACGTACGGAGCCGAGTATTCCCATCCGCCTCACTCGTGCACAAGACCGAGTTCCGGTCTCACGTGCGGGAGTTCACGAGTTCATCACATCGTCACCACACCGATATGCGCGCACTTCGCTCCTGAGTGCGGACATCAGCGGGCATGCGGGGGTCGCGGCGGTGAGCGAAGTGTGAGGACCCGGTCTGGCCAAAAAAGAGCCCCCTCTCGCATGAGAGGGGGCCAGGGCGCCGCCCGTTCTACGGGAGCGTGCCTACGGGCGCGCGCTACGGCTCACGGCAGCTCCTCCGCCTCCGGGAGCTCCTCCAGCCGCGCCGACAGCACCCGGTCGGCCTCGGCGTCGACGCCGTCCGCGGCGGGCGGACGCGGCTCCTCGGCAGCGGTGCGCGCCCCCTTCGGGGCCGCCGGGCCGGCCGGCTGCCGCCCGCCCTCCCGTACGGCCGCCGCCTCGGCCTGCGCGGTCTGCGCCTGGGCCTGCAGCCCGGAGCGCTCCAGGAACCGCAGCAGCTCCACGGGAAAGGGCAGGACCAGGGTGGAGTTCTTCTCGGCGGCGACCGCCACCACGGTCTGCAGCAGCCTCAGTTGCAGCGCGGCGGGCTGGTCGGACATCGCCGCGGCGGCCTCGGCCAGCTTCCGGGATGCCTGCAGTTCGGCGTCGGCGTTGATCACCCGGGCACGCCGGTCCCGGGTCGCCTCCGCCTGGCGGGCCATCGAGCGCTTCATGGTCTCCGGCAGCGAGACGTCCTTGATCTCCACCCGGTCGACGGTGACTCCCCAGCCGATGGCCGGGCTGTCCATCATCAGCTCCAGCCCCTGATTGAGCTTCTCGCGGTTCGACAGCAGATCGTCCAGTTCGCTCTTGCCGATGATCGACCGCAGCGAGGTCTGGGCCATCTGGGAGACCGCGAAGCGGTAGTCCTCGACCCGGACGACCGCGTCGGCGGCGTCGACGACCTTGAAGTAGACCACCGCGTCGACCCGGACCGTGACGTTGTCGCGGGTGATGCCCTCCTGGGCGGGCACCGGCATCGTGACGATCTGCATGTTGACCTTACGCATCCGGTCGATGCCCGGAATGATCATGGTGAAGCCCGGTTCCCGCACCGCGGACGCCAGCCGCCCCAGCCGGAGCACCACCCCGCGTTCGTACTGCTTGACCACGCGCGCCGCCGCGACGAAATACACCGCGCCGGCGCACACCAGACCCACCCCCGCCGTCACCAGTTCTTCGACCATCACGGCTCCCTGGTGTCTGCCGTATGCCGTCCGATTCGGGCTTGCTTTCCATGGTATGCCCGGCCCGGAGGGGGGTCGAGGCGTGCGGCGGACGCGGTCGGGCCCCCGTCCGCCGGCGGACGGGGGCCCCGCACCATCGGCCCCGGGCCCGGGGATCGCGGCGGTGCGCAGAAGCGGATATCAGCCGGTCGGCGTCAGTAGACGCTCACGCCGTAGGCGCTGAGCGCCTCGGTGACGGGCTGGAAGAAGGTGGTGCCGCCGGACGTGCAGTCGCCGCTGCCGCCGGAGGTGAGGCCGAGCGCCGTGGTCCCGGAGTAGAGCGGGCCGCCGCTGTCGCCGGGTTCGGCGCAGACGGTGGTCTGGATGAGTCCGGAGACGATGTCGCCGCCGCCATAGTTGACGGTGGCGTTCAGGGCGGTGACCTTGCCGCTGTGGATACCCGTGGTCGAGCCGCGGCGGGTGACCGTCTGGCCGACGCTCGGGGTGCCGGCGCTGGTGATGTCCTGGCTGCCGACCGTCCCGGGGTGGGCCACGGAGGTGTTGGTGTACTTCACGATGCCGTAGTCGTTGCCCGGGAAGCTGGAGCCGGCGGTCGGGCCGAGGCTCGTGGTGTGCGAGGAGTTGGTGTACCAGGGCGGGTTGCCGTCGGTGCAGTGGCCGGCGGTCAGGAAGTAATAGGTGCTGCCGCTGCGGACGTTGAAGCCCAGCGAGCAGCGCCAGCTGGGGGCGTAGATGGCGTCGCCGCCGGAGACGAACTTGCGGAAGGTGCCCGCGATCCGGTCGATGCGGACCGCCGCGGCGTTGCCGCCCGCGGCCCGCTCGATTCTGGCGATCTCGGCCTGGGAGACCGTGCGGTCGGCGGTGACGACCAGGGTGCCGGTCGCCCTGTCGACCCGCCAGGCGGTGCCGGCGACGTCCGCGGTGCGTACCGCGTTGCCGGCGGCCGTGAGCTGGGCGGCGCTGAACGTCCGGGCGGGGGCGGGGTCCTGGGCGTTGGCGGTCGGTATGGCGATGGCTCCGACGGCCACCAGTCCGGACGCCACGGCGATCAGCCGGGTGCGTCTCGCTACGCCGCTGCGGGGGGTGGTGCGCTCGTTCCTCACTGATTCCTCCGAGGGGGATCGGGGGGGCCGCGGGTGAGCGGCCCCGTGAGGCGCAGCCGAAGGGCACGCGGGAATCCGCACGTTCATTTTCAGCGTGCCCCTGACAAGCGCTGAGCGGAGTTTCGGGCGCCCCGCCCCCGCGGCGCAAGAGGGCGTCACGAATGTCTCACCGGCCGTCCGCTGTACCGCCGCCCCCAACACTCCGCCCCGGCAGCCCCGTTGACGGCTGCCGGGGCGGTGCTGACCCCCTCGGTCGGGCGATGGGACGAATCAGTGGACGATTCGGTTCCGCTCCCCCGCGCGCAGTGCGAGCGGCAGGGTGTTGCCGGGCGGCGGGAAGGGGCACAGGAAGTGGTCGGAGAACGCGCACGGCGGCAGCAGGGTGCGGTTGAAGTCGACGGTGACGGTGCCGTCCTCGGCGGGGGCCGGCGGCCGCAGAAAGCGGAAGCGGTAGCTGTCGGTGCCGCTGGTGTCGTCGGCGAGCACCGCCCACAGGGAGCCGTCGCCCTCGACCGCGACCCGCAGGGTGTGCTCGTCCCCCGCCACGGTGAAGGCGAGTTCACCGGCGAGGCCGAGGCCGCGCCGCTGCCCGTCGGCGTGCGGCACCTGGACCGTACACCCCTGTGCGTACGGGCGGAACAGGCCCGGCAGCACCCAGCGCTCGTCGTACTCGTAGACCTCGAAGCCGGCGAAGGCGCGACGGGCGGCCGCGGCCGGATCGTAGTCGCGCACCGCCCAGCGGTCCTCGCGCCGCAGCACCAGCAGATGCCGCTCGCCCGTCGCCACGCGGGTGGCGGTGGGGTCGCCGTCCTGGCCGAGGTGGAACTCGCCGTCCGCCGGCTCGCCGTCGACGGTGAGACCGTCCCCGGCCGCGGCCCGCAGCACGACCCCGTCGCCCCGCTCGGTCCAGAGACCCGGCAGGCCCTCGATCCGGCCGCCGGGGTGGTCGGCGAGCCAGTACGTCCCGGTCAGGGCGAGCGGGCCGTAGGGGCCGGAGACGGTGGCGACGCGCCGGGCGTGCCAGTCCCGCCACTCCTGGGGTACGTGGGTGCTCATGGCCGCCAACCCTTCCACAGGTCGTACGCCAGGCGATTCGGGCGCCCCTCGCGCACCGGCCAATTGCCGACATCATTCGGTTTCACTCGATCGGGTACCGACCGTGATGTTCTTCATACTGTCAGTTCCCGTACGGGGCGCGGAAGCTGATGGCGCGCCACCCTCTTTGCACCAGATGTGTCACGAACCCCCCGTGCGGCGGCTATCCACTTGGCACACCCTCCGCCTCATGGACGACGATAGGGGCGGACACGCAGACACCGCGGGTGAGAGGAGGCGTCAATGGGATCGGTGCGCAAGGCGAGTGCCTGGCTTGGCCTCGTCGACGACAATGATGACGAGCGCTACTACGACGACGACTACGCCGAGGGACCCCAAGCCGGTGACTCGGGCGGCAGCAACCCCTGGGTGACCGACCCCCGGGTCCGGGTGGCCGACGCGACCGCCCAGGACCAGGGGACCCGCATCGCCACGGTCACGCCGGAGAGCTTCCGGGACGCCCGCGGCATCGGCGAACTCTTCCGGGACGGCGTCCCGGTGATCGTCAATCTGACGTCCATGGAGCCCGCCGACGCCAAGCGCGTGGTGGACTTCGCGGCGGGCCTGACCTTCGGTCTGCGCGGTTCGATCGAGCGGGTGGCCACCCGGGTCTTCCTGCTCACCCCCGCCGACTACAGAGTGCTCAGCGGCGAGACCCACGACCACCGCAACGGCGGGTTCTTCAACCAGAGTTAGCGGGCGAGGCCGCTCACCGGAAGGCGTCCAGACCGGTGAGCGCCTTGCCCAGCACCAGCTGGTGCATCTCGACGGTGCCCTCGTAGGTGAGCACCGATTCGAGGTTGGTCGCGTGCCGCATGACGGGGTACTCCAGCGAGATGCCGTTGGCGCCGAGGATCGTGCGCGCCGTGCGGCAGATCTCGATCGCCTCCCGCACGTTGTTCAGCTTGCCGAAACTGATCTGCTCGGGGCGCAGCCGCCCCGCGTCCATCCGCAGCCCCAGATGGTGGGCCAGCAGGATCCCCTTGTGCAGTTCGACGGCCATGTCGGCGAGCTTGGCCTGGGTGAGCTGGAAGCCGCCGATGGGCTTGCCGAACTGCTCCCGGACCTTCGCGTAGTCCAGCGCCGCCTCGAAGCTGGCGCGCGCGGCGCCCATGGAGCCCCACACGATGCCGTAGCGGGCGTGGCTGAGGCAGCCGAGCGGGCCGCGCAGGCCGGTGACCTCGGGGAGCACCGCATCGGCCGGCAGCCGCACGTCGTCCAGGACGAGTTCACTGGTCACCGAGGCGCGCAGGGACCACTTGTGCTTGATCTCGGGGGTGGAGAGGCCCGGGGTACCGGCCGGGACCACAAAGCCGCGGATGCCCTCGTCGGTCCCGGCCCAGACCACCGCGACACCGGCCACCGAGCCGTTGGTGATCCACATCTTGCGCCCGTTGAGCACCCAGTCCGTACCCGCGCGCTTGGCGTAGGTACGCATCCCCGCCGGGTCGGAGCCGTGGTCCGGCTCGGTCAGACCGAAGCAGCCGATCACCTCGCCGGAAGCCATCCGGGGCAGCCACTGCTGCTTCTGCTCCTCGGAGCCGAAGCGCCAGATGGCGTACATGGCCAGCGAGCCCTGGACGGAGACCAGCGAGCGGATGCCGGAGTCGGCGGCCTCCAGCTCCAGGCAGGCCAGTCCGTACTGGACGGCGGAGGCGCCGGCGCAGCCGTAGCCCTTCAGGGACATGCCCAGCGCGCCGATCGAGCCGAGCTCGCGGGCCAGTTCGCGGATGCCGGGCAGCTCGCCCGCCTCGTACCACTGGGCGATATGCGGCAGGACGCGGTCGGCGGCCCACCGGCGGACGGTGTCGCGGACCGCGCGGTCCTCGTCGGTGAGCAGATCGTCGATGCCCAGGGGGTCGCCGGGGTCGAACGGCGGGACCGTCGAAGACTGTGCGGACGGCTGTGCGGACATGGCGGGCCTCCGGCGGGTTCAGCGCTCGCGCGAAAAACTAGCAGTGGTAGTTATTGCGCTCCGACGGTACGGCCCGGGGTGCCGCGCGGCAAGGGTCACCGCCGCGCGGCGCGGCCGAGGCCACGCGGATCAGCTGCCGGACCTCGCCGGGGCGGGCTCGCCGGCGGCCGACACGGCGCCTTCGCTCTGGGTGGCCTCGCCCTCGGTCTCCGCGCGCTCGGTCGACTCCGCGGCCCGGCGCGGCAGCCGCAGCGCGATCGCGGCGCCGACCAGCAGCAGCAGCGCGCTGGCGACGAGGGTGACGTGCAGCCCGCGCACGAAGGAGTCACGGGCGGCCTCGCGCAGCGCTTCCCGGGCGGCTCCGCCCAGGCCCGCGGCCACCTTGTACGCCTCGCCCAGGGAGTGTGCGGCCGAGGCGGCGGCCTTGCCGGGGACACCGTCGACATGTGCCAGCCCCGGGGCGTAGGCGGCGTTCATCACGCTGCCGAGCAGGGCGACACCGATGCCGGCGCCGAGCTGGTAGGAGGTCTCGCCGATGGCGGCGGCGCCGCCGGACTGCTCCGCGGGGGCCTCGCTGAGCATCGACTCGTACGCCCCGAAGAGCGTGGACTGGAAACCGAAGCCCAGCATGATGAAGCCGCAGGCCAGGAGCCAGGGGCGGTCCTGGCTGCTCATCGCGGTCAGGCACAGCACCGCCACGGCGGTCAGCACGAAGCCGAGCGAGACCATCGCCCGCGGGCCGAGGGCCTGCAGCATCTTCGAGCCGGTGAGGCCGGCGGCCATCGCGGCGAAGACCAGCGGCAGCATCCGCAGCCCGGTCTCCAGGGGGCTGAGGCCGAGCACCAGCTGGAGGTACTGGACGGCGATCAGCTGCAGGCCGACCAGCGCGAGCATGGCCAGCACGATGCAGCCCACGGAGGTGCCGAACGCGGGCCGGGTGAACAGCCGCATATCGATCAGCGGGTGCGCGCGCCGGCGCTGGCGCCGTACGAAGAGGATCAGCAGCAGGGTGCCGAGGACGATGGGCAGCAGCGTGGTCGGGCCCAGCACGGCCATACCGCTGCCGATCCGCTTGACGCCCAGGACGATGCCCAGCACGCCGAGCGCCGCGACGACCGCGCCGATCACGTCCCAGGGGCCGTTGCGCTCACCGCGCGACTCCGGCAGCAGCCACCGGCCTATCAGCAGCATCGCGGCCATCATCGGGATGTTGATGAGGAAGACCGAGCCCCACCAGAAGTTCTCGACGAGGAAGCCGCCCAGGACCGGGCCGACCGCGGCACCGACCGCGGCCACCGCGCTCCAGACGCCGATGGCGACCGCGCGCTCGCGCCGGTCGGGGAAGACCTGCCGCAGGATCGACAGCGTCGCGGGCATGATCATCGCGCCGCCGATGCCGAGCAGGGCGCGGGCCACCATGAGGATCTGCGGGTTGGGCGCGAGCGCCGCGGCGGCCGAGGCCAGGCCGAAGAGGCCGTAGCCGAGCAGGAGGACGCGGCGGCGGCCGACGCGATCGCCGAGGGTGCCGAAGAGGATCAGCAGGGAGGCCGCGATCAGCGGATAGACATCCACGATCCACAGCAGCTCGACCGGTCCGGGCCGCAGGTCCTCGGTGACGGAGGGCACGGCCACGTAGAGGATCGTGGTGTCCAGCGCGACGAAGAGCAGGCTGACGCACAGCACGATCAACACGGTCCAGCGGTTCACACCGCCGCCTGAAAGCCGGGGAACACCAGCCGTCCGTCCACTGCCGGACGCGGTCGTCCCGGACATAGCACCTCCAGTCATGCTCTCGCGGCCACGGATCAGGGCGCGAAAAACGCCCCGGGGAGAACCGGCGGCACGGGCGAGTTGAGAGGTCAGACTACGCGAGTCGCCCATGGTGCCGCGTGGCTCACCTCACGATGAGACGCTCATCGCAGCGCCGTCCGTTCCGCCACCCGCGGTCGGTGGACGTTCTTCGGCCACCTGGATAATCGTCCGGATGAACGATCTTGCCTCGGTCGGGGTTCCCGGCCGGATACTGCGCGAGGGCCCCGCCGTACGGGCCGCCCTGCGCCGCGCCGCGCCCGCGCTGGCCGCGTACGCGGCGATCCGGCTGCTGGGCCTGGCCGTGCTGGCCCTCTGGTCGGCCGCCGACGGCAAGAACTGGCACACCCTGCTGACCGCCCGCTGGGACTCCCTCTGGTACACCCGCGTCGCCGAGCAGGGCTACGGCTACGCCGTCCAGCTGCCCAACGGCGACGTCCACTCCAACCTGGCCTTCTTCCCGCTGCTGCCGTGGCTGGAGCGGGGCCTGTCGGCGCTCTCGCCGCTGTCGCCGGCCGACGCCGGGATGGCGGTGGCGTGGCTGGCGTCGCTGGGCGCGGCCTGGGCGCTGTACGCGACCGGTGAGCGGCTGCACGGACCGCGGGCCGGTATCGCGCTGGCGGCGCTGTGGGCCGCGCTGCCCGTCGGGATCGTGCAGTCGATGGCGTACTCCGAGTCGCTGTTCACCGCGCTCGCCGCCTGGGGCCTGTACTGCGTGCTCACCGGGCGGTGGGTGTGCGCGGGGGTGCTGGCGTCGCTGGCCGGGCTGACCCGGCCGGTGGGCGCGGCGGTGGTGGCGGCCGTGTGGATCACCGCGGCGGTCACACTGCGGCAGGAGCGGGCCGGCGGTGTGCGGCTGCGCACGGCGCTGCGCAAGCACCGGGGAATGGCGACGGGCGTGCTGCTGGCACCGCTCGGCTGGTGCGGCTACTTCGTGTGGGTGGGCGTCCGGCAGGGCTCGGTCACCGGCTATCTGGACGTCCAGGGGGGCTGGGGCAACGGCTTCGACGGCGGTGTCGCGTTCGGTGCCTTCGTGGCGGACCTGCTGTCGGGGCCCGGGTTCGCGGCCGGCCTGGGACTGGCCGCCGGCGTCGGCCTGGTGGTCTGGCTGTATGTGCGCGGCGTACGGCGGGGCCAGCCGCTGCCGCTGGCGGTCTACGGCGGAACGGTGCTGCTGCTCGCGCTGACCGCCAAGGGCTACTTCGGGTCCAAGCCGCGGCTGATGATGCCGGCCTATCCGCTGCTGCTGCCGCTGGCGGCGGGGCTCGCGCACTGGCGCCCGGCGCCGCGCCGGCTGGTCATCGGGCTGGTGGCGGTGGGCTCCGCGGTCTACGGGGCGTTCTGGCTGAACGGATCGGGCCCCCCGTGATCATCTTCCGGTCACGCCGACCGGAAGATCCCGCTCCGTGGCCGGCGCCCCCCGGGGGAAACATCACACGGCGCCCGGGCAAATGACGGATAAACTCCGCGGGAGAAAAGCAGATAAGGCGTTGAGCGCGACGACACGAGTCCGTCCGGAAGGGATTGAGAATCGCCGTGAATTCTCATCCAAATCCCCGAGGCGACGCCTCGTTTGAGACGCATTCCACATCACATCGTCATTACAAAGCGCACAGTTTGACCAAGCGGCTACATCACACGCGGTAACGTCGATTGAGTGCGTACCGATGAGAAGCTCGACCAGATGGAGGAGCGCCCCACCGATCGCGCCCGGCCACCGCAGATGACCCGGACCCGCCTATGGCTGTTCGGCGGAACACTGGCGGTGTACGCGGCGATCGTGGCCGGGGTGCTGACCACTTCATGGCTGGTCACCTTCGACTGGCAAGTCATGTTCTTCAGGCCGTACAAGCAGTGGCCGGACATCCACGCCTTCCTCGACTACTTCGTCGTCCTGGGGCAGCGCGGACCGACCGCGGTGGCGGTGGCCGCCTGGCTGGGCTGGCGCTGCTGGCGCCAGCGCAACCTCCACCCGCTGCTGGTGCTCGGCGCCTCCCTGCTGCTGCTCAACATCACCGTGGGCGCCGCCAAGCTCGGCATGAGCCGGCTCGGCCCGCACTACGCGACGACCGTCGGCGCCAACGAAATGTGGCTGGGCGGCGACATATTCCCCTCGGGCCACACCGCGAACGCCGTGGTCACCTGGGGCGTGCTCGCCTACCTGGCGACCACCCCGCTGCGCCGCCGCACGCTGTCGGTGATCGCCGCGCTGGGCGCGCTGGGCGTCGGCATGACGACCGTCTACCTCGGTACGCACTGGGTCAGCGATGTGCTGCTGGGCTGGGCCGCGGGGCTGCTGGTGCTGCTGGCGATGCCCTGGCTGGAGCCCGGCGTCACCTGGGTCGAGGACCGCCTCATGGGCATCCTGCTGCGGCTGTGGCTGCGGCTGCGCCCCGATTCGCTGCGCGGCCCGCTGCCGGCCGGTTCGCTGGCCCCGGGGGTCTCCCGCCAGCGCATCGCCCCCGACGGCGAGGTGCTCGTACGCGAGACGATCGGCGCCGGTACGGGCGGCCGCTCCGCCGCCCACGCGCCGGACAGCTGGCCGCACCACCCGTCACGCCCGTACACCATCCGCTCGGAGCGCACCCCGGTCACCCCGGCCGGCGGCAGCCGGCGGCCGCCGCACGCGGACCGCGTCCCGCGCACCACGCCGCTGAGCCCGACGTCCGGGCGCGGCCGCAACTCGGGCGGCTGACCGCCCCACCGACAGCGGGGACGGTACGCACACACCCACCCCGCAGCCAAGGCCCCGGCCCGCTCCACCAGGAGCGGGCCGGGGCCTTGGTCGTCCACGCGGCGGGCTCAGCCCTGCCAGCTGCGGTGCACCGTACCGTCCTCGACCTCGAAGTTGAGCCGGCCGGCGAGGTACTCCATGGTGATGATCGCGCCCGGCGGCAGCGAGCGGACGGTGGTCCAGCCGCGCGCCCTGGCCCGCTCCTCGGCGTCCTGCCGGTCGAGGCCGACATACGTCCCGATGTCGTCCCGCGGGTTGTTCGGAAGGTTCGGTAGATCAGACATGTCAGCCACCGTAGGCGCCCGTTCCGGCCCGCGGAAGGCCCGGCCGGCGCACACCCCGGTGTCTTTCCGGTCCGTCGATGGTCACACTTGTGTCACAGCATACGTTCGGGCGTTTGCCGGAACTTCCGTCACCCGTACGCGCCGTGCGATGGGGCAACCGGGTGGAATATAAAACCGCCCCAATTCCGCCTTGATCAAATACGGAACGAACGCCTCCGCGGCGGGCGACGCGACGCACACCGGTTCGGAAATCAACCCGCCGTCAACGGCGGATTCCCTTTACCCGAGGCCGTTTATCGACCGTCCGAAAATCGACCGACGAGACACATTCCGCACACATTTCCCGCACATCGCCCAGGGCGCCTCCCGGCCGCCGCTCCCCCGGCATCCGCCCGTCGGCCCGCCCGTCCGGCTACCGGCCCCCGGACTCCGGATCCGGGTCGCCCGGCGGCACGGCGGCGGGCGGTGCCGGTGCCAGCGCCCGTGAGAGCCGGTCCCTGATCTCCCGGATACCGGCCAGCAGCTCCGGCGGCTCACGGACCTCGAAGTCGAATCCGGTCAGGACGAGGTGGACCACCATCGCCTCCAGGCTGTGCGCCCCGGTACGCAGCAGGCAGCGGTGCGCGTCGACCGCCTCCAGCACCCCGGCGGACGGGCTGATGCGCGCCGCGGCCTGCTCCGCCGAGGCGTGCAGCAGCACGGTGGCCCGCTCGGTGTACACGCGGGTGGAGACGCCCTGCGAGACATACCCGGCGAGGTCCTCGGCCGGCGGGGTGCGGGGCGGAACGCGGGGCCCGTGCGGCGGGGTGAGGGTGATCCGGTCGGCCCGGTAGGTGCGCCAGTCGCCGCGGTCGGTGTCCCAGGCGACGAGGTACCAGCGGCGCTGGGCGCAGACCAGGCGGTGCGGTTCGACGGTGCGGCCGGTGACCGTGCCGTCGTGCGCCTCGTACGCGAACCGCAGCCGCTGGGAGTCGCGGCAGGCGTGCGCGAGCTCGGTGAGGACGTTCGGGTCCACGCGGGGGCCGCGGCCGCCGAGCATCGGGACGGTGAAGGCGTTCAGCGCGCCGACCCGGCGCCGCAGCCGGTGCGGCAGTACCTGCTCCAGCTTCGCCAGCGCCCGTACGGAGGTCTCCTCGATGCCCTCGACGCCACCGGCGGCCGCGGTGCGCAGCCCGACGGCGACCGCCACCGCCTCCTCGTCGTCCAGCAGCAGCGGGGGGAGTTCGGCGCCGGCGCCGAGCCGGTAGCCGCCGGCCGTCCCGGGCGCGGAGTGGACGGGGTAGCCCAGCTCGCGCAGCCGGTCGATGTCCCGGCGCACCGTGCGCGGGGTGATGTCGAGCCGGGCGGCGAGGTCCGCGCCGGACCACTCCCGGTGGGCCTGCAGCAGGGAGAGCAGACGGAGCAGGCGTGCGGAGGTCTCCAACATGCCCGAAGTCTCGCAGTGTCCGCGGACGGCGGCGGTCCTCGATCCCGATACGGGGCCGTCCGGTACGAGGGCCGGCCGCCGCGGGGCCGCCCGGTCCGGGGAGCGTCCGCCGCGGCGGACGCCCCGTCAGCTCCCGTCCGGTCCGGCGACCCGTACGGCCAGGTCGTTGTCGAGTGTGTAATACGGGCCGACTCTGACCTGGCCGGCCGCGCAGTCCACCGGCAGCGCGGGGTAGCTGAAGACCTGCTTCTTGTCCGCGACATCGTCCAGCAGGCGGGCGATCCGGACCGGCCGGGCGCCGTCGGCGGGGCGCAGCCACAGGTCCCAGGGCTCGCTGCCCCGCTCCCAGTGGCCGGCCAGTTCCCCGTACGGCAGCGTGAAGGTGAACTCCGAGCCGTCGACGGCCAGTGGGACGGTGACGGCGGGCGGGACGTCGCCCGGCCGCCCCGGTATCCGCCGGGCGCGCGCCTCGGCCTGGGCGCCGGCCGCCGGGACGGCGCCGTAGAGCCGGCCGGAGACCGTCATGCCGTCGGGCCCCACGAGGATGTCGCCGGCCTCGGCGTGCGGCCCGCGCAGCCAGCTGCGCAGCGCGAGGTTGCCGTACTTGGTCGCGTACGGGATCCGTACGCCGAGCCGGCCGATGCCCGCCAGCGGACGGCGGTCCACCAGCGAGCGCAGGTCGTTGACGCCCGGCAGCAGCCGCCGGGGGTCCTGGCCGTCGCCGAGGTCCGCATAGGCGTTCCAGCGGCCCTCGGCGAGCGCGACGGTGCTGGGCAGCACGGCGCGCAGCCGGCCGGCGCCGTTCGGGCCGAGCGGCAGCCGCACCTCGTCGTCCGCCCCGTCGCCGCCGCGCAGCCGCAGCACCAGTGCCGCGCTCCAGCCGGCCGGGGTGCCCTCGGGGGCGGTCAGATCGAAGGTGAGGCCGCCCGCGGAGTCGGCGATGCAGTCCGCCCGCAGTTCGCCGGGCGCACCCGCGCCGCCGGCCCGCCCCCGCGGCGCGGCGGACCGCCGCTCGCCGCCTTCGCGGCCCGCGCCCGCCGCGGCCGTGGGTTCCTGATCGATGGCGGCCGACTCCTTCGTCTCGTCTCCGGTCGCGGTCAACTGGCTCGACCCGGTCATGCCGTCCGCACCCCTCCCAGCGCGGCGCGGGCCGCGTCCTTGGTGGCGTAGGCGCCGCTGAGCAGCGCGCCCCGGGCACGGTGCAGCCCGCCGCGCAGCCGGTTGGCCCGCCGCGCGGCCAGCAGCTCGTCGAAGAGGGCCTCATAGCGCCCGGCGACCCGGTCGGGGTCGAAGCGGGCGGACGCCGCCAGCGCGGCGCGGCCCATGCGCTTGCGGGCGTCGTCGTCGTTGATCAGCGAGAGCAGCGAGCCGGCCATCGCCTGCGGATCGCCGACCGGCACCAGCTTGCCGTCCACCCCGTCGGCGATGATCTCGCCGGGCCCGTGCGGGCAGTCCGTGGCCACGACCGGCAGACCGCACCGCATCGCCTCGACGATCGTCATCCCGAAGGACTCCAGGCTGGAGGAGACCGCGGCGATCGAGCCCTTGGCCCACTCGGGCTCCAGGGGGTTGGCCGGGCCCATCAGGAAGACGTGGTTGTACAGGCCGAGTTCGTCTATCAGGGCCCGCAGCGCGGCCTTCTCGGTCCCGCCGCCGTATATCCGCAGCCGCCAGTCGGGGCGCTCCGCGGCGACCTGCGCGAAGGCCCGGATGAGGACGTCGTAGCGCTTGACCCGGGCGAGCCGGCCGGCCGCGACCACCCACTTGCCGCTGCCGTCGCAGGGCGCGAGGGCGGGCGCGGGCACGCTGTTGGGCACCGCCTCGATGCGCACTCCGGGCAGCCGCAGCCTGCTGCGGTAGGCGCGGGCATCGGCCTCGGTGACGGTGGTGACCGCGTCCAGGCGCGGATAGGCGCCGCGCAGCGCCAGCTTGAGCGCCCGGCTGTGGGTGTCCAGGGTCAGATGCTCCTGGCCGATGCGGACCGGCCCGCGGCGCGTCTGCCGGGCGATGTGCACATTGAGTCCGGGCCGGGTGCCGACCACCACGTCCGCCTCGGTGCGCCGCAGATGCTGGGCGATCCGGTGGTCGGTCAGCTCGCTGTACTGGGCGAAGCGGCCCTCGGCGGCGGGGAAGACCCTGGCGGGACGGGCGTGCGCGGGGTCGGCGCCGTCCGGGCCGGACTCCCTGATGTCCACGAGGTGCCGCAGCGCGACGCGGGGACCGAGGTCGAAGACCGGGGCGTCGCGGTGGCGCAGCGCGGAGACGATCTCGACGTCGTGCCGTTCGGCGAGCGTGCGGGCCAGATTGAACGTCGTGCGGATCGTCCCCCCTATCCCGTACGCGTTGTGAATCAGGAATGAGATGTGCATCCGTCCCCGCGTCCCCTGGTCTTCCGGTCGTTCCCGCGCTGCCCGCGGACGGCGTCGTGCTCCCCTCGCGAAGGCACGACGCGTCCTGTTCACTGCAGGGGAAGACCGCGAAACGGGGTTCCCGGTTGGGCGCTTTCGCCAAGATGTTCCGAAAAAGTTAGGGCATCGGTAGCGAGAGCAGGGAACCTTCGGGCCACAATTCCCATCCCTCGTCCGATGCCGCATGCTGGTGCTCCCCCTTGCGCCCGGGGGCGGCCGGTCCGGGAAGCAGCAGCTTGGTGCCGACCCGCAGCCGGTTCGGGTTGCCGCCCACGAGCGGCTTGTTGGCCTTGTAGAGCGTCCGCCAGCCGCCCTTGACGTGGTGGGTGCGGGCGATCTCGCCGAGCGTGTCCCCGCGCCGCACCACATAGGTACGCCCCTTGGCGATCAGGCCGTAGCGCCTGGCGCACACCGGCCAGGCGCCCCAGCCCTGGGCGGCCTGCACCCTCTTGGCGATGTGGATCTGCTCGTCGCGGGTGGCGAGGTCGGCCCGCCGCGCGTAGCGCAGGCCGCCGAACGCCTCCCAGGTGGGCTGCCAGAACTGGAGTCCGCCGTAGTAGCCGTTGCCGGTGTTGGTCCGCCAGTCGCCGCTGCTCTCGCATTCGGCGAGACAGCCCCAGGGCCACTGGTCGTCGGCGCAGGCGTGACGTTTCTTCGCGCCGCCGCCACCGCCGCCACCGCCGCCGCCGCCGCCGCCGTCCGGCCCCGCGCCGGCGGCGGCGCCACCAGGCAGGCACAGGACCAGGACCGCGGCCACCGCGGGGAGCAGCCCGGCGGATCCCGCGCGGCGCCGCGGCGCCGAAGAGTTGTCCGACATAGCCGGTGACGGTAGGCAGCCGTCCGCCGCCGACCCGCGCGCCGCGCCCTCCACGCCCCGGTCCCACCCGCTCCGGTGTACAAAACGCCGCCAACTGCGCCACGTTCTACACGAAAGCTGGCGGTAAGTGACCGGTTCCTGGGCGCCTTTCCTTGGTTTTCCGCTGTGCGGGGATTGGTTCGATTCTGTTCCCGTCGTCGCGTGACTCCTGCCGCAGGTCACCCGTTGTCCTTGTACGAGCCGGGAGACCGCCCGGCAGACGCACAGAGATCGAGGAGCCACCCGTGCCGCGCATGCTCGACGTCAGCGACGACGTTCGCGCCGAGATCGGCGACGAAGAAGCCGACCGCCTGCTGGCCGGTGGCGACGCCCCCGGCAGCTACGACTGCACCTCCTGCCGCACCCCAGGCGACAGCGAGCAGGAGCGCACCAGCACCGTCCTGTTCGTGGGCGAGGAGACCGCGGTGCTCGCGTTCGCCCATGCCACATGCATCCCCTCGCAGGTCGTCCCGGTGTCCGAGGAGCAGCTCCAGGGAGCCGTGCGCTCCATCACCGGCGAGGACGCCGCCCCCCGTACTCCCGCACCGGGGGCCGCGCCGACCGGCCCGGCCCCCGGCAACGAGCGCCAGGCGACCCTCGGGATCACCTGCGGTCTGGTGCTGATCGAGGGCGATCTGCGCCCCGCCCTGGTGGTCGAGCCGGACGGCCCGATCGCCCGCCCCGGCTCGGCCGGCCTGACCGACGACTTCCTCCCGCTGCTGATGGAGCAGGGCTTCCAGCCGGTGAAGGACATGAACCGGCTCCCCACCCTCAACCCGGGCTGGTCCGCGCTGCTGGCCATGGGCAAACTGCACGCCGTCCTGCAGCCCGGCAGCGCCGGCAACCAGGCCGCCTGGTGGCAGGCCCACCAGCCGCTGGCGGTCTCCGACGGCTGGCGCGCCGCCGCCAACAAGGCCCAAACGGTCCTGATGTACGCCGCGCCCGCGGGCACCATCGGCCACCAGCCCCGCGAGGACCTGATGCGGCAGGCGCTGGAGGAGGCCGCCGCCCGGGACGCCCTGGTCGCCGCCGCGATGCCGCTGGCCGGCACCTGACCGCCCCGCGCCACCCGATCGCGGGGGCAGGACCGCCGATTCGGCCGGTCATGCCCCCGCGATCGGCCATTTCCGCAGGAAAGCCGCATCCCACGGCCATCGGGGTCGTTGGCACATACGTGCACGCATACGACCCCTCCTCCCGCGCCCCGTACTCCCACCAGATCCCCGGCATGCGCCCGTCGCACGAACACGGGCCGACGCACACGACCGACCGCGGCTCGGCCACGCCGATCTACGACGCGCTGTACGCCGAGTACCGCCGCTCCTTCCGGGCCCTGCCCGGGGACCGTTCGGACGAGCCGGAGACCTCGGAGACGCTGCGCGGCACGGGGAACTGGGGCCGTACGACGGCCTCCACGGGCCACTGGGAGGTCGTGGGCCGCCAGCCGTACCAACCCCCGCGCGGCCATGTCCCGGCGCTGCCCCCCGGACAGCGCGACGGCCGCCGGCACGGCCGCTGACCCGCTCCCGGGCCGGCGTCCCGCCAGGCGGCCGCTGCGGCGCCCGGGGCGTCCCGGAAGGCCGGGACGCCCCGCTCGCTACTTCTTCTTGGTGCGCTTCTCGCGCACCCGCACCGAGATGTGGATCGGCGTCCCGTCGAAGCCGAACTCCTCGCGCAGGCGGCGCTCGATGAAGCGGCGGTAGCCGGCCTCCAGGAAGCCGGAGGCGAACAGGACGAAGCGCGGGGGCTTGGTGCCGGCCTGGGTGCCGAAGAGGATGCGGGGCTGCTTGCCGCCGCGGATCGGGTGCGGGTGGGAGGCCACGATCTCACCGAGGAAGGCGTTCAGCCGCCCGGTGGGGATGCGGGTCTCCCATCCGGCCAGCGCGGTCTCGATCGCCGGGACCAGCTTCTCCATGTGGCGGCCGGTGCGCGCGGAGACGTTCACCCGCATCGCCCACGGGACCTGGACGAGGTCCCGCTCGATCTCGCGCTCCAGGTAGAAGCGGCGCTCCTCGTCGAGGTTGTCCCACTTGTTGTAGGCGATGACCAGGGCGCGTCCGGCCTCCACGGCCATCGTGATGATCCGCTGGTCCTGGACGCTGATGGACTCCGCCGCGTCGATCAGGACGACTGCGACCTCGGCCTTCTCCACGGCCGCCGCGGTGCGCAGCGAGGCGTAGTAGTCGGCGCCCTCCTGGAGGTGCACCCGGCGGCGGATACCGGCGGTGTCCACGAACTTCCAGGTCTTGCCGCCCAGTTCGATCATCTCGTCGACCGGGTCGCGGGTGGTGCCGGCCAGCTCGTTGACCACCACCCGCTCCTCCCCGGCGACCTTGTTCAGCAGCGAGGACTTGCCCACGTTCGGACGGCCGATGAGCGCGATCCGGCGGGGGCCGCCGACGGTGGCGCCGAAGGTCTGCGCGGGCGCCTCGGGCAGCGCCTCCAGCGCGGCGTCGAGCATGTCGCCGGTGCCCCGGCCGTGCAGCGCGGAGATCGGGTGCGGCTCGCCGAGGCCCAGCGACCACAGCATGGCGGCGTCGGCCTCGCCGGACGGGCCGTCGACCTTGTTGGCGACCAGCACCACCGGCTTGCCGGCGCGGCGCAGCAGCTTGACGACGGCCTCGTCGGTGTCGGTCGCGCCGACCTTGGCGTCGACGACGAAGACGACCGCGTCGGCGGCCTCGATGGCGAACTCGGCCTGCATCGCGACCGATGCGTCGATGCCGAGCACGTCCTGCTCCCAGCCGCCGGTGTCGACGACCTTGAAGCGGCGGCCGTTCCAGTCCGCCTCGTAGGTGACGCGGTCGCGGGTGACGCCCGGCTTGTCCTCGACGACCGCCTCGCGGCGGCCGATGATGCGGTTCACCAGCGTCGACTTGCCGACGTTCGGGCGGCCGATGACGGCGAGGACGGGCAGCGGGCCGTGGCCGGCCGCGGCGATGTCGCCCTCGACCTCCTCAAGGTCGAAGCCCTCCTCCGCGGCGAGCTCCATGAACTCCGCGTACTCGGCGTCGCCAAGCGCACCGTGCTCGTCGCCGGTGGGGATCTGGTCGTTCATGAAGTCCGTTCCTCACGCATTCAATGTGCGGCTGCCGCCGCGTGGTCTTCGCGAGTGGCGGGCCGCGCTCCGCGGTCCACCACTCAAGTGTGGGTCAGCGCCCGGTCAGGCGCCGTGCCTCGGCCAGGTGGGCGGTGAGCCGCTCCTGGATGCGCACCGTCGCCGCGTCCAGCGCCTTGCGGGTGCGCCGCCCCGTGCCGTCGCCCGCCTCGAAGGCGTCGCCGAAGACGACGTCGATACGGGCCCGCAGCGGCGGCACCGCCGAGGTCAGCCGGCTGCGGCGGTCCTTGCCGCCGAGCACCGCCACCGGCACGACCGGCGCCCCGGAGCGCACCGCGAAGTACGCCAGGCCCGCCCGCAGGGAGGCGAAGTCGCCCTCGCCGCGGGTGCCTTCCGGGAAGATCCCCAGCACCCCGCCGCGCTCCAGCACCCCGAGCGCGTCGGTGATCGCCCTGCGGTCGGCGGATGAGCGGTCCACCTTCAGCTGCCCGATGCCCCGCAGGAACGGGTCCAGCGGGCCGACGAAGGCTTCCTTCTTGATCAGGAAGTGCACCGGCCGGGGCGCGGTGCCCATCAGCATCGGGCCGTCGATGCCGTGCGAGTGGTTGACGGCGAGGATCACCGGGCCGGACGACGGCACCCGCCAGGCGCCCAGCACCCGCGGCCGCCACAGCCCGTACATCAGGCCGATGCCGATCCGCCGGCCGACCGCGGCACCCGCGGCGCTCGGGATGCCGGACCGCTGCCCGGCCCCGGCGCCGGCCGTGCCCGGCGCCCCGCCCCGGTCGGTCACCGCGCGAGTCCCGCCTTTTCGGCGCTGACGCCCTCGATGAGGGTGACCACGCACTCGATGACCTGCTCCAGCGTCAGCTCGGTGGTGTCCACCTCGACCGCGTCGTCCGCCTTGGCCAGCGGGGAGGTCTTGCGGGAGGAGTCGGCGGCGTCCCGCTTGATCAGCGCCTCGCGGGTGGCGGCCAGGTCGGTGGCCTCCTTGCCCTTCAGCTCGCCGCTGCGGCGGGCCGCCCGGGCCTCGGGGGAGGCGGTCAGGAAGATCTTGAGGTCGGCGTCCGGCAGGACCGTGATGCCGATGTCCCGGCCCTCGACGACGATGCCGCGCGGGGCCGCGGCGGCGATGGAGCGCTGCAGGTCGGTGATCAGGGCCCGCACCTCGGGGACCGCGCTGACGGCGCTGACCGCGGAGGTGACCTCCTGGGTGCGGATCGGTCCCGCGGCGTCCAGGCCGTCGACCGTGATGGTCGGGGCGCCCGGGTCGGTGCCGGAGACGATCACGGGCTTGGCGGCGGCGTCGGCCACGGCGGTCGCGTCCTGGACGTCGATGCCGTTGTTCAGCATCCACCAGGTGATCGCGCGGTACTGGGCACCGGTGTCGAGGTAGCCGAATCCCAGCTTGGCGGCGACGGCCTTGGACGTGCTGGACTTGCCCGTGCCTGCGGGGCCGTCGATGGCGACAATCACTGCAGCCGGGGCGGTCCGAGCGGCGGTTTCCACGGTGACGAACACCTTTCTTGTTACACGGGGCGGGGGTCCAAGGCCATAAGGGCCTCGCACAAGGTTACTGGCTCACCCGCACGGCGCCGTCCACGGTGTCACTGCCGGATGGACCAGCCCCGCTCCCGCAGCTCCGCGGTCAGCCCCGGCACCGCCTGCGGCTCGACCATGAGCTGGATGAAGCCGGCCTGCTGACCGGTGGCGTGCTCGATGCGGACGTCCTCGATGTTGACCCCGGCGCGGCCGGCGTCGGCGAAGATCCGGGCCAGCTCGCCGGGCTGGTCGCCGATGTAGACGGCGACGATCTCGTACGCGGCCGGGGCGGCGCCGTGCTTGCCGGGGACCCGCTCGCGCCCGGCGTTGCCGCGCCGCAGCACGTCCTCGATGCCGCCGGCGCCGCTGCCGCGCTTCTCCTCGTCGGTGGACTCCAGGGCCCGCAGGGACCGTACGGTCTCGTCCAGGTCGGCGGCGATCTCGGCGAGCACGTCGGCGACCGGGCCGGGGTTGGCGGACAGGATGTCGATCCACATCGCCGGATCGGAGGCCGCGATCCTCGTCACATCGCGGATGCCCTGGCCGCACAGCCGCACGGCGGTCTCGTCGGCGCCCTTGAGGCGGGCGGCGACGAGGCTGGAGAGCAGCTGCGGGGTGTGCGAGACCAGGGCCACGGCGCGGTCGTGGGCGTCCGCGTCCATCACCACGGGGACGGCCCGGCACAGCGCGACCAGCTCCAGGCCGAGGTTGAGCACCTCGGTGTCGCCGTCGCGGGTCGGGGTGAGCACCCAGGGGCGGCCCTCGAAGAGGTCGGCGGTGGCGGCCAGCGGGCCGGAGCGCTCCTTGCCGGCCATGGGGTGCGTCCCCAGATAGCCGGCCAGGTCGCAGCCCATCGCCTCCAGCTCGCGGCGCGGGCCGCCCTTGACGCTGGCCACGTCGATGTAGGCGCGGGCCGCGCCGCGCCCTATGGCGTCGGCCAGCGCCGCCGCGACATGGGCGGGCGGCACGGCCACGATGGCCAGATCGACCGGCCCCGGGGGCGCCTCGGCGACGCCCGCGCCGAGCGCGGCGGCCGTCAGGGCCTGGGCCTGGTCGTGATCCTCCAGGAAGACCTGCACGCCCCGTGCGTTGAGCGCGAGGGCGGCCGACGTGCCGATCAGGCCCGTTCCGATGACGAGTGCGGTCCTCACTGCGCGATGTCCTTTCGCAGCGCCCCGGCCGCGCCGAGGTAGACATGGGCGATCCCGGCCTTGGACAGCCCGGTCTCGACATGGGCGAGCACCCGCACCACACGCTCCATGGCGCCGGTGACGGCCAGCTCCTGGGCGCAGATCAGCGGGACGTCCGTGATGCCCAGGGCGCGCGCGGCGGCGGCCGGGAAGTCGCTGTGCAGATCGGGGGTGGCGGTGAACCACACGCTGATCAGGTCGTCCACGATCAGACCGTTGCGCTCCAGAAGGGCGGTGAGCAGCTCGCCGACCTGCTCCTGCATATGCCCGGCGTCGTCCCGCTCCAGCTGGACGGCCCCGCGGACCGCTCGTACCGCCACGTCACTGCTCCCCTGCGTCGTGTGCCGCGTTCACGCACCTGTGCACGCACTGATCAGCGTAACCAGCCGCACTGACATTCCGTACACGACGGGTGACCGCACGACGGGCCGGGACGCCCGTGCGCGGGTGCGGCGACCGGCCGGGCACCGGCGGTGACCGGTCTCCCGCCGGCCACGGACCGGCGCGCAAACCTGGTGACACATCGCCCCTCCCCCGGCCACAATCGCCGCCATGTCCGCAGCCACCGGCCAATCGGGCCACTCCCTGGTCGCCGAGCACACCATCTACGCGTGCGTGATGGGCTCGCGCGCCTTCGGGCTGGCCACCGCGAGCAGCGACACCGACCGGCGCGGGGTGTTCCTCGCGCCGACCAGGCTCTTCTGGGGCTTCGAGAAGCCGCCGACCCATGTGGAGGGGCCCCGCGAGGAGGAGTTCTCCTGGGAGCTGGAACGCTTCTGCCAGCTGGCGCTGCGCGCCAACCCCACCGTCCTGGAGTGCCTGCACTCCCCGCTCGTCGAGCGCCTCGACGGCACCGGACGGGAGCTGCTCGCGCTGCGCGAGGCGTTCCTGTCCCGCCAGGTCCACCGCACCTTCGCCGGCTACGCCGCCGGGCAGCTCAAACAGCTGCGGGCCGATCTGCGGCGGCACGGCGCGCCCCGCTGGAAGCACGCCATGCATCTGCTGCGCCTGCTGGCCAGCTCGCGGGACCTGCTCCGTACGGGCGCGCTGACGCTGGACGTCGGCGGCGACCGGGAGGAGCTGCTGGCGGTCCGGCGCGGCGAGGTGGCCTGGGACGTGGTCGAGCGGCGGATGGCGCGGCTGTCCGAGGAGGCCGAGGCGGCGGTGTCCGGTTCACCGCTGCCGGCGGAGCCGGACCGGGCCCGGATCGCGGACTTCCTGTTCCGGGCCCGGCGGGCCTCGGCACTCGGCCAAGGCGGCTCCTCGGCCCCCGGGGCCGCCTGAACGGGCCCGGGGCCTCAGGCGTCCCAGGCCGCCCCGAGCGCCAGCAGCTCCTCGCGGTACTCGATACGGGCGGCCCACTCCTCGGGCCAGGCGCCGGCACCGAGGTGGGCCCCGGCGAAGGCCCCGGTGAGGCAGGCGATCGAGTCGGAGTCGCCGGAGGTGCAGGCGGCCCGGCGCAGCGCGGTGAGCGGCTCGTCGGGGAAGAGCAGGAAGCACAGCAGCCCGGTGGCCAGCGCCTCCTCCGCGATCCAGCCGGCGCCGGTGGCCAGGCAGGGGTCGGCCTCCGCGTCCGGTGCGGCGAGCGCGGCCTCCAGCCGGTCCAAGGCGCCCAGGCACTCGTCCCAGCCGCGGGCGATGAACGCGGTCGGCGACGGGTCCTGGCCGCGCCGCCACAGATCGCCGAGCCAGTCCTCCCGGTAGACGGTGCGCCGGCCGTGGGCGTACGCGCGCAGCAGGCCGGTCAGCTCGGCGGGCCTGGCGCCGTCCACGAGGGCGCGCACCGCGCGGGCGGTCAGATCGCTCGCGGCGAGCGCGGTGGGGTGCCCGTGGGTCAGCGCGGACTGCAGCTGGGCGGCGCCGGAGCGCTGCTGCGGGGTCAGCCCCGGTGCGAGGGCGATGGGCGCGACCCGCATATTGGCGCCGCAGCCCTTCGACCCGATCTGGCTGGCGTCGGCCCATGGCCGGTCCGGGGTGCTGAGCAGCTCGCAGGCGCGCAGGCAGGTGCCGCCCGGCGCCCGGTTGTTGTCGGGCGAGCGCCACCAGGCGACGTACTCCTCGCGCACCGGTCCTACGAGGCGCTCCGGAGCCGGCTCGCCGCCCGCCAGGGCCGTTCGCAGCCCGCGCCCCAGCGCCAGCGTCATCTGGGTGTCGTCGGTGACGATGGCGGGCCGGGGCAGCGCCATCCGCCGCCATGGGCCGCACTTGGCCAGGATGGCCGGCACGTCGTTGAACTCGGTGGGAAAGCCGAGCGCGTCGCCGAGCGCCAGCCCGATCAGCGCGCCGGTCGCCGCCGACCCGGATCCCGTCGCTCCCGTGGACCGGGCCGCCCCCGTGGACTGCATCAAAAACCACCCCTTAATCGTCATGATGACGTTAAGGGGTGGCGGGTGGGCGGCGCAAGGCCGGCCCCGGCGCGGCGGGGTCGCCTACGGGGCCCTGCGGCGGGCCCCGGCGGCGAGAGCTACAGCTCGACCTCGCGCATCAGCATGCCGACCTCGGTGTTGGTCATCCGGCGCAGCCAGCCCGACTTCTGGTCGCCCAGCGCGATCGGGCCGAAGGCCGTCCGCACCAGCTTGTCGACCGGGAAGCCGGCCTCGGCGAGCATCCGGCGCACGATGTGCTTGCGGCCCTCGTGCAGGCTCACCTCGACGAGGTAGTTCTTGCCGGTGTTCTCCACGACGCGGAAGTGGTCGGCGCGGGCGTAGCCGTCCTCCAGCTGGATGCCGTCCTTGAGCTGCTTGCCCAGGTCGCGCGGGAGCGGGCCCTGGATGGCGGCCAGGTAGGTCTTCTTGACGCCGTAGCGCGGGTGCGTCAGGCGGTGCGCCAGCTCACCGTGGTTGGTGAGCAGGATGATGCCCTCGGTCTCGGTGTCCAGCCGGCCGACGTGGAACAGCCGCGTCTCACGGTTGGTGACGTAGTCGCCCAGGCACTGGCGGCCGTCCGGGTCCTCCATCGTGGAGACGACGCCGGCCGGCTTGTTCAGCGCGAAGAAGAGGTACGACTGGGTGGCGACCGTCAGGCCGTCGACCTTGATCTCGTCCTTCTCCGGGTCGACCCGGACGCCCTGCTCCGTGACGATGCGGCCGTTGACCTCGACCCGCGCCTGGTCGATCAGCTCCTCGCAGGCCCGCCGCGAGCCCATACCGGCCCTGGCCAGCACCTTCTGCAGCCGCTCGCCCTCCTGCTCCCCGAACGTCTTGGGGGTCTTGACCTGCGGCTTGTTGTGCCGGGCGCGGTTGCGCTCCTCGACCTGGGCGTCGTACTCGCGGGGACGCGCGGGCGCCTGGCCGCGGCCGCGCTGCGGACCGCCGCCCTTGCCGCCCGGACGGGCTCCCTTGGATGCGGCGCCCGTACGGGGGCCGCCCTTGGCGCCGCCGCGGGCCGCCGCGCCCCGGCTGCCGCCGCCCTTGCGCTCGTCCTTGCGCTCCGAGGAGCCGCCGGCCCCGCCGGTGCCGCCCACGTCGTAGCGGCGCTCCTCAGGACGGGGGCGGCCGGCGCGCTGCTGCTTCTCGTCCTTCTTGTTGCCCGCGCCGCGGTAGTTGCCGCGCCCGCTGTCCCTGTTGTTCCTGCCGCTGCTTCGCATCAATGATCCGTCTGAGAGTCGCCGCTGTCGTCTACGTCGAACGACGGGATACCTTCCGCGGAGTCACCCTCGACCGCGTCCGCCTCCGGGAGGAACGGTGCGAGCTCAGGGAGCTCGTCCAGGCCGCGCAGGCCCATCCGCTCCAGAAAGTAATTCGTCGTCCTGTACAGGATCGCACCTGTTTCAGGTTCCGTCCCCGCCTCCTCCACCAGTCCGCGCTGGAGGAGCGTGCGCATCACACCGTCACAGTTGACTCCGCGAACGGCCGAGACACGGGAACGGCTGACCGGCTGACGGTACGCGACCACGGCCAGAGTCTCCAATGCGGCCTGCGTGAGCCGGGCCTGCTGGCCGTCCAGGACGAAGCCCTCCACCGCGTCCGCGTACTCGGCACGGGAGTAGAAGCGCCAGCCGCCGGCCACCAGGCGCAGGTCGAAACCGCGGCCCTCACGGGTGTAGTCGTCGGACAGCTCGCGCAGCGCGAGCGCGACCGCGCGCCGGGGCCGCTCCAGCACCCTGGCCAGGTGCTCCTCGGTCGCCGGCTCGTCGACGACCATCAAGACGGCCTCCAGCGCGGGCTTCAGCGCCAGCTCGGCGACGCCCAGCGCCCCCGTGGGCGCCTCGGAGCCCTCTTCGGGGCCGCCGCCGACCGCGCCGGTCTCCGTGATGTCGTACGCCTCGCCGCCGGCCGCGCCGCTCATACCCGCTCCTCTTCCGCTCGCCCGCCCCGCTCCGCCTCGGCGGCGCGCTGCGACGGTTCCTGGTCGAACTCGTCCGTGACCACCGGCTCGGCCCCCTCGGCGCCCGTCCAGCGCACCGTGAGCGCCCCCAGGGCCTCCTCCTGGTCCAGCGTCACCACCCGCTCCCGGTAGAGCTCCAGCAGGGCCAGGAAGCGCGCCACGACGGTCAGGGTGTCCGGCGCGTCCGCGACCAGCTCCTGGAAGGTGCGCTCGCCCGCCTCCCGCAGCCGCGCCATCACCACCTCGGCCTGCTCCCGCACGCTCACCAACGGGGCGTGGATGTGGTCGACGTAGACCTGCGGCTTGGCCTTGGGCTGCATCGCCTTGACCGCGAGCCTGGCGAAGCCCTCGGCCCCGATGCTGATGACGACCTCGGGCAGCAGCTCGGCGTGGTGCGGCTCCAGCCCGACCGTACGGGGGTGGCGGCGCGCCTCGTCCGCCAGCCGGCCGCTGAAGATGTCCGCGATGCGCTTGTACGCGCGGTACTGCAGCAGCCGGGCGAAGAGCAGATCGCGGGCCTCCAGGAGCGCGAGGTCCGCCTCGTCCTCCACCTCGGCGGCCGGCAGGAGCCGGGCGGCCTTCAGATCCAGCAGCGTCGCCGCGACGACGAGGAACTCGGTGGTCTGGTCCAGGTCCCAGTCCGGCCCCATGGCCCGGATGTGCGCCATGAACTCATCGGTCACCTTGGACAGCGCGACCTCGGTGACGTCCAGCTTGTGCCGGGAGATCAGCTGCAGCAGGAGGTCGAAGGGGCCCTCGAAGTTGTCGAGCCGCAGGGTGAAGGTCGCATCGCCGCCCTCAGGGCGGGCCTTCTCGGAGGTGCCGGCCTCCTCGGCCTCGTCCACCGCATCCGGTGCAGCCGTCGTCGCGGGCTCGTCCACCGCCTCCGGCACGCCCGCCGACTCCGGTGCCCCTGGTGCCTCCGGTGCCTCTGAAGCTTCCGGCGTCGCGTCCGCGACCGGCGCCTCGTGGACGACCGGCGCTTCTTCCACAACTGGCGCTTCGTCCGCCACCGGCTGCTCCGCGGGCGCCTGTGCCGCCACCGGCCCCGCACCCGGCCCGCGTCCGAGTGGTCTGCGGGCGCGGGGCGCGGGGGTGTCGTCGTTGGTCGTCGGCATCGCGGTCCATGGTGCTGCGGTCCCGCGCCGGAGGCGACGGGCTGGTCACGCGCGGGATGACCCGCGGAGAAGGCAGGCTATCCCGCGTGGCCCGCGCAATCGCCGCCGACCGGCCCCGACGCGGCCGAGCCCCACCCGGCGGGACGTTTTTGCACCGCGGCGGCGATGCCGCCCGGGTACCGCCTCAGCGGCCGCGGAGCCGGCGTACCAGGATGCTGGCGTCGCCCCGCGACTCCAGGTCGGCGAGGACGACGGCGACCGCCTCGCGGACGATCCGTCCGCGGTCGACGGCCAGGCCGTGCTCGCCGCGCAGCACCAGGCGGGCGTGTTCGAGGTCCATGAGCTCCTCGGCGGAGACATAGACGGTGATCTTCTCGTCGTGCCGTTCCCGGCCGCTGGGGCGGCGGTTGGCACCGCGGCCGCCGCCGCGCCGGCGGCCCTGGCCACCGGCCTGTACGGCGGCCGCGGCGGCATCCGGACCGGACGGGCCGGACTGGCCCGCCTGGGCGCGGTGGCCCTTGGCCCCGTCGCCGTCCGCCTCGCGGCCGCCGTGCTCGGCCGGGGGCCCGACCGCGGGCACCCGGGGCGGGGTGGCCGGTCCACCGTCACCGGCCGTCGCCGCGGCGTCCGAGCCGCTGCCGGAGCGCCGCTGCCGGACGGCGGTGGCCGCCTCCGGCGTCTCCGACGCCGGTTCGGGCTCGCCGGCCGGCGCGGGCACGCGGGACGCCTCGCCGTTGGCCGCGGCCGCCGAACCGTTCGTGGTGCGACGGGGGCTGGAGGGCTGCAGCCCCACTCCCCCGGTGGTACGGAACAGTTCGTCGGCTCCCGGCAAACTCACTCGGCGTGACACCGGGCGAGCACCTCCCTGGCGAGCTGGCGATAGGCGGCGGCACCGACGGAGTTGGAGGCGTACGTGGTGATCGGCTCGCCCGCGACGGTGGTCTCGGGGAAGCGGACCGTACGGCCGATGACGGTGTGGTAGACGTGGTCGTCGAAGGCCTCGACGACGCGCGCCAGCACCTCACGGCTGTGCACCGTACGGGAGTCGTACATCGTCGCCAGGATCCCGTCGAGCTCCAGCTCGGGGTTGAGCCGCTCCTGGACCTTCTCGATCGTCTCGGTCAGCAGCGCGACACCGCGCAGCGCGAAGAACTCGCACTCCAGCGGCACGATGACCTTGTGAGCCGCCGTCAGGGCGTTGACGGTGAGCAGACCGAGGGAGGGCTGGCAGTCGATCACGATGTAGTCGTAGTCGGCCAGCAGCGGCTTCAGGGCGCGCTGCAGGGTCGACTCCCGGGCCACCTCGCTGACCAACTGCACCTCTGCCGCTGACAAATCGATATTGCTGGGCAGCAGGTCCATGTTGGGGACCGCGGTCTTCAGGAGCACCTCGTCGGCCGACATGCCCCGCTCCATGAGCAGGTTGTAGACCGTCAGGTCGAGCTCCATCGGGTTGACGCCGAGTCCGACCGACAGAGCGCCCTGCGGGTCGAAGTCGACGAGCAGCACCCGTCGTCCGTATTCGGCGAGTGCGGCGCCCAGGTTGATGGTCGAGGTGGTCTTGCCGACCCCGCCCTTCTGGTTGCACATCGCGATGATTTTCGCCGGGCCGTGCTCGGAGAGCGGGCCGGGGATGGGGAAGTAGGGGAGCGGGCGTCCGGTCGGGCCGACGCGTTCGCGGCGCTGGCGCGCGGCGTCCGGCGCGAGCGTCGCGGCGTATTCGGGGTCCGGCTCGTACTCCGCGTCCGGATCGTAGAAGTGCCCCTCGGGCAGGTCGTCGTAGTCGGCGAGACGGGCGGGTTCTCCACTGCCCCGGTCGCCGGCCATGGCGTTCACGTGATGGCCGTCCATACTCTGGTGGGCTGTCGTGGAAATGCTCTGGTGCGTTGCGAAGGTGTGGACCGCGACGGAGCCGACAGCCTCGAGCCCCGAGGGACCCTGGCCCCGTGCAACCGCTCCTGGGTGACCACCTCCGGGAGTAAATGTCGACTCATTCACAAGTCGTCTTACCTCCTTGGACGTGACCAGGAAACTTTATCGATAGGTCAGCGTGGCACCATGCCGACGGTTGGCGACTCTATGGCGTGTCGGGCGTCCGCAGCAACACAATCCACCGGACCCGGCACGATGTGTCGGTAACCGGACCCCCCGATGTCAAGGGCGCGAGCGGTATCGGACCGATGTTTCGGGGGTACGCGAATCGGTTAAAGGGTTACGTTCGCGGCGAGTTGAGAGACGACGTTCCAGAACGGCGCACCTCGCGGGGCACACATGCGACCGGCCGGGCCCTGTCGCCAAGGCCCGGCCGGATGTGCAGCGTTGACACGCTTCGTTGACGCGGCCTCAGCCGAGGAGGGTGCGCAGCTCGACGTGCTCAAGGCCGTGGGCCTCGGCGACGGACTGGTAGACCACCTTGCCGTCGTGGGTGTTCAGGCCCTTGGCCAGCGCCGGGTCACGGCGCAGCGCCTCGACCCAGCCGCGGTTCGCCAGCTCCACGATGTAGGGCAGCGTGGCGTTGGTGAGGGCGTGGGTGGAGGTGTTCGGCACCGCGCCGGGCATGTTGGCGACGCAGTAGAAGACCGAGTTGTGGACCGGGAAGGTCGGCTCGGCGTGCGTGGTGGGACGGGAGTCCTCGAAGCAGCCGCCCTGGTCGATCGCGATGTCGACAAGGACACTTCCGGGCTTCATCTTGGCGACGAGCTCGTTGGTGACCAGCTTGGGGGCCTTGGCGCCCGGGATCAGGACGGCACCGACGACGAGGTCGGCCTCGACGACGGCCTTCTCCAGCTCGTAGGCGTTGGAGACGATCGTCTGCACCTTGGTGCCGAAGATCTTGTCGGCCTCGCGGAGCTTGTTGATGTCCTTGTCGAGCAGGGTGACGTGGAAGCCGAGGCCCACGGCGATCTGCACCGCGTTCCAGCCGGAGACGCCACCGCCGATGACGACGGCCTTGCCGGCGGCGACGCCGGGCACACCACCGGGCAGCACACCGCGGCCGCCGGCCTGGCGCATCAGGTGGTACGCGCCGACCTGCGGGGCGATCCGGCCCGCGACCTCGGACATCGGGGCGAGCAGCGGCAGCTGGCGGCCGGCCGTCTCGACGGTCTCGTAGGCGATGGCGGTGGTGCCGGACTCCAGCAGGGCGTCCGTGCACTCCTTGGAGGCGGCCAGGTGCAGGTAGGTGAAGAGCGTCTGGTCCTTGCGGAGGCGGTGGTACTCCTCCGCGATCGGCTCCTTGACCTTCAGCAGCAGGTCGGCGGTGCCCCAGACCTCGTCGGCGGTGCCGAGGATGGTGGCGCCGGCGGAGACGTACTCCTCGTTCGTGATGGACGAGCCGAGGCCGGCGTCCTTCTCGATGAAGACCTGGTGGCCGTGGCGGACGAGTTCATTGACTCCGGCGGGCGTGATGGCCACGCGGAACTCGTTGTTCTTAACCTCGCGGGGGATGCCGACCTTCACGTCGATCACGGTCCTTGAATGAGAGGGTGCAGGAGGAATTATCCCCTCATGCGATGCATGACGGAACTGACCGCGCCGTACGCGGCCCAGCCAGTCTATTGAAGGACCTGCTCTTGTCTAGCCTTGCAAAGCATTAATTTCTGCCAGAGGCACTACCGATTTCGCAGGTCAATCCGGGTGATCTTCGAGGAGGCGCTCCCCCACGGCGCGATGGACCCCTGCCGCTGCCGGGTCGCCGAGCCGTTCGAGGGTGTCCGCAATCCGCAGCTGGAGCACCGCCTGCAGCCGTCCGTCGTCCGCTTTCCGGGCGGTTTCGAGGGCCTCACGGCAGGTCCGCAACGCCTCTTCGGGCCGTCCCGCGCACTCCTGGACCCGGGCCACCTCCCCCATCGCGCGCGCCTGGCCGGCCGTCTCGCCCAGCCGGCGATGCGTCCTGGCCGCCGCCCGCCACTCCTTGAGCGCCTCGTCCCACCGCCCCGCGGAGACGTACACCCCGCCGATCCGGCCGTGCAGCCGCGCCACCGCCTCGGCCTCGCCGCGGGCGAGCCGCAGCTCCAGCGCCCGCCCGAACCAGTCCGCGGCCCGCTGCCAGTCGCCCAGGTCGGTGTAGGTGCCGCCCAGCGACTCCAGCGCCCGCACGGTGGCCACCGGGTCCTTCACCGAACGGGCCGCCTCCAGCGCGCCCCGGTAGCGGGTGGCCGCCTGGGCGGTCCGGCCCGCCTGGCCGTCCAGATCGGCGAGGTTCAGCAGCGCGGCGGCCTTCTCGCGCGCCAGCCCGCGCCGCTCGGCGACCTGCAGGACGAGCCCGTGCAGCGCGTAGAGGTCGGGCGCCGCGCCCTTCGGGCCCCGGTGCGCGAGCAGCGTCCTGGTCAGCGCGGCCATCAACCGCCGGTCCAGGGTGTCCAGTTCACCGTCCGCGACGGCGATGCGGGCGGCGTCGAGCAGTGCGCCGCGGCGGCTGCTCAGCCAGTGCGCGGCGGCCTGCCGGGAGCTGAAGCGGAGCGAGCGGGGCAGCCCGGCGACCTGCTGGCGGGCGGGGGAACCGTCCGGCTCGCCCATCGCCCGGCACGACTGCAGCAGCCGTACGGTCCGCTCCAGCATCCGGGCGCGGGCCAGCTGGATCTCGGCCGGCCGCTCGTGCGCGTGGAGCAGTTCGCGCACCAGCGCATCGAGGCAGCCGGGGAGGCGGTACCGCGGGAGCAGCGCGGCGTCGGGTGTACGGGTGGCACAGTCCGCTTCGTCGCCGGCGGCCAGCGGTCGCAGCAGGCCGAGCGCGGCGAAGTCGCGCAGCGCCGTGGCGGCCGCGGCCACCGAGCAGCCGGCCAGTGCGGAGGCGATCTGCGCGTCCACGAGGCCGGCCGGCGCCAGGGTGGTCAGCCGCAGTATCCGCGCGGCGGGCGGCGGCAGCGCCGCATGGGCGAGGTGGAAGGCGCGGAAGAGCGGGCGGGCCCCGCTGGGCAGGCCCTCCGGCAGCGGGACGGCGCCCAGCGCCTGGCGCAGATCGGCGGCCGAGGACTTGGGGCGGGCGGCGAGCCAGGCACCGGCCAGGACCAGCGCGGCGGGCTGGCCACCGCACTCCTCGGCGACGCTCTCGGCGGTCCGCGGGTCGACGGTGATCCGCGTCGGTCCGGCGTAGCGGGCCAGGACCTCGACGCACGCGGCGCTGTCCAGGCCGCCCAGGGCGCACGGCCGGACGTCCGGGATACCGGTCAGCGGCCCCTGGGAGACCACCACCACCAGGCAGTCCGGGGCGTCCGGCAGCAGCGGCTCGACCTCGTCGGCGCCCGGGGCGTCGTCCAGGAACAGCAGCGCCCGGCGTCCGGCGAGCGCACCGCGCAGCAGCTCGGTCAGCTCGTCCTCAGAGGCGCCCGGCGGGGCCTCCTCGCCGAGGTCGGCCAGCAGGTCGCGGGCGGTGCGGGCGGTGTCGGCCGGCCGGGCGCCCGGCCCGGTCAGCGTGGCCCGCAGCACCCCGTCGGGGTAGTCGCCGGCCAGCTCGCGCAGCAGTTCCTCGGCGAGCGCCGTACGGCCGGAACCGGGGCGTCCGGCGATCAGCAGCACCCGGCTGCGCGCGCCCTTGCGTCCGGAGAGGGTGTCCAGACCGGCGCGGGCGATGTCGGCGCGCAGCTCCTTGAGCTCGCGGCGGCGGCCGGCGAAGCCCGTGGCGGACCGGGCGGCCCGGGGTCCGCCGGGCTCGGACGGGGCGGCGGGCTCGGGCAGGGGCGCCGGGACGGCCGGGCGGGCGGCGGCGAGGTCCTGGCGGGGCCCCGCGTCCCGCCGGCCCGGTACCGCCGCGGCGGGCACGTCCGCCGTCTCCGGCGGGAGGTGCTCCCCGCCCACCGCCTGATCCGTCACCGGTCACGCTCCGTCCACCTGCGCGTACGAGCCCGTCCGCGAGCGCGGACGGGGTCGCCGTCGAGCGTAGTTCACGCCCCGTCACGTCCCGTGCGGAGCACGTCGGTTGGGTCACCCGATCGGATCGGCGGATCATCCGACCGGTACGCGGCCGGAGCGGGCGCTCAGGCCGCGAAGGGGCGGGCCGGCCACGGCGCGTCGGCCGGCCGCAGCGCGTCGAGCCCCGCGCCGCCCTCGGCGGCGATCAGCGCCAGCACCCCCACCACGAGGCAGTTGTTGTGCAGCTCACCGGCGAGGACACCGCGCACCAGCTCCTCGCGGGGCACCCGCGCCAGCTCCATGTCGGCCTCCTCCTCGGAGACCTCGAACCGCTCCCCCTCGGCCTCGGACAGATCGCGGGCCAGGAAGATCCGCACCGCCTCGTCGCAGCCGCCGGGCGTGGTGTAGACGTCGGTCAGCACCCGCCAGTTCTCGGCCTTGACGTGCGCCTCCTCGTACAGCTCGCGCTGCGCGGCGTGCAGCGGGTTCTCACCGGGGATGTCGAGCAGCCCGGCGGGGATCTCCCACAGCTTCTGGCGTACGGGGTGGCGGTACTGGCGCAGCACCAGTACCCGGCCCTCGTCGTCGAGGGCGAGAACGGCCACGGAGCCGGGGTGGACCTGGTAGTCGCGGGTGACGGTGGTGCCGTCCGGCATGACCACCTCGTCGGTGCGCACGCTGGTCTTGTTCCCGGTGAACGGCGTCGTGGTCGCGGTGACCGTCCACTCCTCCGGGGTGTCCTTGATCGCCATGGCGCGACGTCCTCTCTGTATGTGCACAAGCCTCGGCCAACGCAGAAACCGGGGCACGGCCTCCAGGAAGGAGGCCGTACCCCGGCAACCGTATCCGCGTCGCGTCGCCTACTTCGCGGCGCCCGTCTTCCGCGCGACCGCGGCCTTCACCAGCCCGGCGAAGAGCGGGTGCGGGCGGGTCGGACGGGAGCGCAGCTCCGGGTGCGCCTGGGTGGCGACCAGGTAGGGGTGCGTCTCGCGCGGGTACTCGACGTACTCGACGAGCTTGTTGTCCGGCGAGGTGCCGGAGAACTGCAGCCCGGCCTTCTTCTCCAGCTCACCGCGGTAGGCGTTGTTGACCTCGTAGCGGTGGCGGTGGCGCTCCTCGACGTACGGCTGGTCGCCGTAGACCTCGCGGACGATCGAGCCCTCGGCCAGCTTGGCCGGGTACATACCGAGCCGCATCGTGCCACCCATATCGCCCTCACCTGCGACGATGTCCATCTGCTCGGCCATCGTGGAGATCACCGGGTGGGCGGCG
This sequence comes from Streptomyces sp. NPDC026575, assembly GCF_055567415.1. NCBI lineage: Bacteria > Bacillati > Actinomycetota > Actinomycetes > Kitasatosporales > Streptomycetaceae > Streptomyces > Streptomyces sp. NPDC026575. Next base: position 93,222 of record NZ_JBVHQM010000025.1, read on the forward strand.
GCCGGGTCGAACTCGGTGGAGTTGGCACCCTCGATACCGGCCAGGTTGCGGGCCGCCTCGATGACCACGCACTGCAGGCCCAGGCACAGGCCCAGCAGCGGGACGCGGTTCTCACGGGCGTAGGTGATCGCGCCGACCTTGCCGTCCACACCGCGGTCGCCGAAGCCGCCGGGGATGCAGATCGCGTCGCAGTCGGAGAGCTGGGCCGCGGCGCCGCCCGGGGTCTTGCAGTCGTCGGAGGCGACCCACTTGACCTTGACCCGGGCCTTGTTCGCGAAGCCGCCGGCGCGCAGCGCCTCGGTGACCGAGAGGTAGGCGTCGGGCAGGTCGATGTACTTGCCGACCAGCGCGACCTTGACCTCGTGGTCGGGGTTGTGGACGCGGTCGAGCAGGTCCGCCCACTGGGTCCAGTCCACGTCGCGGAACGGCAGGTCCAGCTTGCGCACGACGTAGGCGTCCAGGCCCTCGGCGTGCAGCACCTTGGGGATGTCGTAGATCGACGGGGCGTCGATGGCGGCGACCACCGCGGCCTCGTCGACGTCGCACATCAGCGAGATCTTGCGCTTGATGGCGGTGGGCACCTCGCGGTCGGCGCGCAGCACGATCGCGTCGGGCTGGATACCGATGTTGCGCAGCGCGGCGACCGAGTGCTGGGTTGGTTTGGTCTTCAGCTCACCGGACGGGCCGATGTAGGGGAGCAGCGAGATGTGCACGACGAAGACGTTGTCCCGGCCGACCTCGTGGCGGACCTGGCGGACGGTCTCCAGGAACGGCAGCGACTCGATGTCGCCGACCGTGCCGCCGACCTCGGTGATCACGACGTCGACGTCGTCGGTCGCCATCCGCCGGATGCGGTGCTTGATCTCGTTGGTGATGTGCGGGATGACCTGCACGGTGTCGCCGAGGTACTCACCGCGGCGCTCCTTGGCGATCACGGTGTTGTAGACCTGGCCAGTGGTCACGTTCGCCGAGCCGTCGAGGTCGACGTCGAGGAACCGCTCGTAGTGGCCGATGTCCAGGTCGGTCTCGGCACCGTCGTTGGTGACGAAGACCTCGCCGTGCTGGAACGGGTTCATCGTGCCGGGGTCGACGTTCAGGTACGGGTCGAGCTTCTGCATCGTGACCCGCAGGCCCCGCGCCTTCAGGAGGGCACCCAGGCTGGAGGCCGTCAGCCCCTTGCCGAGCGAGGAGGCGACGCCCCCGGTGACGAAGAGGTGCTTGGTCGTCGAGGATTTGGGCGGCATGGCCAAGAGGGAGCTCCCGTGGTCGCGAGGTGGAGAGGTGCGAGGCGGCGCCGTCCGGAGTTTTCAGGGGTGCCGTCGCTGCGGTTCGGGGGTTCTCGTGCCCACCGGTCCACGGGGTACCAGGCTATCAGCGACCGGGCATGGTCGCTCCCGGCCACGCAGCGGCAATCCCGAGCGGCCCATACGTGACCGTGTCACGTGACGGAGGCCACCCGATCGGACCACCTCACTCGTCGCGAGCGTCGCGCGGATCACCCGCGTGCGTCGTATCCTGCTCGGACACTCGCAACGAGCCGTCCGGGAAGGCACCACCCCCGCCCGATTTCCGGTCCCGCTGCTCGGCGACGTTTCATGGGCAGGACGGACCGATTCACAACGTCCCATGGGGGGCGTGACTCCAGTTCGACGGGAGATGCACGTGGCCGGGCGCATCGAGGACTACGCACTTATCGGCGATATGCAAACCGCCGCTCTAGTGTGCAGGGACGGGACGGTCGACTGGCTGTGCCTGCCCCGCTTCGACTCGCCGGCGGTCTTCGCAGGGCTGCTGGGCACAGAGGAGCACGGTTTCTGGCGGATCGGGCCGGTCAACGGTGCCGAACCGCGGCCGGCGGACCGCCGGCGCTATCGCGGCGATTCACTCGTATTGGAATCCGAGTGGGACACTCCGCGCGGTACCGTCCGGGTGATCGACTTCATGCCGCCGCGCGACGGCGCACCGCAGGTGATCCGCATCGTGGAAGGCGTCAGCGGACGCGTCCCGATGCGCTCGGAGCTGCGGATGCGGTTCGCGTACGGCTGGGTCGTGCCGTGGGTGCACAAGGTCGACGGCCGTACGGTCGCGGTCGCCGGCCCGGACTCGGTGTGGCTGGACACCGAGGCGGAGACCTACGGCAAGGACCTGACGACCTTCTCCGACTTCACCGTCTCGCCGGGCGAGCGGATCGCCTTCACGATCAGCTGGCAGCCCTCGCACCACCGGCAGCCGGCCGTGGCTGACCCCGAGGGGTCGCTGGAGGCCACCGAGGAGTTCTGGCGGGAGTGGGTCGAGCACTGCACGTACCACGGTCCCTACCGTGACGCGGTGGTGCGCTCGCTGATCACGCTCAAGGCGCTGACCTACGCGCCGACCGGCGGGATCGTGGCGGCGCCGACGACCTCGCTGCCCGAGTGCATCGGCGGCGTCCGCAACTGGGACTACCGCTTCACCTGGCTGAGGGACGCGGCGATCACGCTGTCGTCCCTGCTGCGCACCGGCTACCGCGAAGAGGCGCGGGCCTGGCGCGAGTGGCTGCTGCGGGCGGTGGCCGGTGATCCGGAGAACCTGCAGATCATGTACGGCATCGCCGGCGAGCGGGAGTTGGGCGAGAACGAGCTCAACTGGCTTCCCGGGTACGAGAATTCCCGCCCGGTGCGGGTCGGCAACGGCGCCGCCGGCCAGCTCCAGCTCGATGTCTACGGCGAGGTCACCGAGGCGCTGCACCTGGCCCATATGACGGGTCTGGCCCGCAACGACTACGCCTCGCTGCTGCAGCTGAAGCTGATCCAGTGGGTGGAGAAACACTGGGACGAGCCGGACGAGGGCATCTGGGAGGTCCGCGGCCCGCGCCGGCACTTCGTCCACTCCAAGGTCATGACCTGGGTCGCGGTCGACCGCACGGTCAAGCTGATCGAGTCCGGGGACGTCGACGGCCCGCTGGAGCGCTGGAAGGACCTGCGCGAGACCATCCACCGCGACGTCTGCGAGAAGGGCTACGACAAGGAGCGCAACACCTTCACCCAGTCCTACGGCTCGCAGGAGCTGGACGCCTCGCTGCTGCTGATCCCGCAGATGGGCTTCCTGCCCCCGGACGACAAGCGCGTCATCGGCACGATCGAGGCGATCCAGCGGGAGCTGGGCACCGAGGACGGCTTCGTGCTGCGCTATCCGACGGCCGGCGAGGGCGTCGGCGTGGACGGCCTGGAGGGCGACGAGGGGGCGTTCCTGGCCTGCTCGTTCTGGCTGGCCGACGATCTGGCGATGATCGGCCGGGTGGACGAGGCCCGCAAGCTCTTCGAGAAGCTGCTCTCGCTCCGCAACGACCTGGGCCTGCTGGCGGAGGAGTGGGACCCCCGGCTCAAGCGCCAGGTGGGCAACTTCCCGCAGGCGTTCAGCCACGTTCCGCTGATCGACACCGCCCTGCGGCTGACGGCCAGCGGGGCCTACGGCGGGTAGCCGGTCGCTCCCGGACCGTACGGTGCCGCCCCCGGAGTCTTCGGGGGCGGCACCGTTTTTGCGCGGGGGTGCCGGTGGACCGGGGCGGGGCGTGCCACCGGGGCCCGGACCGGCCGGGGCTCAGAACGGGGTCAGGGTGAGGGTGATCTCCTTCGGGGCGCCGTCCTCGATGTACGAGGCGAAGCCGGCGACGTCGTCGAAGGCGAAGCCGTAGGCCCTGCCGTCCCGGGTCGCGGCGTGCATGGCCCTGGCGTAGTGGTTGGTCAGCCGCTGCTGGTAGAAGGCGGCCGGGTCGGTGGTGGGCTGGCCGGCGTGCGAGGCCAGGGTCGAGCGGTTGAGGGCGGCGCCCAGGATGGCGGCCACCGGGCCGGTGGTGCCGTCGTTGGGGGCGGCGAGGGTGCCGTCGCAGAAGAGGACGTCACGGGTGGACGGCTTGTCGAAGGAGACCGTGCCGGGGCCGTGGAAGGCGAGCTTGCCGCCGCCGACCCGGCCGGTGAAGGTGCCCGCGTCGGTGGTGACGGTCAGGTCCTTGGTCTCGTAGGCGGACCATGCCTCGTCGATGGCCGGGGCGAGGTAGTCCTTGGCGAACAGCCCGCTGTCCAGGCCGTGACCGGGGGCGATCACCCGCTTGTCGTCGATGACCAGGCGGTCGAAGCCCTCGGCGGCCTTGACGTCGGAGAAGACCTTGGCGCGGGCGCCGTCCTTGAGCGTGCCGGTGGTCTGCTCCCTGGCTCCGGAGAGCTTGATCGCCAGCGGGACGCTGAACATGTCGACCATGGTGGTGTTGCAGTACATCCCGCCGGAGTTGTACGTGAACTCCGCGCAGTCGTGCAGCACGTCGTAGTTGGGGTCGCCGGCGACCCAGCCCGCCGGATAGGCGAGCGCGGCCTTGCCGTTGCCGTCCTCGACGGCCTTGAACTTCAGCTTGCCGCCGAGCGCGGTGTAGATCCGGCCGGACATCTGGGGCAGTTGGAGGGTCGTCGTGGCGCCGGCGGCGAGCGGTATGGCGTAGTCGGTGAAGCCGTCCGAACCGTTGTCGGCCAGTGCGACGGGCTTGAGTTCGCCGTCGGGGGTGACATGCACCTGCTGGGTGCCGTCGTTGCCGACGATATAGATCCAGACCGAGGAATTGGCGTACTCGCCGGAGTCGTTGACGATGTGCAGGGGCATCGAGGCGGCGGATCGGCGGGCCGCGTTCGGGGCGGGGGTGCCGATCGCGCGGCCGGCCAGGGCGATTCCGGAGGCGGTCGCGGCGCCGGCGGCAAGGCCGCCGAGCAGGCTGCGGCGAGTGATCACGAGCTGACTCCTTGCGGGGTGGTGCGCTGGTCGGTGGGGGCGGGCGCGGCGTCGGTCCGGTCGCCCGTACGTGCCTTCGCGGGCTGCTGCACGGAGACGGCGACATGGTCGACGAGGAGCGAGCCGCCGGGCCGGGTGGCGTCGGTGGGGGTGGCGGAGCCGGCGACGCCGTCCGGGAACGCACCGCCCATCGCGAGGTTGAGCAGCAGGAAGTGGCCGTGGTGGGTGGCCTTGGCCCAGGTGTCGGCGGGCATCTCGGAGGCGCCGACGGTGTGGAACCGCTGGCCGTCGACGTACCAGTTCAGCGACTCCGCGGCGCCGTCGGTGCGGTCGAGCTCCAGCGCGTAGGTGTGGAAGCCGGCCTGGCAGGCGCTGTCCGGGCAGGCACGGGAGTCGCCCCTGCCCTGGGTCTCGTTGCAGGGACCGCCGGGGTTGACGCCGCAGTGCAGCACGCCCCAGACCTTGTCGATCCCGTTGACGTTCTCCATGATGTCGAACTCGCCGATGCCCGGCCAGTTCCAGTAGCTGCCCCGGTACTCGGCGCCCAGCGTCCAGAAGGCCGGCCAGTAGCCGAGCGCTTCGGCGCCGGAGACGTCGGGCATCCGGATGCGGGCCTCGATCCGCAGCTTGCCGCCGGCCGGGGCGGCGAAGTCGGTGCGCCGGGACTCGATACGGCCCGAGGTCCAGGCGGCGCCGTCCTTCAGCGCGGTGATCTTGAGGTGGCCGGCGCCGTCGAGCTGGAGGTTCTCGGGGCGGTCGGTGTAGGTCTGGCGCTCACCGGTGCCCCAGTTGGCGGGGCCGCCCGGGTAGCCGGTACCGGTGTCGGTGATCCAGTCGTCGGCGGAGGGGCGCGATCCGGCGGCGCCGTCGAAGTCCGTGCGCCAGACTTCCACGAAGCGCACGGGGGCGCCCCCGGTCTTGGCACGGGACGGCACGTACGACGCCGCGGAGGCCGTCGGGAGGGTGAGGGCACAGGTGGTGGCGAGTGCGGCGCTCGCGGTGAAGAGCACCGCTCTGGTGGGGTATCCGGCCCGTATACCGGACCGCTTTCTCATGCTCATGACATTCTCTCCTCGTCACAGTGGGGGGTCGTGAGGAGTTCCGTGGGGGGTACCCGGCGTGAGAGCGCTCTCATATCGTGTGCGGTGAACCCTGCCGACTCGACGGCACACCGTCAAGTCACCGCGTGGAAAAAGGAGTTCGATGGTGTCTGAGCCGAACGGCCCACGGCCGACGCTGGAGGCGGTCGCGGCACGCGCCGGGGTCTCCCGCGCGACGGTGTCCCGCGTCGTCAACGGCGGTGCGGGCGTACGGGCGGTGGTCCAGGAGCGGGTCCGGCAGGCGGTGCACGAGCTGGGCTACGTACCGAACAGCGCGGCCCGCACGCTGGTCACCCGCCGTACCGGAGCGGTCGCCGTGGTCATCGCGGAGCCGGAGACCCGGGTCTTCACCGACCCGTTCTTCGGCCGCCAGCTCCGCGGCATCAGCCGCGCGCTGGCCGCCGCCGACACCCAGCTCCTGCTGATGTTCGTCGAGCACCGCGCCGACTACGACCGCATCGGCCGCTATCTGTCGGCCGGCCATGTCGACGGCGCGCTGATGTTCTCGCTGCACCGCGACGACCCGCTGCCCGCCATGGCCGAGCGCGCCGGGCTGCCCACCGTCTACGGTGGCCGGCCGGGCTGGGCGGGCGCCGACCGGGCACCGCGGCCGCTGTACGTCGACACCGACAACCGCGACGGGGCCCGCCAGGCCGTACGCCATCTGCGGGCCCGCGGCCGCCGCCGGATAGCGGTGATCACCGGGCCGCTCGACCAGACCTCGGCACTGGACCGCCTCGACGGCTACCGGGAGGCGCTGGGCGCGGCGGAGCCGGACCCCCGGCTGATCGCGGACGGCGGGTTCACCGCGCAGGGCGGCGAGCGCGCCATGGCGCGGCTGCTCGACGCGGCACCGGACCTGGACGCCGTCTTCGCCTGCTCCGACCTGATGGCGAACGGCGCCCTGCGCACGCTGCGGGCGCGCGGGCGCCGGGTCCCCGACGATGTGGCCGTGGTCGGCTACGACGACCTGGAGCCGGCGGCCTGGGCGGACCCCCCGCTGACCACGGTCCGCCAGGACGTGGAGGAGATGGGGCGGCTGATGGCCGGGTTGCTGCTGCGGCTGCTGGATCCGCGCAGGGCGGGCGGGGCGGAGGAGGCGGAGGGCACGGGCGCCGGTGCGGTGGAGCTCGCGCCGGTGATCACCCAGGCGCGGCTGGTGGTGCGGGAGTCGACGTGACGGGGCGGGTGAGGGGCGGCGGGCGAGGGGCGCGCCGCACCGTACGACTCCGGATAGCGGACTACGGGTACCGTTCCTGGCCATGGGGCCGGAAGCACAGATCGAAGCCGAGATCACGGTACGCAGGGCGCTGGAGCTGCCCGCACTGCGGCGCGGGCTGCCGGAGGTGCTGGCCGGCGGGGACCGGCTGGACCGCGCGGTGCGCTGGGTGCACGCGGGCGAGGTCCCGCATATCGCCTCGCTGCTCAAGGGCGGCGAACTGCTGCTGACCACCGGCCTGGGGCTGGGTGCCCGGCCCACCGAGCAGCGGGCCTTCATCCGCAAGCTCGCCGACCGCGAGATCGCCGCTCTCGTCGTGGAACTGGGCTCTCGTTTCGAATCGCTGCCCTCGGCGCTGGTCGACGCCGCCCGGGACTGCGGCCTGCCGCTGATCCAGCTGCACCGCGAGGTCCCGTACGTCACGGTGACCGAGGCGATCCACACCGAGATCATCAACAGCCACTACGCACTGCTGCGGCGTGCCGACGAGATCCTGCGCCGCTGTACGGACGTCCTGCTGCGCGGCGGCGGTGCCCCGGAGGTGCTGCGGCTGCTGGCCGTCTTCACCGGCAACCCGCTCTGCCTGGAGGCCCCCGACGGCAGCCCGCTGTACGCGGCGGGCCCGGCAACCGGCACCGAGGGCGGCGGCCCCGCGGACGCCGACCCCCTGCTGGCCTGGGAGGGCCTGCGCGACACGGGTGTACGCATCGATGTGCCCGGCGGCGGTCCCGGCCCCGACGCGGTCCGCGCCCGCCTCGTCCTGCTGCCCGTCAACTCCCCCGTGGCACCGGTGCACCGGATCGCCGCCGAGCGCGCCGCCGACCTGCTCGCCGTCGTCATGCTCCAGTCCCGCCAGGAGGAGGTGCTCGCCGCCCGGGGGCGCGGCGACTTCCTCGCCGACCTGGCGGAGGGCCGGATCTCCGCGGCCGAGGCGCCCGCGCAGGCCCGTCTGCTGGGCTTCCGCCCCGGCTCGGACCCCGTCGTCCCGGTGGTCATGCGGCTGCCCGCCGGCCTGCCCTCCCCCGGCAGCTGGGCCGTGCTCGCCCAGGCCCTGCGGGAGGAGCTCGCCGCACCCGGGGCGCCGGTGCTCCTCGGGGTACGTCCCGTGGAGGGCAGGGTGCCGGTGCTCGTGGCGCTGCGCGCCGGCCAGGACCGCGAGGCGCTCGCCGACCGGATCGCCGAGGCGCTGCGGGCCGGCGTCGTCCGAGCGGGCCTGGACCGGCCGACGGCGCACCGCCCGGTGGTCGTCATCGGCACGGCGGGCGACTGGGCGGCGGCGGGACCCGGCCTGCGGCATGCCGCGGAGGCTGCGGCCGCGGCGCAGGGCCTGCCGGAACAGCCCTGGTACGACGCGCGCCGGCTCGACATCGAGCTGCTGCTGTGGCGGATGCGCGAACACGGCGAACAGGGTGTGCTCACCGACTTCGTGGAGCGCGCCATCGGCCCCCTGCTCGCCCATGACCGCGGCGCCCGCCAGCCGCTGCTGCCCACCCTGGAGGCATATCTGGCCAGCGCCGGCCGCAAGGCGGAGACCGCCCGCGACCTGAACGTCAACCGCCAGACCCTGTACGACCGGCTGGCCCGCATCGCCCAACTACTGGGCACGGACCTGGACGACCCGCAGACCGTGCTGGGCCTGCGGCTGGCCCTGCGCGCCCGGCGCCATACCGACAGGGCGTGAGGGCGTCCAGGGCTTGTCCGACCCTGACCCGTCGGAGAGGCCCTAGAGGGGCTGAACCGGCTGCGTCAGCTCGTCGTAGACGCTGAGTACCTGGGCGACGGTGTCGTTCTCGCTCGGCCAGCCGGCCGCCTGGAGACGGCCGGCGGCCGCGAGGGCGTCCCGGCGTGCGGGATCGCCGAGCAGCGCGAGAACGGAACGGCCCATGGCGGTGGCGTCCCCGTATCGGACCAGTTCCGCGGCCCGGCCGACCAGTTCCCGGGTGCCCCCGGTGTCGGTGGCGACCAGCGGCACCCCGGCGCGCAGCGCCTCCTGGGCGATCAGCGAGCGCGCCTCCCACCTGCTGGGCAGCACCACCAGGTCGGCGGCGGCGAGCAGTCCGGGCACATCGTCGCGGCGGCCCAGCAGCTGGACGGGGAGGTGCTCGGTGTCGATCCGCCGCTGCAGCACGGCCCGTTGGTCGCCCTCCCCCGCGATGGCCACCAGCGGCTGCGGATCGAGCGCGCACCATGCGTGCGCCGCGTCCAGCAGCAGGTCATGGCCCTGGCTGCGGTCGAGGCGGCCGACCGCGAGCAGCAGCGGGCGGTCCACCGCGCCCAGTTCGGCGCGCTCCTTGTGGCGCGTCCGGTCCTGCTCCTCCGGCTCGGCCGGCGCGTCACCGGACCGGGGGAGCGGAATCGCGACCGGCGCGAGCCGTGCGTCGCGGGCGCCCCGCTCGCGCGCCCGGTCCACGAGGTCGGAGCAGACGCCCAGCACCACGGCGGCGGCCCGCGCCACCCGCCGTTCCATCAGATGCACCAGCCCGGCCCGCGCGCCCTCGGTGTGCGCCTTGGTGTGCCAGGTGATGACCAGGGGAACCCGTCGCCCTCCCCGGGGGCCGCGCAGTCCGCGCAGTGCCATCGAGGCGCGCAGACCGGCCCGCAGGCCGTGCGCATGGACCAGGTCGGCATCCCAGCACGCGCTGCGCAGCAGCGCCACACTCGCGGGGTCCGTCCGCGGCGGAACGGGCACGAAGCGCGCCCCGGCGCCGGTGAAGTCGTAGGCCGCCTCGGCTTCCGGTGTGGCGCAGACGGTCACCCGTACGCCGCGCGCGACCAGCCCTTCGGCCAGCGAGCGGACATGTGCCGCGCTGCCTGCGCTGCCGTGCCCCAGCACCTGGACCGTGCGCAGCGGCGACAGCCCGTGCGTCGAGGTCGGGGTGCTGATCACGTGGGCGGGGCTCCTGGGTCGGGTCGGGGCGGGGTCGGAGGGACCGAACCGGCAGGTCGGTCCCCTGCTGCGGGACACGCCGGCACGCGTCCGGACGGCCACCGGCCCGCCCGGACGGGCGGCGGCACGGCGGACGCACGCGGAACTGCGCACCGCGCCCCAGGATGCCAGCCCGGCGGCGTCAATTCGGCACCGTCCGCCCGCCGTTCCGGTGGGAAGTCTCACCCCAGCGCCCACCGGATCACCCACATGGGCGACAAACCGCCCGCGCGAGTCAACGGTCCCTATGGGTGAGTCGCCCCTCCGGAGTGCGCCCGCCGCGGCGATATGGGGCGCGCACGCCGTTCCCCGGGGCGCGTCCGGCCCCGGTCCGTATGGACGATCGATCGACCGGCGGCCGACGGACCGCCGACCGACGGCGATCGACGGTCCAGGGGAGGGACTCGGGGCGTCAGAGCGCCGCGGCCGCCGCCCGGCTGACGCGGTCCCCCGCGGCCGCGGCGGCGATCAGCCCGGCGGCGTGTGCGGCCAGTCCGCGGCGGCCGTTCGCCGTCACGATGGCGAGCCCGAGGGCCGCACCGAGCGCATGCGCTCCGGCGTCCCCGAGCATGGTGCGCTCGCCCAGGTCGTCCCCGGCGACGGCGGCCGCGGCGCCCATGGGGGCGGCGGACAGCGCTCCCGCGGGTCCGCGCCGCAGCAGCCCGGGCGCCCCGATGGCCAGTACGGCACCGGCCGCCCGGCCCGGTCGGACGTCGAGGAGGTTCACCAGATGGGCCGAGCCCGCGATCACCACGCCCGCCAGCAGCTTGTCGGCCGAGCGTTCCTTCAGCAGGGCCCCGGCCGCGAGCCCGGCCGCGCCGATCCCGAACAGCTTCACCGCCCCACTGGTGACCTCGCGTTCCCGCAGCGCCGAGAGGTGCGCCCGGAAGCCGCGCCGGGGGTCGTCCGCACCGAAGACGTCGTCGTACGCCCCGCAGCCCCCGGCGGCCAGTACAGCCAGCGCCGTCGCGGTCCGGGTGCGGGCGGGCAGGCCCGGCGCGGTGGCGGCGGCGAGCGCGGTGCCGGCGGTCGTCGCGAGTCCCGCGTGCAGGTTCACGGTCCGACCGGCGTAGTTCTTGCGCTCCCACAGGACGGCGCCACCGGGCGGACGGTTCCGCAGCGCTCCGTATGCGGCCCGTGTCGCCCCCGCCGCCCCGAGCAGCGCCGAGATCCGCCCCAGCACCCTGCCGCCTGCCACCGCCGCCATGTCGCTCCCCTCGCCCGGCACGCTGCCGCGCTCAACTGCCGCCACCCTAGGCGGTGTCCGTAACATCCGGCCCCGAGGTGTATGCGGGCGAGTGCGGGCCTGTGTCCGGACCGGTGGCGCACAAGGGGCGTGAGGTGCGTTCGCCCACCGGCCTGGACTCCTCGGCGTCCAGGGCCGGCGGGTTCCCCCTAGCTGCCCTTGCGCGCCGTTTCGAGCAGTTCCTCCGCATGTGCGCGGGCCGTTTCGGAGTCCTCCTGGCCGGCGAGCATCCGGGAGAGTTCACGGACCCGCTCCTCGCCCTCCAGGACGGTGACTCCGCTCCTGGTGACCGATCCGTCGTTCGTCTTCGCCACCAGCAGCTGCCGGTCCGCGAACGCCGCGACCTGCGGAAGGTGTGTGACGACCACGACCTGCGCCGACTTCGCGAGCCTGGCCAGCCGCCTGCCGACCTCGACGGCCGCCTTGCCGCCGACGCCCGCGTCGACCTCGTCGAAGAGGTACGTCGGTACGGGGTCGGAACCGGCGAAGACCACCTCGACGGCGAGCATCACCCGGGACAGTTCACCGCCGGACGCCCCCTTGGCGATCGGCCGCGGCGGTGCGCCCGGGTGCGGGGCGAGGAGCAGTTCGACCTCGTCGGCACCAGCCGGTCCGTAGGCCACGGTGCGGCCGCCCACCTCGATGCCGTCGGCGTCCTCGGCGACCTCGGTCTGGCGGATCTCGACGGTCACACGGGCGTGCGGCATCGCGAGTTCGGCGAGTTCGGCGGTGACCGCCGCCGCGAAGCGCTCCGCGGACGCCGTCCTGGCGTCGGTCAACGCCTGGGCCAGCTCGCCCAGTTCGGCCCGGAGCGCATCGCGCTCCGCGGTCAGCTCACCGATCCGGTCGTCGTCGCCGTCCAGCTCGGCGAGCCGGGCGGCGCTCTGCTCCGACCACGCCAGAACCGCCACTATGTCCTTGCCGTACTCGCCGTATTTGCGGGTCAGGTGGTTCAGGGCCGCGCGGCGCTCCTCGACCGCGGCGAGCCGCAACGGGTCGGCGTCCAGGCCGTCGGCGTAACTGGCCAGCTCGCCCGCCACGTCCGCCATCAGGATGCCGATCTCGCCGAGCCGCTCGGCGAGCGCGGCGAGCTCCTGGTCGTGGCTTCGTACGGCCTCCAGCGCGCGGTGCGCACCGGCGACCAGGGTGGTGGCGTCGACGCCTTCGGGGTCCTCGGGGTTGCCGGCCAGCGCGGCGTGCGCGGCGGTCGCGGCGGAGGCCAGCGCCTCGGCGTGCCCGAGCCGCTCGGCCTCGGCGGCCAGGTCGGTGTCCTCACCGGGCTGCGGTTCGGCCGCCGCGATCTCGTCGAGGCCGAAGCGCAGCAGATCGGCTTCCTGGGAGCGTTCCCGGGCCCGTGTGGTCAGCTCCTCCAGTTCGGTGGCGACGGCGCGCAGCCGGCGGTGGGCGGCGGTGTACTTGGCGAGCGGGACGGCTACCGCGTCGCCGGCGTAGCGGTCCAGGGCCTGGCGCTGGCGGGCCGGCCGCAGCAGGCCCTGCTGGTCGGTCTGGCCGTGCACGGCGACCAGGTCGTCGGCCAACTCCCCCAGGAGCCCGACCGGTACGGAGCGGCCCCCCACGTGGGCGCGCGAACGGCCCTCGGCGGAGAGCGTCCGGCTGATCAGCAGCGCTCCGTCGTCCAGCTCGGCGCCGGCCTCCTCGGCCCGTATCGCGGCGGGGGCCTGGGCGCCGACGCTGATCCGGCCCTCCACCACCGCCGATTTGGCGCCGATCCGCACCAGGGCGGGGTCGGCGCGGCCGCCGAGCAGCAGGCCGAGGCTGGTGACGACCATGGTCTTGCCCGCGCCCGTCTCGCCGGTCACCGCCGTGAAGCCCGGGGACAGCTCGACAACGGCGTCGTCAATGACGCCCAGGGACCGGATCCGCATCTCCTCCAACACGGATAAGACCTTACGAGGTCCGGGGGGCGCCCCGCGACGGCCTCCCCCTTCCTCCTTCGCCCCGTACTGCGGAAAACCCCACCCAAAGACGGGTGGATTCCTCATGGTGCGTGATCACGCTCGGCCCGCACGCTGATCACAGTGCGAAACGAAAGGTGTGCTCATGTCCAGCGGATTGGCGCGGGCGGCGCTGCGGGGTCACCGGCCCGCGTTCACGGGGACGGCGGTGGCGACGCTGTTCGCCGCGACCGTGGTCGGCGCCTCGATGACGATGCTGGCCGCGACGGGCGCGGAGGGCGTCCCGCCCGCCGCGCGGAGGGCGATGGCGGCCCAGGGCGTCGGGGACATGGCCATCGTCCTGCTCCTCGGCTCGATCTATATGTCGATTTTCGTGGTCGCCTCGACGATGGGCACGGCCGTCGCCCAGCAGCACCGCGAGTTCGCGATGCTGCGAGCGATCGGCGCCCGCCCCTGGCAGATCCGGCGGGCGACCGCCGCGCAAGCGGTGGCCGCCGCCGTCCCTTCGGCGCTCGCCGGCTGGGCACTGGGCGGGGTGCTGGCGCGCTGGTGGTTCGACGGGATGGTCGGCCACGGCCTCGTCCCGCGCGAGGTTCCCTTCCGGTTCAGCTGGGCCGCGCTGCCGGTGTGCCTGGCGGTGGCGGTGGTGACCTCCGCGCTCGCCGGAGTGCTCGCGGCGAGCCGGTTCGCGGCGCTGCGCCCCGCGCGGGCGCTCAACGAGGCGGCGGCGGGCCGGCGGAAGCTGGGACGGCTGCGGCTTCCCCTGGGGATCACGGCGATGGCGGGAGGCGTGATCCTCTCCCGGCTGCTCGCCGACCGGTCCACGGAGGACGCCGGCCAAGGGGCCTTCCTGGTGCTGCTGCTCTTCTGCGTGGGTGTGGGGCTGCTGGGGCCGCGCCTCATCGGTCCGGCCGCCTGGCTGGTGTCCCGGCTGATCGGCCGGTTCGGCAGCGCCGCCGAGCTGGCGATGCAGAACGTCACGACGCAGTCCCGCCGCTTCTCCGCCGCCGTCGTCCCGCTGGTCCTGGTGGTGGCGTTCGGCACGACGAAGATCGCGGTGCACACCACCGCCCAGCACCGGACCGGATCCGCCGGACCGGCCGGCGAGGTGTGGCTGGACTACATCGGAACGGGCCTGTACGCGGGCTTCGCCGCCATCGCCGCGGCCAACACCCTGGCCATGATCACCGCCGAGCGCCGCCGCGATCTGGCGCTGCTGCGCCTGGTCGGCTCGCATCCGCGCCAGGTGCGGGCGATGGCCGCCTGGGAGGCGGCCGTCGTCGCGGGCACCGCCCTCGTCCTCGGCACGGCCATCGCGCTGTTCACCCTCGCCCCGCTGCTGCGGAAGGCGTTCGGCGACGCGCTGCCGTATCTGCCCTGGACGACGGCCGGCGCGATAGCCGGCGGCACCCTGCTGCTCGCGCTGCTCGCCACCGGCCTGCCCGTCCACCTCAGCCTGCGCCGCCGCGCCACGGAAACCCTGGCCTCGGCCTGACCCATCATGAGGTACACCCCTATGAACGACCGCTCCGGCACCGACCACCGATCCCGGCCCGGCCACCCCTGCCACCCCCGCCGCCCCAGGCGCCTGCGCCGCTCGCCGCTGCTGCTCGCCGCCGTGGCCGTCGCCGCCGCGCTGACCGCCACCACGGCCTGCGCCGGCCCGGCCCGCACGGACCGCTCCGGCCCGGACGCCGGCGCCGCCCCGGGTGACGCCGCGGCGGACCGGCCCGACCGCGCCTCTGCCGCCTCGTTGGAGGGCGTCTGGCGGATGGACGGCTACGGCACCCTCGTCACGGTCAAGGGCCGCAGCCTGCGGACGTACGAGACCACCGCCGTGAGCTGCCTTCCCGGGGCCGTCCGGGGCACCCGCGCCGGCGCCCCGGACGCGGGCGGCCGCAGCCGCTTCTCGGTCCCGGACTCGACCCCGATCACCGTGGCCCCGGCGGGCGCCGGCCGCGCCCGGCTGACCATGGAGGACACCGTCGGCCGGCGGTCGCTGCACCGTATCGACGCCCTCCCGGACCGCTGCGCACAGCGCCCGTCGCGCGACCCCCGGGCCGTCTTCGACGTCTTGTGGCAGACCTACGCCGAGAACTACCCCTTCTTCCGCGCGAAGAAGATCGACTGGGCGGCGGTCCGCGACCGCTACCGCCCCCGTATCACCGCAAGGACCACCGACGACGAACTCCTCGCGGTGTTCCGGAAGATGATCGAGCCGCTGCACGACGCGCACACCAGGGTCGTGGCGGGCCCCGACCGCTGGTTCGCGGGCAAGCGCCCCGGGACCGTCCTGCCCACCCCGGACTCCACCGCCCGTATCGACCGGGCGCTCGCCGCACACCTCGGCCCGGGCACCGTCCAGCGGCGCTGGGCCCAGGGCAAGCTGTCCTACGCCGATCTCCCCGGCCGCATCGGCTACTTCCGCGTCACCCAGTTCGCCGGCTACACCGCCAAGGGCGACTACGCCGGCGATACGGCCGAACTCGACCGCGCCCTGAACGCGGTGTTCACCAGGGCCCGCACCCAGGGCCCGACGGCCCTGCGCGGCCTGATCATCGATGTACGGCTCAACGGCGGCGGTGCCGACCCCCTCGGCCTGCGGATCGCCTCCCGGCTGACCGACCGCCCCTCTCTCGCCTACCGCAAGCGGACGCGCAACGACCCCCGCGACCCGGGCAGGTTCACCACCCCCCAGCCGGCCCGCATCCACCCGTATCGCGGCCCGGTCTACACCGGACCGATAGCGGTCCTCACCGGCCGGCTGACCATCAGCGCGGGAGAGACCTTCACCCAGTCCCTGATGGGCCGCTCCCCGGCCCCCACCCGCATCGGCGAGAACACCCAGGGCGTCTTCTCCGACATTCTGGACCGCAGGCTCCCCAACGGCTGGACCTTCGGCCTGCCCAACGAGGAGTTCCTGACCGCCGACGGCCGCACCTTCGACGGTCCGGGCATACCCCCGGCCGTCCGCACCCCGGTCTTCACCGACGAGGAGCTCGCCGCCCGGCGCGACTCCGCCCTCACCCGCGCCAGGGAGCTCCTCGCCCGCCCGGCCCCGGGGAGCCCTCGCTGAGGCACCCCGGGTGGGGCCCGCACCGGACGGGCCCCGGTGCCCCGACGACAGGGCCTAGTGAGGCGCCCCCCGCCACCCCGCTACCGGGAGGGCGAACTTGGCGACCAGACGATCCGTGAAGGAGGCATGATGCAGACGCGCCAGGCGCACGGGGACGGCGCCGCGGCGGACCTCGACGCGGGCGCCGGCGGGGAGTTCGACGCTGCGGCGGCCGTCGCACCACAGCACACCGTGCGGGGTCTTGGGCTGCACCTCGACCGCGAGGACGGAGCGGGGCGAGGTGACCAGCGGCTTGGCGAAGAGGGCGTGCGCGCTGATCGGGACCATCAGCAGCGCCTCGACCTCGGGCCAGACCACGGGACCGCCGGCCGAGAAGGCGTACGCGGTCGAACCGGTCGGGGTCGCGCAGACCACGCCGTCGCCGCCGAAGCGCGAGACGGGCCGCCCGTCGACCTCCGTCACCACCTCCAGCATCCGCTCGCGTGCGGCCTTCTCCACCGACGCCTCGTTGAGCGCCCAGTCGGTGTGCACGACACTGCCGTTGTTGCGGACCAGGACGTCGAGCGTCATCCGCTCCTCGACCTCGTAGGCCCGGGTGACGACCCGGTCGACGACCTTGTCGAGGTCGTCGCGTTCGGCCTCCGCCAGGAAGCCGACCCGGCCGAGGTTGACGCCGAGCATCGGCACCCCGGACGTCCTGGCGAAATCCGCGCCGCGCAGCAGGGTGCCGTCGCCGCCCAGGACCACCAGCAGTTCGCAGCCCACGGCGGCGCACTGCTCGGAGTCGACGCGCTGGACCTCCGGAGGCAGCGGCAGATCCGCGGCCTCCTCCGCCAGCACCCGTACGCCGATCCCGCTGCGCAGCAGCCCCTGGACGACGAGTTCGGCGCTGCGGATGGCCGCGGGGCGGCCGGTGTGTGCGAGCAGGAACACCGTCCGCTCGGCTCCGGTGTTCTCCTGTGCTGCGCTGCCTTCAACTGCCTGGGTAGTGGTCAACGAGGCCCCTCCGCCACTGCACGGTCGACGTCCGCCGGGTCGAGTGCAGGCGCCCCGGCGCGCAGCCACAGAAAGTACTCGACATTCCCGGAAGGTCCAGGCAGCGGGCTGGCAACTACTCCAAGTACGCCAAGTCCCAGTTCGGCCGCGCGGTTCGCGACGGCGCGCACCGCCTCGGCCCGAAGCTCCGCGCTGCGCACGACGCCGCCGCTGCCCAGCCGCTCCTTGCCGACCTCGAACTGCGGCTTGACCATCATCACGAGGTCCGCGTCCGGCGCCGCGCAGCCCACCAGCGCGGGCAGGACGAGCCCCAGCGGGATGAACGAGAGATCGCCGACGATCAGGTCGACGGGCCGGGAGTCGATCTGCTCCAGCGTCAACTCGCGTACGTTGGTGCGGTCCTTCACGGTGACCCGCTCATCGCTCTGCAGCGACCAGGCGAGCTGTCCGTATCCGACGTCGACGGCGACGACATGACCGGCGCCGGCCCGCAGCAGCACATCGGTGAAGCCACCGGTCGAGGCGCCCGCGTCCAGCGCCCGCCGGCCCTCGATCTTCAGCCCGCGCGGCACGAAGGCGGCGAAGGCCCCCGCGAGCTTGTGGCCACCGCGCGAGACATAGTCGGGGTCGCTCTCGTCGGCGCGTACGACCACGGCCGCGCTGGTCTCCACCTGGGTGGCCGGCTTGGTCGCGGTCGCACCGCCGACGGTCACCCGGCCCGCGGCGATCAGCTGGCTCGCGTGCTCGCGCGAACGGGCCAGCTTGCGGCGCACCAGCTCCGCGTCGAGTCGGCGTCGTGCCACTCCTGCCACCTGTGGTTCAGCTCCTGTTGTCGTACGTCGTCGAGGAAGGGGCGGACGGCCCGGGGTGCTGGTCGAGACCGGCCAGCACATCGCGCAGCCCACGGTGCACATCCTCGTACACCTGGAGGTGCCCGCTCGACGGGAGGTGATCGGCGTCGGCGAGTCGGCGCAGCCCGGCGTCGACCGCCGCCTGGCCGGTGGGCACCACCCCCACCCCCAGCGGCCGCGGCCCGGCGGGCGCGGTCGGGGTCTCGGGCTCCCCGGGGGGCTCGGGCTCCCCCGGCGTTTCGGGCTCCGCTGGCTCGCTCCCCGCGGCCCCCGCAGGGACCTCCGGCTCCGGGCCGGACGTCGGCTCTTCCATGCCCCCGACGCTACCTCGGCGAGCGGCGTCGCGGACGAACGAGCCGCCCGCGACCTGGCGTATCGTCGGTCACGATGGCAACTCTCGACCAGTGCCGTGCCGCGCTCGACCGGCTGGCCCAGAACCTGTCCTCGGCTGACGGCAGCGTCCGCAGCGCCGCCGCACTCGACCGTTCGCTCAGCTGCCGCATCACCGACCTCGATGTGACGTTCCTCGGGCGGCTGGCCGGCGGCACCATCCAGGGCGTGACCAGCGTCCCCGGCCCGCCGCCGAGCAAGGCCGAGATTCGCCTGACGATGGCCGGCGACGATCTGGTCGCGCTGGTCGACGGGCAGCTGAACTTCGCCAGGGCCTGGGGCAGCGGCCGGGTCAAGCTGGAGGCCGGCCTGCGCGACCTGCTGCGCCTCAGGACGCTGCTGTAGTCGCCGCGGTGGCCGCCGCGCTCTTCCCGGTCGCCGCCGCGGCGCCCGTACGCGGCGTGCGGGGTTTGCGCGGTTTGCGCGCCGCCGGCACCACCAACGGCGTCCCGGTCTCCGGATCGTCGATGACCTGGCAGCTCAGTCCGAAGACCCGTTCCACCAACTCCGCCGTGACGATGTCGGCCGGTGCGCCCTCGGCGACGACCGCCCCGTCCTTCATGGCGATCAGGTGGGTGGCGTAACGGGCCGCGTGGTTGAGGTCGTGCAGCACCGCGACCAGCGTGCGCCCCTGCTCCTCGTGCAGCTCCGCGCACAGGTCCAGCACCTCGATCTGGTGCTGGATGTCCAGGTATGTCGTCGGCTCGTCCAGAAGGAACAGCGGCGTCTGCTGGGCCAGCGCCATGGCGATCCACACTCGCTGCCGCTGCCCGCCGGACAGCTCGTCGACATAGCGGTCGGCCAGCGCGCCGACGCCGGTCGCCGCCATCGACTCCTGGACGATCCGCTCGTCGTCGGCGGACCACTGCCGCAGCAGCCCCTGGTGCGGGTAGCGGCCGCGCGCCACCAGGTCCGCGACCGTGATGCCGTCCGGGGCGGTCGAGGACTGCGGCAGCAGCCCCAGCGTCCGTGCCACCTTCTTGGCCGGGAGCGAGGAGATCGCGGAGCCGTCCAGCAGCACCGACCCGGAGGCCGGCTTGAGCATCCGCGACAGGGCGCGCAGCAGCGTGGACTTGCCGCAGGCGTTCGGGCCGACGATGACCGTGAAGGAGTGGTCGGGGACGGCGACCGAGAGGTTCTCGGCGATGACCCGCTGGTCGTAGGCGAGGGTGACGTTCTCGGCCGTGAGACGGCTCACTTCGAAGCTCCTGGTGTTGTCGTGTCGCTGCTGCTGCCCGGCTGCCGCCGGTCCGGTGACGGTGGACGCGCACCGGCCCGCAGGCACCGCCTCGGGCGTGCCCTGCCCGCGCCGCCGCGTGTCATATCCGCCCCGCCCGGCGCTCCGTGGCCAGCAGCCACAGCAGATAGCCGCCGCCGAGCACTCCGGTCAGCACGCCCACCGGCAGCTGGTCGGCGCCGAAGAGCCGCTGTGACGACCAGTCCGCCGCGACCAGCAGGACGGCGCCCATCAGGGCGGCGGGCACCAGGTTGGGGCCGGGCGAGCGGGTGAGCCGCCGCGCCAGTTGGGGCGCGGTGAGCGCGACGAAGGAGATCGGCCCGGCCGCCGCGGTGGCGGAGGCGACGAGCACGACCGCGGCCAGCAGCACCACGACGCGGACCCGGTCGACCCGTACGCCCAGCGCGTAGGCGGCGTCGTCGCCCATCTCCAGCATCCGCAGCGGCCGCCCGTAGCACAGCACCAGCGGCAGGCAGACGGCGCAGACGGCGGCCAGCGGCCAGACCTGGTCCCAGTCGCGGCCGCTGAGGGATCCGGTCATCCAGGTGGTGGCCTGGGTCGCCTCGACGATGTTCGCCTTGGTCATGAGGTAGAGCACCATCGCGTAGAGCATGGCGCTGGCTCCGATGCCGACGAGCACGAAGCGGTAGCCGTGGATACCGCCCTTCCAGGCGAGCAGGAAGATGCCGATTCCGGTGGCGACCCCGCCGACGACCGCGCCGACGGCGACCGCGAAGGTCCCGGCCTGGAAGTACACGATGGCGGTCAGCGCGCCGACGGACGAGCCCTGGGCGAAGCCGAGGACGTCCGGGCTGCCCAAGGGGTTGCGGGTGACGGTCTGGAAGACCGCCCCGGCGACCCCGAACGCGGCGCCGACCAGCAGCCCCACCAGCACCCGCGGCAGCCGCAGCTCCTGCACGATGAACTGCTGGCCGGTGTCGCCGCCGCCGGTCAGCGTGGCGACCACCTCGGCCGGCGTCATCGGGTAGTCGCCGGAGCCGATCAGCGCGATGCCGGCGGCAACTGCGAGGGCCAGCAGCGCCAGTCCGACGATGACGGCGCGCACGTCCAGGCGCAGCGAGAGCCCGCCCCGGGTCCGCACGGCCCGGACCGCCCCGGCCCCGCTTGCCTTGCCGGGGCCCTGCCCGGGCTTGACGGTCGTACTCACAGCTGGGCCATCCTCCGACGCCGTACGAGATAGATGAAGACCGGGCCGCCGACGACGGCCGTGACGATGCCGACCTGGAGCTCTCCGGGCCGGGCCACGACCCGCCCGAGCACGTCCGCGCCGAGCAGCAGCACCGGGGAGAGCACCGCGGAGTACGGCAGGATCCAGCGCATGTCGGGCCCGGTGATGGCCCGTACGACATGCGGAACCATCAGGCCGACATAGACGATCGGGCCGCAGGCGGCGGTCGCCCCGCCGCACAGCAGGGTGACGGCGAGCATCGCCAGCACCCGGGTGCGGGTCAGCCGGGCGCCCAGCGCCCGCGCCTGGTCGTCGCCGAGCGCGATCGCGTTCAGCGGCCGGGCGATCAGCAGTGCCAGGACGCCGCCGGCCGCGAGGAACGGCGCGATCTGCGTGACGGTGGGCAGGGTGGCGGCGGCCAGCGAGCCCACCGTCCAGAAGCGCATCCTGTCCAGCGCCGCGGTGTCCATCAGGTTGACCGCGTTGAGGTAGCCGGTGAGGACCGCGGTCAGCGCGGTGCCGGCGAGGGCGAGGCGTACGGGTGTGGCGCCGCGGGTGCCGCCGAGGACGTACACCGCGACGGAGACCACCGCGGCACCGGCGAACGCGAACCACACATAGCCGATCAGTGAGGTGACGCCGAAGAAGGTGAGGGCGGAGACGACGGCGGCCGAGGCTCCGGCGTTGATGCCCAGAACTCCGGGGTCGGCCAGCGGATTGCGGGTCAGCGCCTGCATGACCGTGCCGGCCAGGCCGAGGGCGGCGCCGACGATCAGGCCGAGCAGGGTGCGGGGCAGCCGCACATCGCGGATGACCACGTCGGTGTCGGAGCCGGAGTAGTGGAACACCCCGTGCCACACCTGGTCCAGAGGAATCTGCTTGGCGCCGACGGCGATGCCGAGGACGGTGATGACGGCCAGGACTGCCACGGAGGCGAGCAGCCCCGCGGAGCGCCTGGCGTTGTGCCGTCGGGGTGCCGCGGAGGCCGGAGCCGTTGTCGCTTCGGGGGGACTGTCAACCAACACGACAGTTAGGTTAGCCTACCCTCACATCCAACTCGCAGGCCCTACCCCCCACTCGGCAGGCCCTACCCAGAGAGAAGCACACCCACCATGAGCACCTCCCGAAGCGCAACCCTCTCCCGCCGCGGCATACTCGCCGCGGGCGGTGCCGTCGGCATCGGCGCCCTGCTCGCCGCGTGCGGCGGGGACAAGGGCTCGGCGGGTGCCGGCGGCGGCAAGGGCGGCCCGTGGTCCTTCACCGACGACCGCAAGCGGAAGGTCTCCCTCAAGAGCACCCCGCAGCGCATCGTCGCCTTCACCGGCACCGCGGCCGCACTGCACGACTTCGGTATCGACGACCAGATCGTCGGCGTGTTCGGACCCACCAAGCTCAAGAACGGCAAGCCCGACCCGCAGGCCGGCGACCTCGACGTCGACAAGGTCGCCGTCATCGGCAACGCCTACAACCAGTTCAACATCGAGAAGTACGCGGGCCTGCGCCCCGAACTGCTGGTCACCAACATGTACGAGCCGAACGCACTGTGGTTCGTGCCGGACGACAGCAAGGACAAGATCGCCAAGCTGGCCGAGTCCGTCGCCCTCACCTCCTCCCGCGTCCCGCTCGTCAAGATCATCGAGCGCTACGCCGAGCTGGCCGAGTCGCTCGGCGCCGACCTCAAGGCCAAGAAGGTCACCGACGCCAAGGCCCGCTTCGAGACGGCCTCCGAGGCGCTGCGCCGGGCCGCCAAGTCCCACCCGGTCAAGGTGCTCGCCTGCTCCGGCAGCCCCGGCCTCTTCTACGCCTCCAACCCCGGCATCAACGCCGACCTCATGTACTACAAGTCCCTCGGCGTCGACCTGATCGTCCCCGACCACCTGGACAAGGGCGGCTACTTCGAGAGCCTGAGCTGGGAGAACGCCGACAAGTACCAGGCCGACGTGCTCCTGCTGGACAACCGGACCGCCACCCTCCAGCCCAAGGACCTGGCCGCCAAGCCCTCCTGGGCCAAGCTCCCCGCCGTCAAGGCCGGCCAGATCACCCCCTGGTCCAGCGAGCCGCGCTTCTCCTACGCCGGCGCGGCGCCGCTGATCGAATCGCTGGCCAAGGCGATCGAGGGCGCCAAGAAGGTCAACTGACGTACGGCCGCGGTGGACCGGCGCCCACCGGGCCCGCGTTCCACCGCGGCCGCTCCCCCACCCCACCACCGTCCCGGGAGGTTCCCGTATGACCACGACCGCCGCCCCCGCCACCGCGCCGTTCCGCTTCTTCGATGTGCACGTCGTACGCTCCCGGCGGATCAGCCCCTCCATGGTGCGGATCACCTTCGGCGGGGACCGGCTCGACGAGCTGGCGTCCGGCGGTCGTGACCAGCGCTTCAAGCTCTTCCTGCCGCAGCCCCACCAGGACCGGCCGGCCTTCGACGACATGGGCGAGGGCTGGTACACCGCGTGGCGGGCGCAGGACCCGGCCGAGCGCCCGGTGATGCGCTCGTACACGATCCGCGAACAGCGCCCCGACGCGGGCGAGTTCGATGTCGACTTCGCGCTGCACGGCGCCGGTCCCGAGGCCGCCGCCACGGCCGGCGGCCCGGCCTCCCGCTGGGCCGCCCAGGCCCGCCCCGGCGACCGGCTGACCGTCCTCGCCCCGGTCGTGGAGGACAACGGCGGCGTGGACTTCCGCCCGCCGGCCGGCACCGACTGGATCCTGATCACCGGTGACGAGACCGCACTGCCCGCGATCGCCGGCATCCTGTCCTGGCTCTCCCCCGGCACCCGAGCCAAGGTCTGGATCGAGGTCGGTCACGAGGACGACCGGCAGCAGCTGCCGACCTTCGCGGACGCCGAGATCACCTGGCTGGTCGGCGACCCGGCCGCCGCGGCGCACGGCGAGCCGGTACTGGACGCCCTGCGCACCGCCGAGTTGCCCGACGGCACGCCGTACGCCTGGGTCGCCGGGGAGGCCGGGACCGTCAAGGCGGTGCGCCGGCATCTGGTCGGCGAGCGCGGCATCGACCGCAGGGCCGTGAAGTTCACCGGTTACTGGCGGCGCGGCGCCACCGAGGAGGACCTGATCGCGGAGCTGACGGCAGGTACGGCGGCGGCCGACGACGAGGACTAGGGCCTGTCCGAGGTGCCGTGCCAGACGCCGCGGCCTTCCGGCCCTGACCCCTCGGGCAGACCCCGGGGCCGCACGGCCGGGCTCCGCGGAGCCTCGCGGAGCCCTGGGCGGGTCCCCGAGGCTCCCGCCCTCACATCCCGATCCGCGCCAGCGCCTTGCCCGCGTCCGCCCCGCAACTGCCCTCGCCCGCCGCCGTCCAGGCCGCCGCGCACAGCGCCCGCAGCCCGTCCAGCGCAGTGCCCGCGCCGGTCACGGCGAGCGTGTCGCCGACCGCCTCGGCCCGCCAGCCGCCGCACCGGAAACCGCCGTCCTGCTCGGTCACCTCCGGCTGGGGCACGAGCAGCCCGCGCAGGTCGGCTTCCACGTAGGCGGGGCGGTGCTGCGGCGGGGCGGCCAGCAGCTCGGCGGCGGTGGTGACTCCGGTGAGGACCAGCAGCGAGTCGACCCCGCCGTTGCAGGCGCCCTCGATGTCGGTGTCGAGCCGGTCCCCGATCACCAGTGGCCGCCGGGCGCCGGTCCGCAGCACCGTCTCCCGGTGCATCGGCGGCTGCGGCTTCCCCGCCACCTGCGGCGTCCCGCCCGCGGCGATCCGGACCACCTCCACCAACGCACCGTTGCCGGGGGCGATCCCGCGCTCCTTGGGGATGGTCAGATCGGTGTTGGACGCGAACCACGGCACCCCGCGCTGCACCGCGTACGCGGCCTCCGCCAGCCGCCCCCAGTCCAGCGTGGGGTCGTAGCCCTGCACCACCGCCGCCGGGTCGTCGTCCGCGGAGAAGACCGGTTGCAGACCGCGCTCGCGCAGCGCCACCAGCAGCCCCTCGCCCCCGATGGCGAGCACCCGCGCGCCGGCCGGCACCTGCTCGGCGATCAGCCGGGCCACCGCCTGCGCCGAGGTGATCACATCGCCGGCGCCGGTCGGCAGGCCGAAGCCGGTCAGCTGGTCGGCGACGGCCTGCGGGGTGCGGGCCGCGTTGTTCGTCACATACGCCAGGTGCATCCCGCCGTCCCGCGCGCGTATCAGCGACGCAACGGCATGGTCGATGGCGCGTCCGCCGGCGTAGACGACCCCGTCCAGATCCAGCAGTGCCGTGTCGTACGCCTCGCTCAGCGGGCGCCGGCTCCCGTCGGGCGACCTGCGAACCTGCTCGTTCATGCCGTCTCGCTCCTTGCTGCCATGATGTGGACGAACACCGCACCGCGCACGATAAGGGGGCGCGCTCCGCGCCGTCCGGGCGGGCCGTCGCCCGCCCCGCGCATACCGATAGTTCCGGCCATAGCGGCCTGTCCCCCGATCTTCCCTCATCGCGTCGTCGGCATAGCATTCTTCAATGACCAGTACCGACGGCCTCCGCCTCCTCCCGTTCCGCGGACTGCGCTACGCCCCGGACCGGATCAGCAGCCTCACCGCCGTGACCTCACCGCCCTATGACGTGGTGGTCCGGCCCGACGGCGTGCGCCATCTGGAGACCGCCGATCCGTACAACATCGTCCGGCTGATCCTCCCGCATGCCGCGGACCCCACCACCCGCCACCGCCAGGCCGCCGACACCCTGCGCCGCTGGCGCGCCGAGGGCGTGCTGACACAGGACGCCGAGCCCGCGCTGTACGTCTACGAGCAGCGCGCCGGGGAGCTGCTGCAGCGCGGGCTGATCGGCGCGCTGCGCCTGGACGGCCCGGTGCTGCCGCACGAGGACGTCATCGCCGAGGTCGTCGAGGACCGGGCCGCCCTGATGGGCGCGGCGGCCGCAAACTTCGAG
This sequence comes from Streptomyces sp. NPDC026575, assembly GCF_055567415.1. NCBI lineage: Bacteria > Bacillati > Actinomycetota > Actinomycetes > Kitasatosporales > Streptomycetaceae > Streptomyces > Streptomyces sp. NPDC026575. The sequence continues at coordinate 119,003 of NZ_JBVHQM010000025.1, forward strand.
CCTTTGCTCCTCTCCTACCGTGGCCGGAACTCCGCGAACGGGGCCACCGCGGTCATCGAGCGGGTGGCGGAGGGCACCCCGCTGCTCGCCACGACCACGGAGGACGGCTTCACCCACCGCCTGTGGGCGGTCACCGACCCCGCCGATCTCGCGGCCATCGACGACGATCTCGCCCGCCGGCAGGCCCTGATCGCCGACGGCCACCACCGCTGGGCGACCTACCAGCGGCTGTACGAGCAGCAGCCCGGGGCCGGCGCCGCCTCACCCTGGGCGTCGGGGCTGGTGCTGCTGGTCGACACCACCCGCTATCCGCTCCAGGTCCGCGCGATCCACCGCGTACTGCCGCATCTGCCGCCCGCCAAGGCGCTGGCGGACCTGGCCGGCGCCTTCCGCACCCGCACGCTCCCGGGCGAGCTGCCCGCCGCGCTGGCCGCCCTCGACGAGACACCCGGCACGGCTTTCGTCCTCGCGGGCGGGCCGCACTCCTTCCACCTCCTGGACCGCCCCGACCCCGAGCTGCTGGACCGCGCGATCCGCCGGGACCGGCCCGAGGCATGGCGGCAGCTGGACGCGACCGTGCTGCACTCGGTCCTGCTGGACGAGGTCTGGCACGTCCCCGACCACCCCTCCGACATCAGCTATCTGCACCACGCCGAGGCCGCCGTCGAGCAGGCCGCCCGACTCGGCGGCTCGGCCGTCCTGATGCGCGCCACATCGGAGGAGACGGTCCGTCAACTCGCCGAGTGCGGTGTGACGATGCCGCGCAAGTCCACCTCCTTCGGGCCCAAGCCCGCCACGGGTCTGGTCCTGCGCACCCTGGACGAGTCCGACAGCGGCTGAACCCCCGCGTCCACCGACAACTGAATCCCGGCGTCCGCCCGCCCGCGGCACCTGCGACCGACCCCGAGACGCAGTTAGGTTAGGCTTACCTAACTACGTCTCGGGCGGGTCTCCCTGCCCCTGCGCACACCCCCACCCTGCGCAGGACGTGGTCAAGTCCGCACCAGGGAGGACAGCTTCATGAGTCTCCTCGCACACCCCGCCGAGGACCCGGCCGACAGCCGGACATATCTGCTCAACAACGCCACGGCCCACCGCTACCGCAGCGCCGTCACCGACAGCGTCACGCGGATCAGCGCCAAAATCGCCGGCACCGCCCGCCCGTTCACCGGTATCTCCGTCGACCGCCTCACGCCCACCGTCGCCGCCGTCGACCTCGACACCCCGCTGCACGACCCGGCCGCCGCGCTCGACGAACTCGAAGAGGTCTACCTCCGCGACGCCGTCTACTTCCACCACCCGCGCTACCTCGCGCACCTCAACTGCCCCGTGGTGATCCCCGCCCTCGTCGGCGAGGCCGTGCTCTCCGCCGTCAACTCCTCCCTCGACACCTGGGACCAGAGCGCCGGCGGCACGCTCATCGAGCGTCGGCTGATCGACTGGACGGCCGACCGGATCGGCCTCGGCGAGCAGGCCGACGGCATCTTCACCAGCGGCGGCAGCCAGTCCAACCTCCAGGCCATGCTGCTCGCCCGCGACGAGGTCTGCCGCCGGGAACTGGCCGGGGGCGGCCCCGACGCCCGGCTCACCGACGTACTGCCCCGGCTGCGCATCCTCACCTCCGAGTGCAGCCACTTCAGCATCCGCAAGGCCGCCACCCTGCTCGGCATGGGCGCGGAGGCCGTCATCGCCGTCCCCGCCGACGCCGACAAGCGGATGCGCACCGCCGACCTGGCCGACGAGCTGGCGCGCTGCCGGCGCGACGGGCTGATACCCATGGCCGTCGTCGCGACCGCCGGCACCACCGACTTCGGCTCCATCGACCCGCTCCCCGAGATCGCCGGGCTGTGCGACCGGTACGACGCCTGGCTGCACGTCGACGCCGCCTACGGCTGCGGCCTGCTGGTCTCCCGCCGCCGCGAGCTGCTGAACGGCATCGAGCGGGCCGACTCGGTGACCGTCGACTACCACAAGTCCTTCTTCCAGCCGGTCAGTTCGAGCGCCGTCCTGGTCCGCGACCGCGCGACCCTGCGCCATGTCACCTACCACGCGGACTACCTCAACCCGCGCCGGATGACCGAGCAGCGCATCCCCAACCAGGTCGACAAGTCGATCCAGACCACCCGCCGCTTCGACGCCTTGAAACTCTGGCTCACCCTGCGCATCATGGGCGCCCGGTCCCTCGGCGAACTCTTCGACGAGGTGATCGACCGCGCCGCGGACGCCTGGAAACTCCTCCACGACGACCCCCGCTTCGACGTCGTCGTCGAACCCCGGCTCAGCACCCTGGTCTTCCGCTACCTCCCCGGCACCGACCCGGACCCCGAACTCGCCGACCGGGTCAATCTGCACGCCCGGGACGCCCTGTTCGCCTCCGGCGACGCGATCGTCGCGGGCACCAAGGTCGACGGACGCCACTACCTCAAGTTCACCCTGCTCAACCCGGAGACCACGCTCGACGACATCGCCACCGTCCTCGACCTGATCGCCGAGCACGCCGGCAGCTTCCTCGCCGAGCAGCCCCGGCCGGCGCTCAGCGCGCGCTGACCTCCCAAGCCCACCCCCTCGGAGACCCCCTGTGTCCGCCCCTTACGACTTCATCGCCATCGGCCTCGGCCCCTTCAACCTGGGCCTGGCCTGCCTGACCGAGCCCATCGACGGACTCGACGGCCTGTTCCTGGACAACAAGGCGTCCTTCGCATGGCACCCCGGCATGCTGCTCGACAGCAGCCATCTCCAAGTGCCCTTCATGGCCGACCTGGTCACCCTCGCCGACCCCACCTCGCCCTTCTCGTTCCTGAACTACCTCAAGGAATCCGGGCGGATCTACCCCTTCTACATCCGCGAGAGCTTCTTCCCGCTGCGCGCCGAGTTCAACGACTACTGCCGCTGGGCCGCCGGCAAACTCGACTCCGTCCGCTTCGCCCACCAGGTCACCACCGTCGAGTACGACGCCCGCGAAGAGCTGTACGTCGTCCACGCCGAGCACCTGCCCACCGGCGAACGCACCACCCACCGCGCCCGCAAGCTCGTCCTGGGCACCGGCACCCCGCCACACCTCCCCGAGGCATGCCGGGGCCTGGGCGGCGATCTGCTGCACAACGCCGACTACCTGGACGCCAAGGCCGCCCTCCAGGCCAAGGACTCCCTCACCCTCATCGGCAGCGGCCAGAGCGCCGCCGAGATCTACTTCGACCTCCTCCAGGACATCGACAGCCACGGCTACCACCTGACCTGGGCCACCCGCTCCCCCCGCTTCTTCCCCCTCGAATACACCAAGCTCACACTGGAGATGACCTCCCCGGAGTACGTGGACTACTTCCACGCCCTCCCCCAGGCCACCCGCGACCGCCTGGCCACCACCCAGAAACACCTCTACAAGGGCATCGACTCCGCCCTGATCAACGACATCTTCGATCTGCTCTACCAGAAGAACCTCGCCGGCCCGGTCCCCACCCGCCTGCTGACCAACACCGCCCTGGACCAGGCGCGTTACGACGAGACCACCGGCACCTACACCCTGGGCCTGCGCCAGGAGGAGCAGGGCACCGGCTTCGTCCTCGACACCCAGGGGCTGATCCTCGCCACCGGCTACCAATACCGCGTACCGGACTTCCTCACCCCGGTCCGCGACCGCATCGCCTGGGACGACGCCGGCCGCTACGACGTGGCCCGCAACTACAGCATCGACACCACCGGCCACGGCATCTTCGTGCAGAACGCCGAGCTGCACACGCACGGCTTCGTCACGCCCGACCTCGGCATGGCCGCGTACCGCAACTCGTGCATCATCCGCGAGCTGCTCGGCCGCGAGTACTACCCGGTCGAAAAGGCCATCGCCTTCCAGGAGTTCGCCGCCCCGGCCGGCCCGCTCCACCCCCTGGAGATCCCCGCATGAGCGAGGCCCCCCTCTTCACCCGCACCGACCCCGTACTCGGGGAGTTCTCCCTGCGCCCGGTCGACCCGCCCGCCGACGCCGAGCTGCTGCACGGCTGGGTCACCCACCCCAAGGCCGTCTTCTGGCTGATGCAGGACTGCGACCTGGCGGACGTCGAGAAGGAGTTCACACGGCTCGCCGCCGACCCCTTCCACGACGCCTTCCTCGGCCTGCACAACGGCACCCCGGCCTTCCTGATGGAGCGCTACGACCCCGCCCACCGCGAACTGGTCGGCATCCACGCCGCCCGGCCCGGCGACATCGGCATGCACTTCCTCACCGCCCCCACCGCCACCCCCCTGCACGGCTTCACCCTCACCGTGCTCACCACCGTCATGGAGATGCTCTTCGCCGACCCGGCCACCCGCCGCGTCGTCGTCGAGCCGGACGCCCGCAACACCGCCGTCCACGCCCTCAACAAGGCCGTCGGATTCGAGCTCCGGCGCACCGTCTCGCTCCCCTCCAAAGACGCCTGCCTCAGCACCTGCACCCGCGACCAGTTCCTGGCCGCCCAAGGAGACCACCGATGACCGCCGGCACCCGGCCGACCGCCCAGGACGCCGTCGCCCACCTCACCCCCGCACTGTGGGCCCGCGCCAACCGCCTGCTGATACGCAAGGCCCTCGCCGAGTTCGCCCATGAACGGCTGCTCACCCCCAAGCGCCTGCCCCACGACGGCCACTACTGCCTGCGCAGCGACGACGGCGCCACCGAATACCGCTTCACCGCCCGCAGACAGGCCCTCGACCACTGGCAGATCGACCCCGACAGCATCACCCGCCACCGCGGCCACGTCGAACTCCCCCTGGACGCCATGGAGTTCTTCCTCGAACACCGCGACGCCCTGGGGCTCGGCGCACAGATCCTCCCGGTCTACCTGGAGGAGATCAGCTCCACCCTCTCCGGCACCGCCTACAAGCTCGCCGCCGACCGGCCCACCGCCACCGAGCTCGCCGCGTCCGGCTTCCAGGCCGTCGAGACCGGCATGACCGAGGGCCACCCCTGCTTCGTCGCCAACAACGGCCGCCTCGGCTTCGGCATCCACGAGTACCACGCCTACGCCCCCGAGGCCGCGGCCCCCGTCCGGCTGATCTGGCTCGCCGCCCGCCGCGAGAACGCCACGTTCACCGCGGGCGCCGGCCTCGACTACGACGCGCTGGTCCGCGACGAACTCGGCGAGGCCACCCGCGACCGCTTCCGCGCCACCCTCACCGCCCTCGGCCTGGACCCCGACGACTACTACCTCCTCCCCACCCACCCCTGGCAGTGGTGGAACAAGCTGTCCGTCACCTTCGCCGCGGAGGTCGCCCAGCGGCACCTGGTCTGCCTGGGCCCAGGCGACGACGACTACCTCGCCCAACAGTCCATCCGGACCTTCTTCAACACCACCGCGCCCGCCAAGCACTACGTCAAAACGGCGCTCTCGGTCCTCAACATGGGCTTCATGCGCGGCCTGTCCGCCTCGTACATGGAGGCCACCCCGGCCATCAACGACTGGCTCGCCCGCCTGATCGCCGCCGACGACACCCTCCGGGCCGCCCGCTTCTCGATCATCCGCGAGCGCGCCGCGATCGGCTACCGCCACCGCCAGTACGAGGCGGCCACCGACAAGGGCTCCCCGTACCTGAAGATGCTGGCCGCCCTGTGGCGCGAGAGCCCCGTCCCCACCCTGGAACCGGGCCAGCGCCTGGCCACCATGGCCTCCCTGCTGCACACCGACCGCGACGGCGACTCCTTCGCCGCCGCCCTGATCAAGGAATCCGGCCTGGCGCCCGCCGTCTGGCTCCGCCGCTACCTCGACGCGTACCTGACCCCCGTCCTGCACGCCTTCTACGCCTACGACCTGGTCTTCATGCCGCACGGCGAGAACGCCATCCTGGTCGTCGAGGACGGCGCGGTGGCCCGCGTCATCTTCAAGGACATCGCCGAAGAGATCGCCGTCATGGACCCCGACGCGGTCCTGCCCCCCACCGTCGAACGCATCCGCGCCGACGTCCCCGAGGACAAGAAGCTCCTGTCGATCTTCACGGACGTCTTCGACTGCTTCTTCCGCTTCCTCAGCGGCACCCTCGACGCCCTCGGCGTCCTCGACGAGGAGACCTTCTGGCGCACGGTCGCCGGCTGCGTCGCCGACTACCAGGAGTCCCACCCGCACCTCGCCGACAAGTTCGACCGGTACGACATGTTCGCCGAGGAGTTCGCCCTCTCCTGCCTCAACCGCCTCCAGCTGCGCAACAACCAGCAGATGGTCGACCTCCAGGACCCCGCCGGCGCCCTCCAGCTGATCGGCACCCTCCGCAACCCCCTCGCCCCCTACGCCCCCTGACCCCTCCCCCGCAAACGCCGAAGGGCGGGACCCCACCGGGATCCCGCCCTTCCTGCATTCCGCCGCTCACACGGCCCGAGCCGGCATCGGCCCGGTCCGTGCCGGGTCAGCCCGTGCCGGGTCAGCCCTTGTCGGGCCGCTCACCGGAGTCCGCGCCGGCGTCGTCGCTCTCCGCCGCCTCGCCGGACTCCTCCAGCACGTCGGTGAACTCCACCCCGTCCAGCTCGGCGAGCCGGTCCGAGGCGTCCGTCGTACCGCCCTGGTCGGCCTCCAGCGCCCTGGCGAACCAGTCACGCGCCTCGTCCTCGCGGCCGACCTCCAGCAGCGCGTCCGCGTACGCGTACCGCAGCCGCGCGGTCCACGGGTGGACGGCGCTCGACGCCAGCTCCGGGCTCTGCAGCGTCACCACCGCGGCGTCCGCCTGCCCCATGTCCTTACGGGCACCCGCCGCGACCAGCCGCATCTCGACCTGCCCGGCCCGGTCCAGCTTCTGCACCTCGGGCTCACCGGCCATCGCCAGCGCCTTCTCCGGCCGGCCCATCCCGCGCTCGCAGTCCGCCATGACCGGCCACAGGTCGACACCGCCGGTCATCCGCCGCGCCGCCCGGAACTCCGCCAGCGCCTCGCTGTACTTGCCGACCGCGTACGCCGCGAAGCCCGCAGCCTCACGCACCGCCGCGACCCGGGACGCCAGCCGCAGCGCCACCCGCGAGTACCCGTACGCCTGCTCCGGGTCCTCGTCCAGCAGCTTCGCGACCATCACCAGGTTCTTGGCGACGTCGTCGGCGAGCGTCTTCGGCAGGCTCAGCAGCTCCTGCCGGACGTCCTTGTCGATCTCGTCACCGGTGACGTCCTCCGGAATGGGCAGCCGCTTGATCGGCTCCCGGTCCCGGTCCCGCCGGTCATCCCGGCGATCGTCCCGACCCCGGCCACCGCCGTACGGCCGACGCCCACCGCGCTCGTCGTCCCGCCGGAACCCACCGCGGTCGTCCCGCCGCGGCCCCCGGTCATCACGACGGAACCCACCGCGGTCACCGCCACGGTCGTCCCGACGGTCATCGCGCCGGTCGTCACGACGGAAGCCCTGACGATCCCCGCCCCGGTCATCACGCCGGAAACCACCGCGGTCGCCACCGCGATCATCGCGCCGGAACCCACCGCGGTCGCCACCACGGTCATCACGCCGGTCATCCCGGCGCTCGTCCCGACGGTACGAAGGACGGTCCCCACCACGGTCATCACGCCGCTCATCACGACGATCGTCCCGACGGAACCCGCCACGGTCACCGCCACGGTCATCGCGCCGGTCGTCACGGCGGAAGCCCGGACGGTCCCCACCGCGCTCGCCGCCGCGGAACCCACCGCGGTCACCACCGGAGGAACGGTCGTCCCGCCGGAAGCCACCACGGTCATCACGGCGGTCGCCACCGCGATCATCGCGCCGGAACCCACCGCGGTCACCGCCACGGTCGTCCCGACGCTCATCACGCCGGTCATCACGACGGAACCCGCCACGGTCACCGCCACGGTCGTCGCGGCGGTCATCGCGCCGGTCGTCACGGCGGAAGCCCGGACGGTCCGCACCGCGCTCGTCGCGCCGGAACCCGCCGCCACGCTCATCGTCACGACGCGGGCCACGCGGCCGGTCGTCACGGCGGTCACCGCCGCGGAAACCCCCGCGGTCGCCGCCGGCGGGACGGTCACGGTCATCGCGGCGGAACCCACCGCGCCCGCCACCACGCTCATCACGTCGGAAGCCGCCGCGGTCACCGCGGTCACCGTCGCGGCTGTCGCGACGCGGCCCCCGGTCATCACGCCGGAAACCACCGCGGTCACCGTCGTCGCGCCGCTGCGGACGGCGCTCCGAACGATCGTCGGAAGAGTTGGTGGACATCGACGTGACTCCTGTCTTCGGTACTGCATTCATTCTCGCGCACCGACCAGTTCGGCGCGCTTCGGCAAAACAAAAAAGGACCCTTGGTCCCAGCATGAACGCTGGGACCAAGGGTCCTTGAAAGATTGTTCGGCGGCGTCCTACTCTCCCACAGGGTCCCCCCTGCAGTACCATCGGCGCTGAAAGGCTTAGCTTCCGGGTTCGGAATGTAACCGGGCGTTT